>JBDTRK010000058.1:0-21724 GCA_039931685.1 Betaproteobacteria bacterium | reverse complement strand
GATCCGTGCATCATCGCCTGCGACAATTTCCCCAGCGCTATCTGGCCCTCCGGAATCAGGACAAAACAGGCGATTCCGGCGCGTGCCGCATAAGCCGCCGCCGACGCCGAAGTATTGCCGGTGGATGCGCAAATGATGGCGCGAGCACCGGCCTCGACGGCCTTGGTCACCGCCATGGTCATACCGCGATCCTTGAAGGAGCCGGTCGGATTCAAACCTTCGAATTTGGCCAGAACGCGTACGTTCTTTCTGATTTTTTTCGGCAGATTGATGAGTTCGATTAGCGGGGTATTACCTTCATTGAGGGTAATTACTGGGGTGCTGGCGCCGACTGGAAGGCGGTCGCGATAGCGATTGATCAAACCGGTGTAGTGATTGGTCATATCAGGTTTAGTTTCGTCCGAGTTCTTCGAGGCGGATGCGGGTGACTTTGCCGAAAATAGACGGCAGGCATTCAATGCGTTTGATCGCGTCGTTTATGTTTCTTTCCACGGTCAAATGGGTAAGCATGATGATATCCACCTGCTCTTCGCCTTCGCTGGGCTCTTTCTGCACCATTGCATCGATCGAAATCGATCCATCCGCGAGAATTCGCGTGATGTCCGCCAGCACGCCGGGGCGGTCGAGGACGCGAAGGCGAAGGTAGTAGGATGTTTCCACATCTTCCATCGCCAGAATTGTCAGATCCGACATCCGGTCTGGCTGGAATGCAAGATGCGGAACGCGTTGTTCAGGATCGGCAGTATGCATTCTGGTGACGTCAACGAGGTCAGCAACAACTGCTGATGCTGTTGGCTCGGCACCTGCACCTGCACCATAGTAAAGCGTGGCCCCGACCGCATCGCCCTTGACGAGTATGGCGTTCATGACACCCTCAACGTTGGCGATCAGGCGCTTTGACGGAATCAACGTCGGGTGGACTCGCAACTCAATGCCTTTGGCTGTTCGCCGGGTAATACCCAGAAGTTTGATGCGATAGCCAAGCTCTTCCGCGTAGCGAATATCCTCCTGCGTAAGCCTGGAGATACCTTCGGTGTAAACCTTGTCGAATTGCATCGGGATGCCGAACGCGATAGCCGCCATGATCATCAGCTTGTGCGCGGAATCGATGCCTTCGATATCGAAAGTCGGATCGGCTTCGGCATACCCGAGCGATTGCGCCTGCTCGAGCACTTTGCCGAAACTCGATCCCTTCTCGCGCATCTCCGACAGTATGAAGTTGGATGTTCCGTTGATGATTCCGGCAATCCACTCGATTCGGTTGGCACTCAGACCCTCGCGCAATGCCTTTATAATCGGAACACCCCCCGCAACAGCGGCCTCAAATGCGACCATCACGCCTTTCTTCTGTGCGGCAAGGAATATTTCATTTCCGTGATGCGCCAGCAAGGCCTTGTTTGCCGTCACCACATGTTTTCCATTTTCGATGGCCGCGAGGATCAAATCTTTCGCGACTTTGGTGCCGCCGATCAACTCCACCACGATGTCTATATCCGGCCTGCTCACCAGCGCGAACGCATCATCTGTCGTTTCGGCACTATCGCCGGCGAGCTTGCGCGCCCTGGCGATGTCCTTGTCGGCAACCATCTTGATCAGAATGCCGCGGCCGGCTCTACGGCTGATCTCCTCCTGATTGCGGCGAAGTACCGCGAATGTACCGCCACCCACGGTGCCAATTCCCAGCAGGCCAACATGAATGGGTTTCATGGCAATTCTTTTCGGAAGGAAAACGCCGTGATCGAGAAACCCTGTCTGAAATAGAAGCGGTGGGCGCGTGTGCGGTGGGTGCCGGACTCGAGATCCAGCCCCGGACAACCACGAGCGCGGGCAAGCGCTTCAAGGTACTCGATCAGCGCGCGGCCGGCGCCCATGGAACGCTTGGATTCGTCTGTCACCAGATCGTCGACGTAGAATCGGCGCCCAATATGTGTATTCTCAAACTCGCGGAACACCGCGAGTCCGATGACCTTGTCGGCGCTGACTGCCACGCACATTTCGCCGCCGCCGCGAAAGACTTCTCGCATCTTCTGCGCATAGTCCACCGGAAGTTGGGGTCGCAACTGCCTGTGCACGCGCTCTGCTGCAAGCAGCCATTGCGACTCCTCCACCTGCCCCTTTGCGCCCGTGACCTGAACGACGCGCAGCGTCCCCTCCGCCATATCCGCCCTTCGCATAAAAATTATCGGGCGCACGGCGCCCGAACGTGGCACCCATTGAACTGGTCAGCCCGCTACCCGCAGCGGGGTTGCAGCGCCCAGAAGGCCGTCCTTGCGGAACATCTCCTTGATGCCGCGTATTGCCTGGCGTGTGCGAGATTCATTCTCGATCAGTGCAAAACGCACATAGGCGTCCCCGTACTCCCCGAAACCGATGCCCGGCGACACAGCCACTTTCGCGTCCGACAGTATCTTCTTGGCAAACTCCAGCGACCCCATCTGCTTGTACGGATCGGGGATTTCCGCCCATATGTACATTGAAGCCTTGGGGACCTGCACCATCCACCCGGCTTCATGCAAGCCCCTGGAGAGCACATCGCGCCGCTTCTGATATTTCTCACGAATTTCCCGCACGCAGTCCTGCGGCCCCTCGAGCGCGGCAATTGACGCCACCTGAATCGGCGTAAAAGTGCCGTAATCGTGGTAACTCTTGATTCGCGCAAGAGCAGACACCAGTTCCTTGTTACCAACCATAAAGCCCACACGCCAGCCAGCCATGTTGTAGCTCTTGCTCATGGTGAAAAACTCCACTGCAACATCGCGAGCACCCGGAACCTGCATGATCGAAGGCGCTTTCCAACCGTCAAAGCAGATGTCTGCGTACGCCAGATCGTGCACCACCAGAATTGAGTGCTCTTTCGCCAGCGCGATCACGCGTTCGAAAAACTCGAGCTCCACGCACTGCGCCGTCGGATTGCTGGGGAATCCCAGAATCATCATTTTTGGCTTCGGTATTGATTCCCGAATGGCGCGCTGCAGTTCCTGGATGAAGTCCACGCCAGGCGTCATGCGTACCGAGCGTATGTCGGCACCGGCAATGACCGCCCCGTAAATATGGATTGGATAACTTGGGTTGGGCACAAGTACCGTATCGCCGTGATCGAGCGTGGCGAGCATCAAGTGGGCAAGCCCCTCTTTGGATCCGATTGTGACGATGGCTTCACTGTCCGGATCCAGCTCTACGCCAAAGCGCGTCTGATACCAGTTGCAAATGGCGCGACGCAGCCTCGGAATGCCCTTTGACATGGAGTAGCCATGCGTATCGTTGCGTTGCGCGGCCTCCACAAGCTTGTCTACGATGTGCTTCGGCGTTACGCCATCCGGATTGCCCATGCTCATGTCTATAATGTCTTCACCACGACGACGTGCTTCAGCCTTGAGTTCCGCTGTAATGTTGAACACGTATGGGGGAAGGCGTTTGATACGGGAAAACTCGGCCATGATCGAAGGGCTTGGTCCAGCCGGAAAACCTAACCGACTGTTCATTATATAGAAAGCCGCCATGCTACCGGATCGTGGGCGACCCAGCAAAGCGCTCTTCACATGAAATTGCATCTTTCACGCCATTCGATCCGCAATACCATTACGGCTTACGGTCAGGGCTATGTGACGGTGAACGGCGTACGCTATGAATCCAGCTTGGTGGTAACGCCGGAAACAATCGTCAAGAACTGGAATGTGCTGGATATTGCATCAATGGCGCCGCAAGACATAGAGACGCTGGCATTGATGAAACCGGAACTGGTGCTGTTTGGGACGGGCGAACACCTGCGCTTCCCGGACGCGAAACTCCTTGCACGCCTTTCGGCCGCTCGTATCGGCACTGAGGTGATGGACACCCGGGCAGCCTGCCGTACCTATAACATTCTTGCCGAAGAGGGGCGCGACGTCGCCGCTGCGATGATCATCCCGCGAGCTGGTTGAGGTCTGGAACCGGCGGAGCCATGAAGCATCCTAGAGCGCCGCGATTACGTCGCAAACGACTGTAGTGAAGTCGGTTTTGGAAATGAACCCGTCCAGCGCCAGCGATTGGGCGAGGTCTCGATATTCCTTTCCGTTATTGAGTGTGAGAATGACAACCTTGATGTTGGCATCGGCTGCCTTGATGCGTTTTCCAGCCTCGATGCCGTTTATCCCGCCCATGGAAAGATCCATCAATACCAAGTGCGGACGCAGGCGCAGCGCCATTTCCACGGCGGCCTCCCCGGAATCGGTCTGTCCGATGACTTTCGCACCGCAAACTTCCGTAACAAACTGCTCCGCAGCCGTCCTAAAGGACGCATTGTCGTCAACCAGCATGACTTTGACCAATTGAGCCACCCTTGCTGCCTCAGCCCGGATCGGGCCCGGATCCCGCGTCCAGCTACCAGGGGCGCGCACGCCATTAGCGTAATATTCAGAATAAAAGGGTATTCGGCATATCGGGCAACTCGGCATTCGGATTGCGAAAAACCTGAGGTGAGGACTACGTCAACACGAATGTTGATCATGGACTACGCTAGTCCGGTAGAATACTTTTCTAATGTAAATTATTGGAAATATAGTTTATATTATTGATATATAATTAATAATCTGCGCTTATTAGTCCGATCCGGATTGAGAATCGCACCAACCCGGCGACATCGTGAATATTCAGGCGCTCCATGATCTGCGCGCGGTGGGTTTCGATCGTCTTGATGCTCAGCCCAAGGTCGTACGCAATCTGCTTGGTGGTTCGGCCGGTCGCAATGGCCTTCAGAATTTCACGCTGCCTTGCGGTGAGCGCCTCGAGTCCGGATTCGGCATCCGGCGGACGGATATAGGACTGAACTACCTGGCTCGAAACCCGAGGGCTCAAATAAGTCTCCCCCTGCATTACGGCCTGCAGCGCAAACTCCAACTCCAGAGGCGCCGCATCCTTCAGCACGTAGCCAACAGCGCCTGCTTTCAAGGCCTGGGAAACGAAGTCCTGAGTATCGTGCATGGACAGAATAATGACGTGCACCGAAGGATTCTCGCGCGCAATGATTGCCGCCGCTTCGATGCCGTTCAATTCCTTCATTCCGATATCCATCAGGACAACGTCCGGATTGGACGAACCCGCCAGCGCAACGGCCTCTTTGCCATTGGTCGCTTCCGCCACGACCTCTACCCCGCGCATCCCCGACAACAACGATTTCAGGCCAGATCTCACGAGATTGTGATCATCCGCCAGCACGATCCTGATTGGCTTCATGGCTTCCCAGTTTGTGGAAACAAAGACTTGATCCGCATCGGACCTGCGACCGTCCATAGACGGCGACGCACCTGCTTCACCCTCTCAGATCCCGCACAATTCCCTGATGTGAGCCTGGACGCTGCGCGCCAGGGCCGGCAGGTCATAGCCGCCTTCGAGTGTTGAAACCAGGCGTCCCTTCGCATGGCGACCGGCCATTGCGACTATTTGTTTAGTCACCCAGGCATAGTCATCCTCGACCAGACTCAATGAGGCCATGTCATCATCCCGATGCGCATCAAACCCGGCCGACACAAAGATCATTTGCGGCATGAATTCATTAAGTGCCGGAAGCCATTTTTGCTCCACGGCTTGACGGAACTGCAACCCGCCGCTGTAGGCCGCAAGCGGGATATTGATCATCAAGTCCGAGACTTTTTCTGTGCCGCTATAAGGATAAAACGGGTGTTGGAACGTCGAAACCATCATTACCCGGTGATCATCGGCGAAAATATCCTCTGTTCCGTTGCCGTGATGCACGTCAAAATCCACTATCGCAACACGCTCAATGCCGTGCTTTTCAAGCGCATGGGCGGCACCCACAGCGACATTATTGAAAAAGCAGAATCCCATCGCATGATTACGGCAAGCGTGATGCCCCGGCGGCCGTACATTACAGAATGCATTTTCGACTTCGCCATCAAGCACCATGTCAGTCGCCCTGACGACTGCACCCGCGGCATGAAGTGCGGCGGATAACGTGTGGGGATTCATCGCGGTATCGGGATCCAGGTGGATCAGCCCGTTATGCGGGGACGCGCTCGACAGCGAATCGATATAACCGCCATCATGCGCTCGCAACAGTTGCTCTCGTGATGCCTTGGGAGCCGCTTCGCATATCAAATGTTGCATCAGTCCGGTGGCGAGCAAATGATCCTCAATCGAAGTCAATCGAGCGGGACATTCCGGATGCTGCACGCCCATGTCGTGCAACATGCAATCAGTGTGATGGATGAACGCCGTTGCCATACGCTTGTCGTGAGCTCCGCATTTTTGTCAATGCATCTTATTCATCGCGTTAGGGAATGTCCACGATTTGCAAATCGATGGCCGTCTTCTAATTTTCAGTGATGGCAAAACCTTATCCATCGGAACTGGTGCGACATTTAACCTTGCGCGACGGCGCACGTGTCATCGTGCGTCCGATTCAACCGTCAGACCGGCAAATAGAGAAGGAATTCGTGCAAAAGCTTTCAAATGAATCAAGATACTTCAGATTCATGGGGGTGTTGCGCGAACTGGATGAGTCAATGCTCAACCGATTTACGCAGATCGACTACGACAAAGCAATGGCACTGATTGCAGTGATTTGTGAAAATGGCCAGGAGTCCGAAGTCGGCGTTGCGCGTTATGTGGTCAACCCGGACGGAACCAGTTGCGAGTTCGCGATCGCGGTCGCTGACGCGTGGCAGCAGCGCGGCCTGGGATCGATCCTGATACTTGCCCTCGTGAAGACGGCCAGAACCCGTGGGCTGCAGTCCATGGAGGGCATCGTAATGAGCGCAAACCACAGGATGCTGGGGCTCATGAACGCGCTGGGATTCAGCATCGCGCCTGTGCCCGGCGATCCCACGACAAGACATCTTGTCAAGAGCCTGACCGGTTCCTCACCTGGATCACCACCCTCATCGGGATTTTCCGCCGCTGATGTAAACTAGTAACGCACAATGTGAGCGTAGCATTCCAGGTCATTCCGTTACGCTGCAAACATTTTCTTACGCTTCCTGATATCGAATGCCCAATCTGCTTTCTCCAGTCGTCGCACAGGTAGGCCGGATAATCCTCGGCAAGCAACACCAGATTAGCCTGACAGTTGCATGCGTTCTCGCGCGCGGGCATTTGCTGATCGAGGATTTGCCAGGCGTTGGCAAAACCACACTCGCTCATGCATTGGCCAGGTCATTGGGCCTGGATTTTCAGCGCATCCAGTTTACCAGCGACCTGCTGCCTGCCGACATATTGGGTGTGTCGGTATTCGACCGGGACACTTCGGCGTTCAAATTCCATCCAGGCCCGGTATTTTCACAGTTGATTCTCGCGGACGAGGTGAATCGGGCGACGCCAAAGGCGCAAAGCGCGCTACTGGAGGCAATGGAGGAGCATCAAGTTACCACCGAAGGCCAGACCCGCCCGTTGCCCGAACCTTTTTTTGTCGTCGCTACCCAGAATCCGTCGCATCAGGTAGGCACCTTTGCGTTGCCAGAATCCCAGCTCGATCGTTTCCTCATGCGTATCCATCTGGGCTATCCGGACGTTGCCGCCGAACGCACGCTGCTCGAAGGCCGCGAGCGCCGCGACATGATCGCCAACCTCACACCGGCGCTTTCCGCTGCGGACCTGTTGAATCTGCAAGCACAGACTCGCAAAGTCTTTGCCTCGCCTGCCCTGCTCGATTATGTGCAATCCCTGATCCAGTACACCAGGCAGTCTGCAGATTTCGTCAATGGGCTTTCGCCGCGAGCCGGACTGGCGCTGCTCAACGCTGCACGCGCATGGGCATTCATGGATGATCGGCGCGAGATCATTCCCGAAGACGTGCAGGCAGTATTGCCAAGCGTGGTCAGCCATCGCCTTTATCCGGTAGCGGGCTACGCTTCAATCAGCAGTGGACAGGTTGCTGAGCGACTGATCGCGGAAGTACCCATCCCATAAGAGTGAGGAGCGCGGTGTGAACAGCGATGCAAATCGACATGCATCGATTGGCGTGGCTGGGTCGCAGCCGCTCATTTCGCCTTCGATTCGGGAGCGCATAGGCGACTGGATTTTCCCGCCAAAAGGCCCCGAAGCCGGGCCGATCGTACTGGGCCAGCGCCGCGTATACATCCTTCCTACCGGTGGCGGATTGATGTTCGCCGTCACCTTGTTGCTGATGCTTATCGGCTCCATCAACTACAACCTCAGCTTGGGCTATGTGCTGGCTTTCCTGCTCGCCGGAAACGGCGTCGTTTCCATGCTGCACACCTGGCGCAACCTGGCGCGCATCGCTTTGCGCCCCGGGAAGGCCAGTCCCGTCTTTGCCGGCGATTTGGCCGGATTTCGCGTACAGACCGAGAATTCCAGTTCCTTTCCCCGAACCAGCCTCGCCATCCAACTGCCCGGCCGGGAACCGCAGTTCTTCGACATTGCGGGCGGCGGCAGCGCGGGGGTCGAAGTCAGAACACCCGCTGCGTCGCGCGGCATCCTCCATCCGCCCCGCTTTCGGATTTTCACGACCTATCCGCTCGGCCTGTTTTATGCGTGGGCTATTTTTGACCTCGACATGTATTGCCTTGTGTATCCGGCTCCGGAAACGGGCAATGTTGCGTTGCCGACGTCGCAAACAACGGACGGACAGGGAATGGCCACGGCCAACGGCGAGGACGACTTCGCCGGCCTGCGGACGTTTCACCCTGGCGATTCGCCGCGACGCATCGCATGGAAGGTGTTTGCCCGCAGCGAGGTGTTTTTATCCAAGCAATTCTCCGGCAGCGGAACTGGGCAACTGTGGCTGGATTTTGCCGACCTTCCCAACCAACTCGGCGTGGAAGAGAAACTGTCCAGGCTGACGAGATGGGTGATCGAATCCGACGCGGCCGGATTACGCTATGGATTGCGCTTGCCGAGAAATCAGTTCGAACCGGATGCAGGCGCACTGCATCGCGATCGCTGCCTGCAGGCCCTAGCCCTGTTTAAAACATGATCGCTCGCGAACTGAACATCGTCAATCTGAGCGCCATCCTCGGTTCTCTGGCAATGGTCATCGCACCCCACGCAGTGCATCTGCCTACGTGGATCCCGAGCCTGGTCGCCATCCTGCTGCTGGCGCGATTCTATTTTGGCTGGCGGCATCTGAAGTTGCCCAACAAGTTTTTTCTGGTCGCCGTGGCCATGGCTTGCACCGCGGGTATCGCCCTTTCTTATCGCACGTTGTACGGGCGCGACGTCGGCGTGGCCATGCTGACCGTCATGATGGCTCTGAAGATCATGGAGATGTCCAAACCACGTGACACGATGGTGGTGGTTCTGCTGGCCTACTTCCTGGTTGTGACCAATTTTTTCTACTCGCAGTCCATACCGACGGCGCTCTACATGTTGCTGGTGGTCTGGGTGATTACCTCGACCATGATCAGCCTGCAGCACCGGGCAGGCAAGCCGCGTTTGATTTCTGTAATGCGTCATTCCGCGACGATAATTGCGCAAGGCATTCCGATCATGCTTGCGCTTTTTTTGCTGTTCCCGCGCGTGCAAGGACCGCTCTGGGGACTGCCGCAGATCAACTATTCGGGCAAAAGCGGACTGTCCGAGAGCATGGCGCCAGGAGACCTCAGTTCACTGAGTTTGTCGGATGAGGTCGCGTTCAGGGTGTTATTTGAAAATCAGCCAGCGAATCCCTCCCAATTCTATTGGCGCGGTCCGGTCCTCTGGAATTTCGACGGCCGTACCTGGCGAGCCGGTCTGAACCTGACCGCCAGCGAATTGAGGGTGCAAGCAATCGGCCCTCCCGAGCGATACACAGTCACCATGGAACCGCATGACCGGCATTGGATATTCGCGATCGAAATGCCGCTCATGGTGCCGCAGGGTGCCTACGTCACGACCGATTTTCAACTGCTGTCGCGTCGGCTGGTACGCGAACGATTACGTTACGACATGCAGTCTTCGCCGCAATATCGCATCGGGCTCAACGAATCGCCGGCCACGCTGCGCCTTGCCCAACGCCTGCCGCCCGCGGCCGCCCCCCGCGCCCGTGCCTTGGCAGCGCTATGGCGCGAGCAAGGTAGCAGCGACCGCGATATCGTGGCACGCGCCCTGGGCATGTTCCGCGAGCAGCCGTTCCGCTATACCCTGGAGCCGCCGCAACTAAACGGCGATCCCGTGGATGCATTTTTGTTCGAAACCCGCAGCGGCTTCTGCGAGCACTATGCATCGTCCTTCACCTTCCTCATGCGTGCGGCAAACATTCCTGCCCGTGTGGTGACGGGATATCTTGGTGGCGAGATCAATCCGGTGGACGGTTATGTGGTCGTGCGCCAGTCCGACGCGCACGCCTGGTCGGAAGTGTGGCTTCCCGATGAGGGCTGGGTCAGGGTGGATCCGACCGCAGCGGTTTCGCCGTTGCGCATCGAACGCGGGCTTTCTGCCGCGGTACCGCAAGCGGAACGGCCGTTGCTGGCCAGAAACAACTTCGACTGGTTGAAGCGGGCGCGCTACGCAATGGACGCAGTGGCCAATACCTGGAACCAGTGGGTATTAGGCTACAACCCTGATCGCCAATCTCGATTTCTGACGCAATTTGGTCTGGCCGAGGTCACCTGGCAGAACATGGCGATCATTCTGACGGCGGTCAGTGGCGGCATCGTGCTGGCGCTGTCGCTGGCGTTGTTGTTCAGAGGCAAAGCGAAACGCGTGGATCCGGTGCAGCGCGCCTATCTTTCTTTTTGTGCAGCAATGGCCAAACGCGGAGCCCTTCGCAGGCCCAGCGAAGGGCCAAAGGACTTTGCCTCCCGCGTTTCGATGCAGTATCCGGAGATTCGCGAAACAGCGCAAAAAATTGCAGAACTCTACGTCGCCCTGCGCTATGGGCGCGATGGTGGCGAGGAAAAACTCAAAGCTTTGCGAGAAGCCGTCCGGACCCTGGGCTGACAGTCCGGCCGGTAACGAAGATGGTCGTTACAATCAACCGGACGGGAAACGTCTTACGTAAAAGGGTCGCGCACGAAGTGAGTTTCGAGGTGAGGCATTGCACGCAGAGCCGTATTGTGTTCCTTGATTGCATGCACTGGCAGGCGGATGGTTCTTGACTAGCACATGATGGCTCGTCCGATATATTGCCGGATCCACCATGTCGCATACGTCGAAAAGCGGAATCCGCGCGCGGAATCGAACTTCCCCAGCGCGTGAATCGATCCCAGGGGGGTGCCCGCCTAGATGAGGCCCAGCAATTGCAGGCCGCGGCCGTTGTAGGGCTTGGCTACGTTCACAACCAGCCGCAGATTGCCTTCGATCAACTTCTGTCGTGAACTGAAATCGCCTGCTTTGACCGGGCGGACGTGCCTGACCTGCTCAATGGACAGCAGGTGGTTCTGTCCGATGTCATTTAAATAGAGCTGGGTGACGTCACGCAGGATATCGGTACTGAATTAGTCCTCGGCAATTGCATCCTCTGCCGCTTCCGGTTGCGCCGCTTCTTTCTCCTGACCGCACAGGGTGCCACCGTTCACGAGGGGCGGCCAGGCAAGTACTGTAGTGGATCAATCGGTTTACCCAGACGACGAATCTCGAAATGCAATGCCATGCGATCGCTGTCGGTATCGCCGATTTCGGCAATCTTCTGACCTTTCGCCACGGTCTGGCCTTCCTTTACCAGGATCTGGCTGTTGTGTGCGTATACGCTCAAATATGAGGCATTATGTTTAATGATGATTAGTTTGCCGTAGCCGCGCAATCCACTGCCGCTGTATACCACTTTGCCGGGAGCAGCGGCCAGCACGGGCTGGCCAATACGCCCTTCGATACCCACTCCTTTCTGGTTGGGGCCCTGTCCGAATCCGTACAACAACTTGCCTTGGGCAGGCCACTCCCAGATTATCTTGCCGTCTCCGCCCGGAGAATCCTTTTGTTTGGGCGTGGGCGGCGCCGGCGGTGCCGCAACCACAGTCGGTGACTTGGCCGACGGCTTGGCTGGCGCGGCGACAGGTGGAACCGATGCCAGCGCCGGCAAAGGCATCTTCAATTGCGCTAATGCCTGTTCCGAGTAGGGCAGCTTGCGTGCCTTGGGCTCGGAGAAAAGCGGTGCAGTCACGGTAGCGGCAAGAGGCGTCGGCTGGGCGATTGTCGCCTCGCCAAAGCTGTCAGGGGGAAATAACCGCAATCGCTGATCGATCCTGATCACCCCGGGATCGGCGAGATTGTTCCACGCCGCCAGTTCCCGATAGTCCTGACCATAGTCGAGCGCAATGCTATAGAGCGTGTCGCCCTTCTTGACGACGTGAAATTCGGGTCGCCAATCCCCTTCACGATAAGGTTTTGTCTCGGGCTCATCAAGCGGCGCGGGCTGATGCTCCGGCTTCGCGTTTGTAATCACAGGGGCAGCGATTGCTGGCGAACTGACGGGCGCCGTGGAGGACGCCTGCGATTGTGTGTTTGCCGCGGGTGCCGATTCGACTGGCGGCACGGCACGCGCTTTCGCAGCCGGTCCGGCGTTCGGCGAGCGCTCTATGACGGGCACCGCGGTCGGGGTCGAGCGGCACGCGGCAAGAAAACCGGTCAGCACGATTAACGCCACTGCCGACCCTCGCCATGTAGCGAAATTTACCATCACGCCGATATCCCTGCGATCAAGGGCACAAATTTAACTTCATCCAATACCGATTGCACAAAACCATCTGCGTTGCGTTCAACCAGCACGAGCCGCTGCTCGCGTGTTCCCAGTGGAAGAACCAGTCGCCCCCCTTCACCGAGCTGTTCGGCCAAAGTATCCGGAAGATGCGTTGCCGCCGCAGCCATGACGATCGCATCGAACGGCCCGTGTTCCTTGAGGCCCGCATGGCCGTCGCCGTGTTTTAGCTTGATGTTGCGCAATCCCAGCCCTCTCAACCGTACTCTGGCCTTCGACAGCAATCCGGCCAGTCGTTCAATTGAATAGACTTCGCGCGCCACGCGCGATAACACCGCGGCCTGGTAGCCACAGCCGGTGCCGATTTCCAGCACTTTGTTTAGCGTACGGCCGCCGCGCGCAAGTTCGACCATTCGCGCTACCGTAAATGGATTGGAAATCGTCTGGCCGAATCCGATCGGCAAAGCCACATCGTCATAAGCCCTGCTGGACAAGGCCTCATCGACGAAGATGTGGCGCGGAATCTCCGCCATCGCATTCAAAACCAATTCGTCTTTTACGCCCTGGTCTCGCAGGCGCTCAATCATGCGCATGCGTGTGCGCTGCGATGTCATGCCTATACCGGCGTTCCGGTTATTCATCGGATCAGGAAGGCCGTCGCCGCATCATGCTTGTGTCGGCTCAACCAACCAGTCGCGCACTTGATCGAGACTGCCGTACCGGGTCAGGTCGATCTGGAGAGGGGTGACCGACACCCTGTTGTGTGCAACGGCGTGGAAATCCGTGCCGGCGCCCGCATCCTGGGCACCCCCCGCCGCGCCGACCCAATAAACGGTCTCGCCGCGTGGATTCGTGGACTTCACCACGCCTTCAGCCTTATGACGCCGCCCGAGCCTTGTCACTTCCCTGCCCTCCAGCCGGTCGTATGGCACATCAGGCACGTTCACATTCAGTAATACAGGCCCAGTCATGGGGTGATCGCGAAAGCGCTCGCCCAACTCGCATGCTATGCGTGCCGCCGTCGCATAGTTACCCGACGATTTACTGGCGAGCGATACAGCAATCGACGGAATTCCCAGCAGGAACCCTTCTGTCGCTGCCGCCACCGTACCTGAATAAATCGTGTCGTCACCCATGTTGGCACCGTGATTGATGCCCGATATCACCATATCCGGCAATTCATCGAAAAGCCCGGTGACGGCCAGATGCACGCAATCCGTCGGTGTCCCATTGACGTAGATAAATCCGTTGTGGGAGTGCCTTACGATCAACGGACGGTCAAGCGTAAGTGAATTACTGGCACCGCTGCGATCACGTTCGGGCGCAACCACAACAATTTCGGCGAATTTCGCTATGGCCTCTGCGAGCGCGGCGAGGCCGGGCGCAAAATACCCGTCATCGTTGCTCAGGAGAATACGCATCGGCTGAATCGGTCGGCAGGGGCTTCGTCCCGAAGAACGAAAGAACTGGAAACTTTCACTTCCCGTCCGTTCATTCTTCTCTAAAAGTCTGCCGGTCAGTGGTTATGACGCGGAAATTTTTTGGTCGGGGCGAGAGGATTTGAACCTCCGACCACCTGCACCCCATGCAGGTACGCTACCAGGCTGCGCTACGCCCCGAAACTTACGGCAGGATTATAGCAGGAGCGATGACAGGAACGTTACTCGCGCAAGAAGTCGAGCAAGCCCTGCATTTCCTGGCGAAGAAACGCAGGATTGAACCTGACGGCGGCCGCCGGTTTGAGCTGCACAGCCGATTCATCCAGGCGCGCGCGTGCCCCGCTGATGGTAAATCCCTGCTCATAGAGCAATTCTCGAATGCGCCGGATCAGCAGCACTTCATGGTGCTGGTAATAGCGGCGATTGCCGCGCCGCTTGACAGGCTTGAGCTGGGTGAATTCCTGCTCCCAATAGCGCAGGACGTGCGGTTTTACGCCGCATAGCTCGCTGACCTCACCGATGGTGAAGTATCGCTTGGCGGGAATCGGGGGCAGCGGAGCCCTAGGACTGTTGCTGTGGTTGCTGCTGTCCACCGTAGTTTTTCTCGACCATCGCCTTCAACTTCTGGCTGGCATGAAACGTCACAACCCGGCGCGCCGTAATCGGAATCTCTTCGCCGGTCTTGGGATTGCGGCCGGGGCGCTGCGGCTTGTCTCGTAGCTGAAAGTTGCCGAATCCGGACAGCTTCACGCCGTCGCCGTTTTCCAGGGCCATACGTACTTCCTCGAAAAACGATTCCACCATGTCCTTGGCTTCGCGCTTGTTCAATCCCACTTTTTCGAACAACAGATCCGCCAGGTCGGCTTTGGTAAGAGTCATTGATTCACCTTATTGTCGGAGCTTCGCACCGTATTCTTGTTCCAGAACGGCGCGCAAGACCGCAAGCGCCGCTTCAACTTCCGCATCCGTCAGAGTTTTTTGAGTATCTTGCAATAACACCCGGAATGCAAGACCTTTTCTGCCGTTTTCAATTCCTTTGCCACGGTATAAGTCGAACACGGAAACAGCATCGACTATGGTCGTTTTTGCCCGGTTCAGGCTGTCCAGAATCGATTGCACCGTAAATTTCTCGTCAAATATGTACGACAAGTCGCGCCGTACGGGTGGAAATTTCGACACTTCACGGTACTCTGGCAGCTGGCGTACCTGCAAGGGTTCGGCATCCATTTCGAACAAGACCAGTGGTGCCGGCAGTTCGTATTTGCGCTGCAGTCGTGGATGCAACTCACCGAGCCAGCCAACTGGCGTCCCTTTCAGCAGTATGCGGGCGCTGCGGCCAGGATGTAATGCCGGATGGAGCGCCGGCTCAACCCGCGCCTGTTCCGGACTCAACAATGCCTCGACGTCATTCTTGAGATCAAAAAAATCGACGCCGCGTCCGGGTAAGCTCCATTGTTCCTCGTCCGCCGCGCCAAAAGCCGCCGCCGCAATGCGCATCGGCTGGCGAATGCCTGCTACATCGAGTTCGCCATCCGCTACGCCGGCGTCACGCAAAAAGGCACGGCCGATCTCGAAAACCCTCACCCGGTCGAGCTTGCGATTCAAGTTATAGCGAACGTTGGCGACCAAACTGCCGATCAGGTTGGAGCGCATCACGGCAAGCTGGCTCGCAATTGGATTGAGCAGCCGCAGGGGCTGCGAGTTGCCGGCAAAATCCACTTCCCATGCCGCATCCACGAAGCTGTAGTTGACGACTTCCTGGTAGTCCGCCGCCGCCATGTACTCACGCAGATCGTGCAGGGATCGACGTCGCTCGGGCACCGCCCGCATGCCTGCCGCGGCGAGCGGCGGATTGGCGGGTATGCGCTCGAAGCCATGAACGCGCGCAACTTCTTCGATCAGGTCCTCCTCGATTTCGATGTCGAATCGATAGCTGGGCGGCGTAACGATGAAGAATTCGTCACCTCCGCTTCCTTCCCGTCGACATACGAAACCAAGTCGCGCAAAAATATCCGCCATCTCGTCAGCGGCAATCTGTACCCCGATGATCTTGCGCGCCCGCGACACCCTCATCTTCACTGGTTGACGCTGAGGCAGCTTTGCCACTGTATCCACGGTCGGTCCGGGTTCACCCCCGCAGATTTCGAGTATCAGTGCCGTCGCGCGTTCGATGCCGGCGACGTTGTTGGCGAAATCGACGCCGCGCTCAAAACGATGCGAGGCATCGCTGATGAAATTGTAGCGCCGCGCACGGCCCGCTATCGCATCCGGATAAAAGAAGGCGGCTTCCAGGAAGATATTCCTGGTGCCGAGATCGGCTTTGGTGCTGTCGCCGCCCATAATGCCAGCCAGGCCGATCGGCCCATTGGCATCGGTGATGGCCAGCACGTCTTCATCAAGATCCACGATCTGCTCATTGAGCAACTTGAGCTGCTCGCCCTTGCGGCCGAAGCGCACGTCGATTTCGCCCTTGAGTTTGTCCAGATCATAGACGTGCAATGGCCGTCCAAGCTCCAGCATCACGTAGTTGGTGACGTCGACCAGCGGCGAGATCGAGCGTTGTCCTGCTCGTTCCAGGCGCTGCTTCATCCACTCCGGCGATGCCGCCGCCGCATTCACATTGCGGATGACCCTCCCACTGAAGCGTCCGCATCCTTCCGGCGAGGAAATCCTTACCGGAAATTTGGCCGAGTTCACGCTAGCGACCGCAGCAGTTCGCGGCGGGCGTAAAGCTGCCCGCGTCAGGGCTGCCACTTCCCGGGCCACGCCGAGTACGGACAGGCAATCGGCGCGATTGGGCGTGAGCTTAATGCTGAAAATCTTGTCGTCCAGGGCGAGCACGTCCCGAACGTCGCGACCAATGATCGCGTCGTCAGCGAGTTTCAGCAGTCCACTATGATCATCGGACAAGCCGAGTTCGCGCGCGGAGCACAACATGCCGCGACTCTCCACTCCGCGCATGGTTGCAACCTTGATCTGAAACGGCTGATCCGGCGCCGCGCCCGGCAAACGTGCACCGACGATTGCGCACGGCACTTTCATCCCTTCGGCGACATTGGGCGCGCCGCAGACGATGCTGAGGCGTTCGGCACCACCGATTTCAACCTGGCAGACCGTCAGCTTGTCTGCATTTGGGTGCTTTTCCGCCTTGATCACCTCACCGACCACAACGCCGTCAAAAGGTGGCGCGACATCGCGACATTCCTCCACCTCGAGGCCGGACATGGTCAGCAAGTGGGCGAGTTCCTTCGTATCGATTTGCGGATCGACCAGCGCGCGCAACCAGTTTTCGGAGAACTCCATGTCAGTTGAACTGCCGCAGGAATCGCAGATCGCCGTCGTAGAACAGACGCAGGTCGTCGATGCCATAGCGCAGCATGGTCAGGCGCTCCAATCCACTACCGAAGGCAAAACCGGTATAACGCTCCGGGTCGAGCCCGAAATTGCGCACGACGTTGGGATGCACCTGGCCGGCGCCGGAAATTTCAAGCCACCGCCCCTTATGCGGCCCGCTTGCAAATGCCATGTCAATTTCAGCCGACGGCTCGGTAAACGGAAAGAAGGAAGGACGGAAGCGCACCTGCAATTCATCGGTCTCGAAAAACCGGCGCAGGAAGTCGGTATAGACGCCCTTCAGATCGGCGAAACTGATGTTTTCGTCGAGCCACAACCCTTCGACCTGATGGAACATCGGTGAATGCGTTGCATCGGAATCGACCCGATAGGTACGACCCGGTGAGATCACCTTGATCGGCGGCTTGTGACTGCAAGCGTAGCGCACCTGCATTGGACTGGTGTGGGTACGCAGAAGCAGACCGCCCTCGACGTAGAACGTGTCGTGCATCGATCGTGCCGGATGATTCTCCGGCTGGTTGAGAGCTGTGAAGTTATGCCAGTCGGTTTCGATTTCAGGACCGTCGGCCACATCGAATCCCACAGAACGGAAAATCTCTTCAACGCGCCGCCAAGTGCGGATCACAGGATGGATGCCGCCGCGTCCGCGCCCGCGACCGGGCAGCGTGACATCGAGCGCTTCCTCCGCCAGGCGGGCTTCCAGCAAAACCGCTTCGATGGCTTCGCGACGTGCCTGCAGCAACGCCTCGATCTGGACCTTGGCATTGTTGAAAAGGGCACCTGCCCGCGGGCGCTCCTCGGCGGACATTCTGCCGAGGCCTTTTTGCAATTCCGTCAGCGCCCCGCTCTTGCCGAGAAAACGCGCCTTGGCCTGCTCCAGCGCGGCAAGGTCGGAGATGCTGTCGAAACTCGATTTCGCGTCGGCAATGATGACGTCGAGATTATCCATCGCTTCGCGGCTGTGACCTAAATAGATGCCGGTTTGTTCTGGTACCGGACGGAATCATTCCGGCGCCGCATAAAAAAAGGAGGCCTCTCAGCCTCCTTTCGACTTTGCTTTCCTGAATCAGGCGCCGAGGCTGGCTTTTGCCTGACTCGCGATCCGTTCAAAAGCGGATTTGTCGAAGACGGCAATGTCAGCAAGGACCTTGCGATCAACTTCGATCGCGGCTTTCTTCAGGCCGTTGATCAGGGTACTGTAGGTCATGCCGAACTCCCTGGCGGCGGCGTTAATGCGCACGATCCACAATGCGCGGAAATCGCGCTTTTTGCGGCGGCGGTCGCGATACGAGTACTGGCCAGCTCGCATGACCGCCTGTTTGGCGATCCTGTAGACGTTGCCGCGACGACCGCGGAATCCCTTCGATTTTTCGAAGACCTTTTTATGCCGCGCACGCGCGGTTACACCACGTTTGACTCTTGGCATGGTGGTCTCCGGTTAGGCGTAAGGAAGCATCGATCGAATATGACCGTGGTCCGACGGACTCACAGCGGTATTGCCGCGCAAATGGCGCTTGCGCTTGGTCGATTTCTTGGTGAGGATGTGGCGCAGGTTGGCCTGCGTGCGCTTGAACCGGCCGCTGCCGAGCGCCTTGAAACGCTTGGCCGCGCCGCTCTTGGATTTCATTTTGGGCACTGAATTACTCCTTCATGTTTTAGCTTGACTCCAGGCGTCCCCCCGAGGGGGCCCTTTGTTGCCTGAGAATCACTTGTTTTAACGATTCCGACTGAATGTCCCGGGCTGTTGGCTCCCAACCCCTGATGCGACATTCGTCACTCGTTGTCCAGCAACATCAACTGCCAGCCAATCACTACTTTTTCTTCGGACTCAGCACCATGACCATCTGGCGGCCTTCCATTTTCGGAAATTGCTCGACCACGCCATACGGCTCCAGATCCGCCTTCACCCTCTCCAGTAACTTGAAGCCGAATTCCTGGTGCGCCATCTCCCGGCCGCGGAAGCGCAGCGTTATCTTGGTCTTGTCGCCTTCGGCCAGAAAGCGGGTCAGATTGCGCAATTTGATCGCATAGTCGCCATCGTCGGTGCCAGGCCGGAATTTCACTTCCTTGACCTGAATCTGCTTCTGCTTGAGCTTGGCTTCGTGCTTCCTTTTAGCCTCGCTGTACTTGAACTTGCCGAAGTCCATCAGCCGCGCGACAGGCGGCTGTGCAGTTGGCGCGATTTCCACCAGATCGATTTCCAGTTCCTCCGCCATGGCATTCGCCTGGGCGAGACTGACGACCCCGATTGGCTCACCCTTGATACCGATGAGCCGGACCTCCGGCGCTGTTATTTCGCCGTTGATCCTGACATCCCTGTCCTGAGCTATAAGCAAGCCTCCATCAAAAAATTAAGCCGCGCATACCGGCTGCGGCAATTCGGAATTCAGTCGCTGAATGAATGCATCGAGCGGCATCTGACCGAGATCGCTCCCACTGCGGGTACGCACGGCAACGGCGTCTGCCGCCACCTCTTTATCCCCAACAACCAGTTGGTAAGGCAGCTTCTGCAAACTATGTTCGCGGATTTTATAGGTTATTTTCTCGTTTCTCAAGTCCGCAAAGGCACGGAACCCGGCTTCTTCAAGGCGGCGGGCCACCTGGCCGGCGAAAACGGCCTGATGCTCGGAGATATTCAGAACCGCAACCTGGTCGGGGGCCAGCCATAACGGCATAGCCCCGGCATAGTGCTCGATCAGGATGCCAATAAAACGCTCCATTGAGCCCAAAATTGCCCTGTGAAGCATGACCGGGAGCCGCCGGCTGTTGTCTTCGGCAATATATTCAGCCCCGAGCCGGCCCGGCAACGCGAAATCCAGCTGCAATGTGCCGCATTGCCACACCCGGCCGATCGAATCTTTCAGGGAAAATTCGATTTTCGGACCATAAAACGCGCCTTCTCCCGGATTCAGGTCCCATTTCAACCCTTTTGTGTTAAGGGCCGCCTTGAGCGACGCCTCGGCGGTGTCCCAGGTGTCATCCGATCCAATGCGCTTGGCCGGTCGGGTGGACAACTTGATCAGAATCTCGTCGAATCCAAAATCTGCGTAAACCTTCTGCAGCAAGTCGATGAAGGCCAATGCCTCCCCCTGCACCTGGTCTTCCGTGCAGAAAATATGCGCGTCGTCCTGGGTAAAGCCGCGTACCCGCATGATCCCGTGCAAGGCGCCCGAAGGTTCGTTGCGATGACAGGCGCCGAACTCGGCCAAGCGTAACGGCAAATCACGATAACTCTTCAGCCCCTGATTAAATATCTGCACGTGACCTGGGCAATTCATCGGTTTGACGGCGTAGTCGCGCTTTTCCGATTCCGTGGTGAACATCAGCTCACGGTAATTTTCCCAATGACCTGAGCGTTCCCACAGTGAGCGATCCATGACCTGCGGTGTACGAACCTCCTGGTAGCCATGACGGGAAAGCGTGCTACGCATGTATTGCTCAACCTGCTGCCAGATCGCCCAACCTTTCGGGTGCCAAAACACCATGCCAGGCGCTTCTTCCTGCGTATGGAACAGGTCAAGTTGCTTGCCGAGTTTACGGTGATCGCGCTTTTCCGCCTCCTCGATGCGGAAAAGATAGGCGTCGAGGTCTTCCTTCCTGGCCCATGCAGTACCGTAAATCCGCTGCAGCATCTCGTTCTTCGAATCGCCGCGCCAATAGGCCCCGGCGACCTTGAGCAGCTTGAACACCTTGAGCTTGCCGGTGGAAGGCACGTGCGGGCCGCGGCACAGGTCGATGAAATCGCCCTGCGAATACAGCGAAATCGACTCGTTGCCGGGAATGGCAGCGATGATTTTCGCCTTGTATTCCTCGCCTTGGTCCTTGAAGAAGTCCACCGCCTTGTCGCGATTCCAGACCTGGCGTTCGACCTTGATGTCGCGTCTGGCGATTTCCGTCATGCGTTTTTCGATGGCGGTCAGATCCTCCGGCGTGAAGGGGCGTTTGTAGGAAAAATCGTAATAAAACCCATCCTCGATCACCGGACCGATGGTGACTTGGGCATCCGGATAGAGTTCCTTGACGGCATGCGCTAGCAAGTGGGCAGTTGAATGCCGCAGAATATCGACACCGTCGGCGTCCTTTTCGGTAACCACCGCCAGATCCGCGTCATGATCGATGACGAAAGAAGTGTCCACCAATTTGCCATCGACACGCCCGGCGAGGGCCGCGCGCGCCAACCCTGCGCCAATTGACGCCGCAACCTCGGCGACGGTGGCCGGCTTGTCGAATGATTTGATCGATCCGTCAGGTAATCGGATGGAAGGCATTTCTCGAAAATCCCCAAAAAAAAAGTGCGGAGAACCGCACTTTTTTGGCTAGCAGACTGAAAAGGGGTTCAGAAGCGACGTATTGAATCCAGCGTGCA
>JBDTRK010000057.1:0-22139 GCA_039931685.1 Betaproteobacteria bacterium | reverse complement strand
CCGAATCCACCACTCCATTGAAAATCCCCAATGCGTACGCCACTTTTCCCTCGAGGATTTCGCCTTGCACCTGGAATCCTACGTCACGTATTGGGACCAGATCGGTTGCGAGCGAGCGCTCGGCGAAGAACAGGTTGTCATCGACCTGCAACTGTTCCAAGCCCACGGGCGGCTTGAATTTGCCCGCGCGCAACTGGAACTGTGGCGTAAACCGCGCCTGTCCGTAGGCGTCGAACAGCACTGTCTGGCTGCCTGCGAAATCCGGCATCATCCGAAAATCATAAATGTCGTACAGCGTAGCCTCGATGATCGGCCGCGCGCGCCTGACCAGCAGCGTGTCGGGCGCCGGAGTCCCCGACGTGCCGGGCGATCCCGTGCCATGATATGAGCGGGAATCTACTTGCAGATCGCCATGCAATTTGAGCTCAAATCCGTTGTCGCCGGACGTGACGCCGAAACCCTCGTGCCCGGCCGTAACAAAATCGGCCCCCTTCACACGCGTCCTGGCCGCCTCTGTGTCGGTTGCCTGTCTGTCTTGCAGGAGCCTGACCTTGCGTTCGAGTTCCTCGATTTGCTGTTTGAGCTGCGAAATGTCTTCCTGGGCCGCTACCGGAGCGGAGGCCAGGATAATTGCTATCGCCAGCGCCCGGATCAGAGCAGACAAATAAGACGATTGCATGATTAATGACGCTTTCAATAATGCGCACCGAAGCAGTCAATCGTTCGGAGGCTGAAGTTGGAATTGTTTTGCGGGCGCCTGTAATCCGCTTGGCCCGCATGAAGTGTTGCCGCTCAACACATCCCTGCAATGGATTGGGCGTGACTCGTTCTAACGCTTCGCTCCTGCGACGGAGAGCAACGGGTCGCAGAGTTCGGCGGAATCCATCAATAGGTTGACCATTTGCTATATAAATAAGACTTGTTATCTCTTTTTGTCATATATAGGTCAAAAAAAGCCGGCTGACGCCGGCATCGCCGGGAGGCGAAATGCAATTTTTTTACCGATAACTAACCATGCGGCGCCGCTTGCAGCGGGAATTCAGCGCTCATCAGTTCTGCCGCAATGAGGGCGTGCGCCCTCGCGCGATAAACATCGCCGATTAACATCAACGCGGGGCCGGCCAGGCCTCGTGCCGCTCCATTCTTCAGGCCGCGCAATGTGCAGCCCAGATGGCGCGACGAGGACAGCGAGGCGCTTTCAACAATCACGACCGGCGTGGCGACGGACATGCCGTGCGCTTCCAATATCGCGGCGATTTGCGGTGCTTTTCCCACGGCCATATAGAGCACGGCCGTATCTGCGCCGGCTACGGCCGGCGCCCAGTCGCTCACATCCTCGCCTTCTCCCACCCGTGGTGTGGCGAAGACGACGCTACGACTCGCGCCACGCTGCGTCAGCGACACCCCGATTTCCGCACTCGCCGCCAGAGCGGCCGTCACGCCGGGCACGATTTCGTATTGGACACGCGCCGTTTCCAGCGCCTCAATCTCTTCCTGCGCCCGGCCGAACAGCATTGGATCGCCGCCCTTCAAGCGCACGACGATGTCGTACTTGGCGGCGGCTTCAACAAGGTTGCGGTTGATGAAGCGCTGGTCGGTGGATATCTGGCTGCAACGCTTACCCACGGCCACGTGCCGCGCAGCCGCTGCCAATGCGAGCATCTCCGGTTGCACCAGCGCGTCGTAAAAAACGATGTCGGCGCGCTTGAGCAGATCGGCCCCGCGCACAGTGATGAGATCGGCCGCACCCGGCCCGGCACCGACGAGATAGACCTTGCCCATCACTCCATCTCCAGAAAGCCGCGTTTTTCCTTGATCTGCGCCCAGTGATCCGCGTCGGCCGGAGCGGTTTTTTTCTCGCTGATGGCGCCCCAGGATTTCGCCGCCTGCGCGTTGATAAGGGTGAAATCCCGCTGGTCCTCGGGGACGTCATCTTCGGCAAAAATGGCCTCGACCGGGCACTCGGCCACGCACAGGCTGCAATCAATGCAGTTGTCCGTATCGATCGCCAGAAAATTCGGCCCTTCCACGAAGCAATCGACCGGGCACACGTCCACACAGTCGGTATGCTTGCAGTTGATGCAGGATTCGGTCACTACATAAGTCATCTTGCGTTCCTGTATTGCAGGTTGTCCGATGTCATTCGATCATGCCGGCGGCAACGGTATTGTTGCTGGTCTCATCGATGACGATAAAACTGCCAGCCGAGCGATTCCGCCGATACGGCTCGAACGCAATCGGCTGTGCGGTCTTGATTGAAATGCGTCCGATGTCGTTCAGCACAAATGTGTCCGCTGCCTCCCGTTCGAGGGTATTGACGTTCGTCCTGTATTGCGGAGAACTGAGCAATGCCTTGACTACGCGTGTACCTTGCTTGATCAAGTAACGTCGGCCGCGATTGAAGGGTTCGGTCGTCAGCCAGCACAGCGTCGCGTCGAACTCCCGTGACACCATTGGCAACGACCCGGTCGCCGCAAGCACTTCGCCGCGCGAGATGTCGAGCTGATCTTCCAGCACAACCGTGACGGACTGCGGCGCCTGCGCCCGCTCTACGGCACCGTCGAACGTGCGTACCGAGCGCACGCGCGACGTCTGGCCCGAGGGCAGGACAGTAATGAGATCCCCGCTACCGATGCTGCCGGACTCGATGCGTCCCGCATAGCCGCGGGCGTCTTCCACGCCGCTGTCACCCGGGCGCGACACCAATTGCACCGGGAAGAACAGACTGCCGTGCACGGCAGATCGCGCCACTTCGGCGCTCTCGAGAATTTCCAGCAGCGTCTGCCCGCGGTACCAGGACAGATTTTCGCCTCGCCCGACGACCATGTCGCCCTGCAATGCCGACATGGGCAGCGCGTCGACGCGATAGAAATCGAGGTCGCGAACGAAGTCGTCGAATGCCCTGCGGATGTCATCGAATACTTCCTGCGAATAGTCCACCAGATCCATCTTGTTCACCGCCACCACAACATGCGGGATGCGCAACAGGCTCGCGATGTACGCATGGCGACGCGACTGGGTCAACAGGCCCTTGCGCGCATCCACCAGCACAATCGCCAGGTCAGCGGTCGATGCGCCGGTGACCATGTTGCGCGTGTACCGCTCGTGCCCCGGCGTGTCGGCAATGATGAATTTGCGCGACGGCGTGGCGAAATAGCGGTAGGCCACGTCGATGGTAATTCCCTGCTCGCGTTCCGCGAGCAGGCCGTCGGTCAGCAGGGAAAGATCGATGCTGTCTTGCCCGCGGCGCTTGCTGGACTTCTCTATGGACGACAACTGGTCCTCGAATATCGCTTTGGTGTCGTACAGCAGGCGACCAATCAGCGTGCTTTTGCCGTCATCGACGCTGCCCGCGCTGGAAAAGCGCAGCATGCCGGTATCGACGGGAGAGAGGTGTTCGATCGCTGACACGTTAAAAGTATCCTTCCTTCTTGCGCAACTCCATCGACGCTTCCGATGTCTGGTCGTCCATGCGCGTCGCGCCGCGCTCTGTAATACGGCTGGTTGCCGTTTCGACGATGATTTCCTGCGCGGTCGCTGCGTTGGATTCCACCGGACAGGTGCAGGTCATGTCGCCTACGGTGCGAAACCGCACCGACACGGTCTCCACCGTTTCGCCGGCCTTGGGCCGCACCAGGTCCGATACCGGCAGCAGGCCGCCGGACCGGCGCACGACCGGGCGCCGGTGCGCGTAATAGATCGACGGCACTGCCAGCTTCTCGCGCGCGATGTACTGCCACACATCGAGTTCGGTCCAGTTGCTGATCGGGAACACGCGGATATTTTCGCCCTTGTGAACCCGCGTGTTGTACAGGCTCCACAGTTCGGGTCGCTGGTTTTTCGGATCCCATTGCCCGAATTCGTCGCGGAAGGAAAAAATGCGTTCCTTGGCGCGCGCCTTTTCCTCGTCGCGCCGCGCCCCGCCAATGCAGGCATCGAAACCATGTTCCGCGATGGCATCGAGCAGGGTGATCGACTGGTGGACGTTGCGGCTTTCGTCCTCCGAACGCAGCCTGACCCTGCCGCTGCGGATCGAATCTTCCATATGCGCGACGATGAGGCGTTCGTCCAGTTCGGCCGCGCGCGCATCGCGAAAGGCAACGACCTCGGAGAAGTTGTGACCGGTATCGACATGCAGCAGCGGAAACGGGAATCTTCCCGGGCGGAAGGCTTTCTCCGCGAGCCTCAGCATCACAATCGAATCCTTGCCACCAGAAAACAGCAGTGCCGGATTGGCACATTCCGCTGCCACTTCGCGCATGATGTGGATGGCCTCGGATTCGAGCCAGTCGAGATGGTTGATGCGCGTCGCATCAATCTGCAATACGGCACTCACAGTGACTTTTCCCCGGTCGGTTTGACTAACGGTGAAACGTGGATCCCGCATTCCTTGCTGTCTCTTGATTCCCACCACCAGCGTCCGGCGCGGATGTCCTCCCCGGGACGGATCGCCCGCGTGCAGGGATCACAGCCGATGGACGGGTAGCCGCGATCGTGCAACGCGTTGTAGGGCACATTGCGTTCGCGCAGGTAGGCCCACACCTGCGCTTCGCTCCAGTCCGCCAGCGGATTGAATTTGATGAGGCCGTGGACGGCATCGAACTCGCGAAACGGCAATTCAGTGCGCGTGACGGACTGCGCGCGACGCAGCCCCGTCACCCAGGCATCACGACCCGCCAGCGCCCGGTCCAGCGGCTCCACCTTGCGAATGTGGCAGCAACCCTTGCGCAACTCGACGCTTTCATAAAAGGCGTTGGCGCCGTGATTGGTGACATATTTGTCGGCGGCGCCCGCGTTGGGCCGGAATACCTCCACCTTGCCCGTGTAACGTTCGCCGATGCGATCCAGCAGATCCAGCGTTTCGCGCGGCAGTCGGCCGGTATCGAGCGTGAACACGGCAATTGGCAGCCCGGCGGTAAATATTGCATCGGCCAGCACCATGTCTTCCGCGCCGAGACTGCTGGCAAACGCGACATGGTGAAACTCCCGGACGAGGTCCTGGAGCCGGGCGACGAGCGCCGCCGCCGGATAGACCGATTCGGGTTTCGAGAGGATGGGCTGGTCGGGCACGGGCGGTCTGCCTTCAGGACTTGGTCGAGGCCGTGGGCCAGGCGCGGTCGTGACGGCGGTATGCCGGTACCGCGTTATCCCACGATCCCTGGTACGCGTCGGTGAACGGCTGCAGACTGCGCAGGGCCTCGCGGATATCTTTGTCGGCGCGCAGCGCGAACGCATCGAATCCGACTCGCTTCATGTAAAACAACTGGTCGGGCAGCACATCGCCGATCGCGCGCAGCTCGCCGCGATAGGCAAAGCGCGAGCGCAGCAGATAGGCGATCGAATAACCGCGGCCGTCGGTGAACTTCGGAAAATCGACCGCGACGAGCGACAGCAATGCCAGCGACGGAGCCAGTTTCGCCGGATCGTCGGACCCGGCAAGCCACACGCCGATATCGCCGCGCACGGAAAGCTCGGATTGCCGCTCGAGCCAGATGGCCAGAGGAACAATGCCGCGCCCTTGCAGGGCCGGGGCAGCTTGCTCCGCATCCAGACGCAAAACCTGCCAGTCATCGGCTACCACGGCATCGCGCAGAATGATCTCAGGCATTGACGGCGACTCCCTCGAGTGCGCGCAGCGGCGTGCCGTACACGCCGGACTTGAAAGGTGCAATGCCAAGGCGAGCAACGGCATCGACGAAACGTTCTTCACCTTCGCGCTGCTCCAGATAAATATCGACCAGTCGGGAAATTACATCGGGCATATCGTCTGCCTTGAATGACGGCCCGATGACCTTGCCAATGGCGCTACGGCCGTGCCCGGCGCGCGAACCGTCCGCACCCCCAACCGAAACCTGGTACCACTCCTCGCCGTCCTTGTCGACGCCTAGAATGCCGATATGGCCGGCATGGTGGTGTCCACACGAATTCATGCAGCCGGAAATGTTGATGTTGAGTTCGCCGATATCGTGCAGATAATCCAGATCGTCGAAGCGCTCCTGGATGGCCTGCGCGATGGGGATGGATTTGGCGTTGGCAAGCGAGCAGAAATCTCCACCGGGGCAGGCGATGATGTCGGTCAGCAAACCGAGGTTCGGTGTGGCCAGCCCGGTCTGACGGGCTTCCTGCCATAGGCTGAACAAGTCGTTCGCGCGCACGTCGGGCAGGATGAGATTCTGCTCGTGGGAAACGCGCACTTCGCCAAATCCGAAGCGCTCGGCCCAGTCGGCCACCCGCTCCATCTGCTCGGCGGTTGCGTCACCAGGTGGGGCGCCGGTTTTCTTCAGCGACAAAACGACCGCGCGGTACCCCGAGATGCGATGCGCATTGACAGCGCGTCCGGCCCAGCGAGCAAAAGCAACGTTTTCGCCCAGCTGCCGTTTGAATTCGCCGTCATTGCCGGGCCGCGACGCGTAATCGGGCGTGGCGAAATAGGCCGACACGCGCGCCAGCTCTTCGGCGGTGAGCGTATCCGCCCCGTCCCTGGTCAGGGCCCACTCTTCTTCCACCTGGCGCGCGAATTCCGCGGTCCCCAGCGCCTTGACCAGGATCTTGATGCGCGCCTTGTACAGATTGTCGCGGCGGCCGTGGCGGTTATACACGCGCAGGATCGCCTCGACGTAGGTATTCATGTGCTGCCAGGGCAGGAATTCGCGGATCACTGGGCCGAGAATCGGCGTGCGGCCCATGCCGCCGCCGACCAGAACGCTCATGCCGATTTCGCCGTCGGGTCCGCGGCGCAGGGTCAGGCCGATGTCATGGAATGCGGTGGCGGTGCGATCTTCCGCGGCGCCGTTCACGGCGACCTTGAACTTGCGCGGCAGGAAGGCGAATTCCGGATGAAAGGTCGACCATTGCCGCAAAATTTCTGCGAGCGGCCGCGGATCGATTACTTCGTCAGGCGCGACGCCGGCGAACTCGTCCGATGTGATATTACGCACGCAATTGCCGCTGGTCTGGATGGCATGCATTTCCACCGAAGCCAGATCGGCCAGGATGTCGGGCGTATCTTCCAGCTGCGGCCAGTTGTACTGGATGTTCTGCCGGGTCGTGAAGTGGCCGTAGCCGCGGTCATAACGACGCGCAATCGAGGCGAGCATGCGCAGTTGGGTCGAAGACAACAGCCCGTAGGGAATGGCCACGCGCAGCATGTGCGCATGCCGCTGCATGTACAGGCCGTTCTGCAGGCGCAGCGGACGGAATTCGTCTTCGCTCAGGTCGCCGGCGAGAAAACGCCGCACCTGGCCGCGATATTGCGCGACGCGTTCGTTGACAAGATTGCGGTCTACCTGATCGTAAACGTACATGACTTTGCCTTATGCGAATTGCGGGTTTGGCGAAGAGCCGCCTACCAGACGAGCTTGCCGCCGACCAGCACCAACATGGCCGCCAGCGCCGGACGCAACCAGCGCTCGGCAATGCGGCCGCTTAACTGGCTGCCGATATAAATCCCGGGCAGGGAACCGATCAGCAAGTTGGCGAGGAGATGCCAATCCACCGTTCCCATGAAGAAATGCCCGAGACCGGCCACCGCTGTCAGTGGAACGGCGTGGGCAATATCGCTGCCGACGATGCGTGACGCCGGCAGCAACGGGAACAGCCAGAACAATGCGGCGACGCCCACAGCGCCCGCGCCAACGGAACTCAACGCCACCAGCGCACCGATGATCGCGCCGGTAGCGATGGTGGCCGGGACGATATGGCGTTCGCGCCACTGGCTGCCGGTGCCGTGCCGGCCAAGGCCTTGCAGCTTTTCTTTGAACAGGATGGCCAGCGCCGTCAGGATCAGCGCAATCCCGAGCGATCCCGTAATCAACCCGCTCACCTTCGGACTCGTTACCCCGATCTGGTGAAGCGCAATCAGTGCGATCAGTGCGGCCGGTATGCTGCCCGCCGCCAGCATGCCGACCAGTTTCCATTCCACGTTGCCGCGCCGGGCGTGCACCCAGACTCCCGCACCCTTGGTGAAGGAGGCATAAAGCAGATCGGTGCCCACGGCGGTCGCAGGGGAAACGCCGAATATCATGACCAGCATCGGGGTCATCAGCGAACCGCCGCCGACCCCGGTGAGCCCCACGATGAATCCGACCAGCAAGCCTGAAACGGCGATTCCGAGTTCCATTTTTATGCAGACTGTGGGCCGCCCTTGCGCCAGGCGGACCAACCATCGTGTTATAGCCGATGGCGATGATAGCGACAGTCCTTATATTGCTTACGACTATTCTGTTAGTATTAAATTCGATTCTCTTATTTAGATTCGGCCGATAGCGAGCCCGGGTCTTGCGAAAAACAGCCCATGAAACTCCAGCAGCTACGCTACATCTGCGAAGTCGCCCGCCAGGGCCTCAATCTATCGAATGCGGCGGAAATCCTGCATACCTCGCAGCCGGGCATCAGCAAGCAGATCCGTAGCCTGGAAGAAGAGCTCGGCGTGGACATATTCGTGCGCCACGGCAAGCGCGTCGTCGCTGTCACCGAACCCGGCAAAGCAATCCTTGATATCGCGGGGCGAATACTGAAGGATGCAGAGAATCTCAAGCAGGTCGGCGAGCAGTTCACAGAGGAGGATAAGGGGCGGCTTACCATCGCCACGACACATACGCAGGCGCGTTACGCGCTGCCGCAGGTCATTCAGCGCTTCACCAAACAGTATCCGGACGTCCGGCTATCACTGCGCCAGGGCAGTCCTACGCAAATTTCGGAAATGGTGGCCTCAGGCGAGGCCGACATCGCCATCGCGACCGAGGCAATCGAACTCTACGAAGACCTGGTGATGCTGCCCTGCTACAAGTGGAACCGCTGCGTGCTGGTGCAACCCGGCCACCCGTTGCTGAAGGTGAAAAAACTCAGCGTTGAGGCAATCGCCGCGTTTCCGATCATCACCTACGATTTCGCCTTTACCGGCAGGTCGAAGATCAACCAGGCGTTTGCCGACAAGGGATTGACGCCAAACGTAGTCCTTACCGCGATTGACGCCGACGTGATCAAGACTTATGTCGAACTCGGGCTGGGTGTGGGTATCGTCGCCATGATGGCCTACGACCCGAAACGCGATACCCATGTGCGGGCCATTGATGCCAGTCATTTGTTCGAACCCAGCACGACACGCATCGGCATCCGCAGGAACAGCTATCTGCGCGGCTATACCTACGACTTCATCGAAATGTTCGCACCACACCTCACGCGCCAGATCGTGGACGATGCAATGCGCGGCAAGCATTGATGGTCTGGACTCCGGCGATACCGGCCCGGCGGGACGGTTCACCCTACTCCCTCGAGTAAATAGGGAACCTGCAATTTTTACCTTTGATTGATGCCATTCCCGAGGCTGCATTGCGCCTGTCGTTTTCGTCGTTGACGATACGTTCTGCGGCTTGCCGACAAAAAAAGAATGAGAGAGGCCCACCTTTTTTCGTCACATCGGACGAAATCCGTCGCGTGACGCAAATCTCGTCGCAACCGGCATTTAATCGGCATGTAAGTGACTGCTCCACTGACGAGCGGAGTTATTCAATCAGCGTAACCCATTGACCAAATAGCCAATATAAAAACGCTCATAAGGACGTTTCTTTCTCCTGTTGTTTGGGTACGGACATTGCGTATTCCATATGCGTGGTCCCGGTAATTGAAGATCAGGTTTTCCAACAGGAGAAAGTAATCATGAATACCGAAATGCAGCGGCGCTTGATTACGCCGTTAGTGCGGGGTTTGATCGTTTGTTTGTTTGGAGCGTCCGGTTTCGCCTCTGCGGCTACTATTTCTGAGGCTGAGTCGAACGATTCATTATCCAGCGCACAAGCAGTCTCAGTACCGGCCGAAGGACTCACCATTTCAGGCGCGATCGGCAACAGCGCAGGCGACGCCACTACGGACGCTGATTTCTATTCCTTCGACGCAACCGAGGGGGATACGCCTCTGATCCAGATCGTCGGCGCGTTGAAGGCCGACGGAACTGGGACTTGCGCTGGTTTTCCGAGCCTGATCGCCCTCTTTGATTCCTTGGGCAACGTGCGCGCGATGGGCGACGCGGAATGTGCGACCGGAATGGAACCTCGCATCTTCAACTCGACGCTGCCTGCCACCGGCAAGTATTACGTCGTGGTCAGCGGATATCCGCACTGGGCAGATCAGGGCGGCGTCCTGCAAAATATGGAATTTGCCACACCGGGCGGCACCTACCAGCTCGTGATCGGCGGTGTACGCGATCCCAATCCAGCTCCCCCGCCGGCGCAGCCGCCGGTAGTAACGCCGCCGCCGGTGGATACCCCGCCTGCGCAATCGCCACCCCCGGTGCAGCCGCCGCCTTCGTCGGCCAAACACGTGCCGATCGAAGTCATGCGTTGGCATCAGGAAGAGCGCGATCTTGACAAGCGCGGAGGTCTGGATCCGATCACCGTCGTGATCCTATCGATGGACGGCTTCGACGCCACGACAGCGGACGCAAACTCCCTGACGTTCGGCAAAACCGGTTTCGAGAAGAGCCTGTACCGCTGCCGCAAGAACGCCAAGGACATAAATCGTGACGGCCGCATGGACATGGTGTGCTACTTCAAGGGTGACGTCGCAAACTTCCAGACCGGCGATCTGAACGGCGTACTGAAAGGCAAGACGAAGTCAGGCCAGCAAATCGAAGGCAGCGCCGCGCTGAAGATCTTTACGATTCCGACGGAGAAGCGCGGCTTCAAGCGCCATGGTCGGAACGATTCCGATCAGGATGACCGGAAAAACGGCAAGGACAAGCGCAGGAATTAACCGCGCTACGATTGTGCGCGTTGTACACTTTGCCCCCGCCGAAAGCGGGGGCTTTTCTTTAGCGGTACGTTTGTCACTCAACCCGCGCTCGGTCCAGACGAAAACCAGGACGATGCATTGCGCGCGGCATGCAACTTTCGAAGGAAAAGCTACGACGAGCGCTTGGCGAATTGGTGCAGCCGGAAGCCAAGCAACCAGAGGCTGCCAAAGTAAGTCGCGATACCGACGGTCACGAGCATGGCCAACCGGCCCATGCGCCACCACACTGTAGCCGCTAGCCATGTGTCGTCCTGCCCCTTGGCCCACCACAGCACTGCGCACATGACAAACGATGCCAGCGTCACCTTCGCCAGGAATTTGGCCCAGCCAGGCTGAGGCCGAAAGATTTCGTGACGGCGCAACTGGTAATAGAGTAGAGCGGCGTTGAGACAGGCCCCTATCGAAATCGCCAAAGCCAGACCCGCGTGCCGCAGTTGCCAGACGAAAGCCAGATTCATCAACTGGGTGGCCGCGAGCGTAAACACGGCAATCTTGACGGGCGTACGGATGTTCTGCCGGGCATAGAACCCGGGAGCAAGCACCTTGACCAGGATCAATCCCAGCAATCCCAGGCTGTAAGCCACCAGCGCATTGCGGGTCATCATCACGTCTTGCACGCCGAATTCACCGTGATGAAACAAAGTTGCGATCAGCGGCACCGCGAGCAGCGCGAGCGCAAACGCGCAGGGCAAGGCCAGCATGAACGTCAGCCGCAGGCCCCAGTCGAGCAGTTTTGAATACTCTTCTCCGGTGTTGTCAGCAAAGCTTCGTGTCAAGCTTGGCAGCAGGATCGTCCCCAGCGCGACGCCGAGCAGGCCGGTCGGAAATTCCATGAGGCGGTCGGCATAGTAGAGCCACGACACGCTGCCGGTAACCAGGAAAGAAGCAAAGATGGTGTTGATGACCAGGCTGATCTGGCCGATGGAAACACCGAATACCGCCGGCCCCATCAGCCTCATGATTCTCCAGACGCCCGGGTCCTTCAGATTGAAGCGGATGCGAGGCAGCATGCCGATTCTTGCAAGGAAGGGAATCTGGAAGCCCAGTTGCAGCACGCCGCCGACAAACACCGCCCAGGCCAACGCCAGCACCGGCGGATCGAAGTACGGCGCCAGCCATAGCGCGAACACGATGAAGGAGACATTGAGCAACGTCGGCGTGAACGCCGGCACCGAAAAACGGCTCCACGTATTGAGGATTCCGCCGGCGAACGACGTCAGCGAAATGAAGAGAATGTAGGGAAAGGTGATGCGCAGCAGTTCGACCGTGATGGCGAACTTGTCCGGACTGGCCGCGAATCCCGGCGCGGTGAGATAAATGATCACCGGTGCCGCGACGATTCCGGCCGCGGAGACCAAAACGAGCACGATACCCAGCAAAGTCGCGACGTGATCGACGAGCAGCCGGGTCTCGTCGGCACTGCGGGCGGTGCGGTACTCGCCGAGTATCGGCACGAATGCCTGCGCGAACGCCCCTTCCGCGAAAAGTCGCCGCAACAGATTGGGCAGGCGGAAGGCCACGAAAAAAGCATCGGTATACAGTCCCGCGCCAAATGCACGGGCAATGACTGCATCGCGCACAAACCCCAGAATTCGCGACACCAGCGTCAGACTGCTGATGGTCGCCAAGGCCTTGAGCAAATTCATTATCGTGTGTCGGGGAAAGCGGCAATGCGGCGGATTGTAACCGAGGCCACCGGCGAACCCGGCGGGTACGAGGCGGACCGCGGGCGAGGGTCGGGCTGCGATAAGCGGGAAAACTACACTATCTGGTTGCAAACTCCCATTCGGGCCAGTACCATAGCGCCCTTTTCCGCAGTCCCCGCTTCCAGGAAGACTCCATGGCCAACATAGCTTCAGCCAAGAAACGCGCTCGTCAGGCAGAAAAACGCCGCGCCCATAACGTCGGTCAGCGCACGGAAGTGCGCTCTGCCATCAAGAACGTGAAAAAAGCGATTGCTGCCGGCGACAAGAAGGCCGCCCAGGCACAGTTCCAGGTCTCGCAAAGCCGCATCGATTCGATCGCTGATAAGCGCATCATCCACAAGAATACGGTGTCCCGGCAAAAAAGCCGCCTGGCTGCGGCGATCAAAGGCATGTCCTAAGGTTTGCCTCCAGGCAAAATGCAAAGGCCCGCACATGCGGGCCTTTTGTTTGGGATACGGTTCGGCCCAGAACCGATTACGCGACCCGGATGCCCTTGCGAACCTGAAGCGACTGGCGTATTTCGTGCCGCCCTTCCCTGATTTGCAATTCGTTGTCGACGCAAAATGCCATCAGGAAGGAGAAAGCCTCGGGGCTCATTTGCTCAAGGCGGCGGTCGACGACGACGCACTTTATGCCCGACGCGATGATCGGTTTCAGATAGGGCGAATAGCTGATGCGCTGGTCTTCCCCGAACAACGACATGCAGCCACACAACCTTTCGGCCCAGTCGCTGGGCCGGAATGTTTCGCCTGCGATGGTTTCACCGACGATGAGAATTTCTGCTATGGGCGGGCCGGACATGTTTGCGGATTCTGTGTTCGCCGGCATCCTACCATGTTTTGCAGCGCACCAAAATCCTTCGGCGGCTCCATCGGATGGGTCATATCATTTTGATAAATTTAAGTTTTACTATAATTTATCGGGACGCTCCCAACGGCATCTGGTGCAATCTGCGGCAGACAGACGAGCAATTTACCTCCTGTGCGCAGGCGATCTCCCGCTGCGGCGCCGATGACGGCGACAGGCGGTGCGCAAGCAGGCAGTAGCGCGCAACAGGCGCCACAGACGCGCCGCGTCGGTCTTACCGGCAGCAGTACGGCAAAGCGCTTGCATCCGCGCACTGATTCGGATAAATATAGGCCCTGAAAACTCGAGTATTTTCAATGGCACGCACGGCGGCTTATTGCCGCCGTGTGCTTTTTTGGCGCCGGGGAAAACAGCCGGCTAGGCGACATGATGCAACACGTGATGACAACATATGGCCGCCAGGCGATCGCGTTCGCGCGCGGCGAAGGGTCCTGGCTGTGGGACCTGCAGGGAAAACGCTACCTCGATTGCGTCAGCGGGGTTGCGGTTACCGGCGTCGGACATGCCCACCCGCGGCTGGTCGCCGCCCTATCCGCCCAGGCTGCACGCGCAATGCATGTTTCCAACCTGTACGAAATTCCCGAACAGGCGCAACTGGCTGAACGCCTGTGCGACCTGTCCGGAATGGACAACGCCTTTTTCTGCAATTCCGGTTGCGAGGCAAATGAAGCGGCAATCAAGCTGGCGCGACTGTACGGCCACCAAAAAGGGGTGGAATCGCCCGCCATCATCGTCATGGAGCAGGCTTTTCACGGCCGCACCATGGCGACCTTGTCCGCAACTGGCAGCCGTAAGGTGCAGGCCGGCTTCGAGCCCCTGTTGACGGGTTTTGTACGCGTACCCTACAACGACCTGCCGGCGATCGACCTGGTTGCCGCCAGCAATCCGAACATCGTTGCCGTCCTGGTCGAACCGGTGCAGGGAGAAAGCGGCATCAATGTTCCGGACGATGGCTACATCGCGCAGCTGCGTCAGATCTGCGACGCCAGGGGCTGGCTGCTGATGCTGGACGAGGTGCAGACCGGCATGGCGCGCACCGGCAAATGGTTTGCCCACCAGCATCTGGGCATCAAGCCGGATGTGATGTCGCTCGCCAAGGGCCTGGGCAACGGTTTTCCGATTGGCGCCTGTCTGGCGCGTGGCGCGGCCGCCAGTGTGTTTACCCCGGGCAAGCATGGCTCCACATTCGGCGGCAATCCGCTCGGCTGCGTGTGCGCACTCACCACCATCTCAATCATTGAGGACGAGGGACTGGTTGAACGTGCCGGCAATATCGGCCGCCAAATCCGCGAAGGATTCGCGCACAATCTCGCCGGGACCGCGGGCGTGAAAGAAATCCGCGGCAGGGGCCTGATGATCGGCATCGAACTGGACAGGCCATGCGGGGAACTAGTGGTGCAGGGGTTCGCAGCCGGCTTGCTGATCAACGTGACTGCGGAAAACGTGGTGCGCCTGCTGCCGCCGCTCAACCTCAAGGATGCCGAGGTCAGCACGCTGATCCAGGGTGTTTGCGCCCTGATCCAGTCCTTCCTGAGCGCCAACGCCGCGGTGGCGGCAACGGCGAACTGACGGCAACAGCATGCAGCCCGCAAAACATTTCCTGCAGTTCAAGGATTTCTCGCGCGAGGAATTCGACCACCTGTTCGAGCGCACACGCTGGATCAAGCAGCAGTTCAAGGCCTACAAACCCTATCACCCGCTGTTCGACCGCACCCTGGTGATGATCTTCGAGAAGCAAAGCACGCGCACCCGGCTGTCTTTCGAGGCCGGCATGCACCAACTGGGCGGCGCGGCGATTTTTCTCAGCACGCGCGATTCGCAGCTCGGTCGCGGTGAACCCGTCGAAGATGCCGCGCAGGTCATCTCGCGCATGTGCGACATCGTCATGATCCGCACTTTCGAGCAGGACATCATCGAGCGCTTTGCCGCGCACTCGCGGGTGCCGGTGGTCAACGGTCTCACCAATGAATACCATCCGTGCCAGATCCTGGCGGACATCTATACCTTCATCGAGCATCGCGGTCCGATCCAGGGCAAGACCGTAGCGTGGATCGGCGACTCCAACAATGTCTGCAACACCTGGCTGCAGGCCGCCGAGGCGCTCGATTTCAATGTCCACGTCTCCACTCCTCCCGGCTATGAAGTCGAGCCGGAACGGGCCGGGCTGTACGGCACGGACAACTACGAGGAATTCGCCGACCCGATGGAAGCGGCTCGCGGCGCGCACCTGGTTACCACCGACGTATGGACCAGCATGGGATTCGAGGCGGAAAACGAAGAACGCAAGCGCGATTTCGAGGACTGGCAGGTGGATGGCGAAATGATGAAACTTGCCGGGCGCGATGCCTTGTTCATGCACTGCCTGCCCGCGCACCGCGGAGAAGAAGTCGAAGCGGGCGTGATCGACGGCCCGCAGAGCGTGGTCTGGGACGAGGCGGAAAACAGGCTTCACACCCAGAAAGCCCTGATGGAGTATCTGCTGCTGGGAAAAGTTGACGGGAACCGCAAGTAAAAAGCAAAGACACCTGTTTCAGTGAAGGCCAACATCCGCAGATGTGGATATTCAGGGCGCAATCCGGCCGCAACGCAAACAGGCTTCGCGACCGTATAACGGCGATGGCGTATCTGCGGCTCCAGAAGCCGGAGGCAAACTGAAGAACACCTCCACTCGGGCGTTGTCGAAGCATGCGGGACTGGGCGGAAGTAAGCTGCGGAAACCGGTGGATGCACGGAGTCTGCCCTATTGAAGTCACTCTGAAGGAGCAATCATGATTCGATCGAGCATTGCCCGCATGGCGTTGGCCCTGTCGTTGCTCATTCCGCTCGCGGGATTGTGCGCCGATAACGACGTTTCCTGGATCGCGGACAAAGGGGGTTGCAAGGTCGCCAATCCCTTCCCGCAACCCGGCGAATCCATCACCTGGAATGGCCAGTGCAGGAACGGTACCGCCGATGGCGAAGGCGTGCTGCAGTGGTACGTCGACGGCAAGGCGGCGGACAAGTACGAGGGCACGCTGAAGGAAGGCTGGGCAGAAGGCAAAGGCTCGCTTACCCGCGCGGAAGGCGGGCGCTATGAGGGCGACTGGAAGCACAGCCTGCAGGATGGGGATGGCCGCTACGACGCGCCCGACGGAAGCATTTACGAAGGACAGTGGCGACAGGGCCAGCCGCACGGTCATGGCCAGTTTCGGACGCCAGAAGGGCGCACGGTCATCGGCGAGTGGGTGGACGGCGTGTTCGAAGGCGACATGGAGCCGGAAGACGATCCGAACAGAACGTAATTCAAATCAAACCAAGGGAAAACGTGAAGAATAAAAAAACAGAAAAGCCGATCAGGAAAGTCGTGCTCGCCTATTCCGGCGGGCTGGACACCTCCGTCATCCTGAAATGGCTGCAGGACACCTATGACTGCGAAGTCGTCACCTTCACTGCCGATATTGGCCAGGGCGAGGAAGTCGAACCCGCGCGCAGGAAAGCAAAGAAATTCGGCGTAAAGCAAATCTTCATCGAGGACCTGCGCGAGGAATTCGTGCGCGATTTCGTCTTCCCGATGTTTCGCGCCAACGCGCTGTATGAGGGTGAATACCTGCTCGGAACGTCGATCGCACGCCCGCTGATCGCCAAACACCTGGTCGAGATCGCCCGCAAGACCGGAGCGGACGCGATTTCCCATGGCGCGACCGGCAAGGGCAACGACCAGGTGCGCTTCGAACTCGGCGCCTACGCGCTCATGCCCGACGTAAAGATCATCGCACCATGGCGTGAATGGGATTTGCTGTCGCGCGACAAGCTGCTTGCCTACGCCGACCAGCACGGCATTCCGGTGGACTTCAAGAAACGCAAAGGCGGCGGCGCACCCTACTCCATGGACGCGAACCTACTGCATATTTCGTATGAAGGCGGCATCCTGGAGGATCCAAACTTCGAGCCGGAAGACTCGATGTGGCGCATTACCGTATCGCCGGAAAAAGCGCCCGGCCGACCCGAGCATATCGAGCTCGAATACCGCAAGGGCGACATCGTTGCGATCAACGGCAAGAAAATGACGCCTGCGCAGGTGCTCACCAAACTCAACCAGATCGGCGGCAAGCACGGCATCGGCCGCCTGGACATCGTGGAGAACCGTTATGTCGGCATGAAGTCACGCGGCTGCTACGAAACGCCGGGCGGTACCATCATGCTCAAAGCGCACCGCGCAATCGAATCCATCACGCTGGATCGTGAAGTCCTGGCGCTGAAGGATGATCTGATGCCGCGCTATGCGCGCATGATCTACAATGGCTACTGGTACAGCCCGGAGCGTCTGTTGCTGCAAAGCCTGATCGACAATTCGCAACAAACGGTGAACGGTACTGTACGGCTCAAGCTCTACAAGGGCACGGTACTTGTCGTGGGCCGAGCGTCGCGATCCGACTCGCTGTTCGATTCACGCATTGCCACTTTCGACGACGACAAGGGTGCGTACAACCAGGCCGATGCCGCTGGATTCATCCGCCTGAATGCGCTGCGTCTGCGCATTGGCGCCAAGCGCGGACGAAAATAAGATTCGCGTCCATAGCCGCACCTGGTCGGACGGTTGAGGAATCCTGAGAGAGGAACAGGCCATGCCCAGTTTCGACATCGTTTCCGAGGTCAATCAGGTCGAGTTGCGCAATGCGCTCGACCAGGCCAACAAGGAAGTCACCAACCGTTTCGATTTCAAGGGCTCCGACGCCCGAATCGAACACGCCGACAAGATATTGACGGTCTTTGCCGATGACGACTTCAAGCTCGGTCAGGTCTACGACGTGCTGATCGGCAAACTGACCAAGCGCGGCGTCGACATTCGCAGCCTGCAGCGCGGCAAGGTCGAAACCGTCAGTGGCGACAAGGTCAAGCAGGTCATCACGGTCAAGGTCGGCGTCGACCAGGAACTCGCCAAGAAAATGCAGAAGATGATCAAGGATGCAAAGTTGAAAGTGCAGGCCAGCATCCAGGGGGACGCGGTGCGGGTTTCCGGCGCCAAGCGGGACGAATTGCAGCAGGTCATCGCGCTGGTAAAAAAGAACGTGACCGACTTTCCGATCCAGTTCGACAATTTCAGGGATTAGGGGCAGGACTCGGGACGAAGGACTCAGGACTTAGCGATAAAGCTCTGCGCAACTGCGACCGAATGCACTTCGATCTTCACTGAGTCCTAAGTCCTCGTCAACCCTTCGACCCAGTGGTCATAGAGCCGGTCGGCCACACGGCGCATGGCGACGATCTTTTCCTCCATCTTGCCCTTGATCTGCTCGGGCGGCTGAACCGCCGGACTGTCCCGGCTACCCGCGATTTCGTCCGCGCCCGTTTTGCACCAGGATTCGATGAGTTGCTCGGTCATTTCCATATGGCATTGCAGGCCGAGGTTCTTGCCGGCGACGAAGCCCTGGTTTTCGCAATTGCGGTTGCCCATGATGCGCACGGCGCCGGGCGGAATCGTGAAGGTTTCGCCGTGCCAATGAAACGACTCGAAATGCGTAAGGTCCGGCCCGAACCACGCACGCGCCTGTGGGTTATCGGCCACCTCGACCTCTCCCCAGCCGATCTCCTTGACCGCATTGCGGCCGACGCTGCCGCCAAACGCCTTCGCCATCAACTGGCCACCGAGACAATGCCCAAGGACGGGAACCCCGGCGTCAATCGCCGTGCGAATCAGTTCGAGAACCGGGGCAATCCACGGCAGATCATCGTTGACGCTCATCGGCCCGCCCATGAACACCAGACCGCTGAATGCTTCGACACCCGCAGGCACGGCCTCGCCGCAGTCGAGTGCCACCAACCGCCAGGGCAGGCCGCGGTCATCCAGATACGTGGCAAAATAGCCCGGACCTTCCGTGGGCGAATGGCGAAAGATTGCGACCGGTTTCATCGGTGAAGGATTTTGATGCGCTTCAATGTTGTAAATGTTACGCGAATTGTCGCGGGCCTTCTGCTGCTGAGCGCGCCGGCGTGGGCACTCGATGTCAGCGTCGTGGCGTTGTTTCCGGGCAAGGCCTTGCTGGTCGTGGACAAGGGCAAGCCGCGCACGCTGCGGGCAGGCGAAACCTGGTCCGGGATCACGCTGGTCAGCGCCAGCAGCGATGAGGCTGTCATTTCCATCAACGGCAAACAGCAGCGGCTGCGGATCGGAGAAGGCGTGTATAGCGCGCTGTCCGTGCAGAGCGATCGCGCCACCGTGGTTCTGGCCGCCGACAGGAACGGACATTTCATATCTTCCGGCAACATCAACGGCGCGGCCGTGCGCTTCCTCGTCGATACCGGCGCGACCATGGTTGCGATGGGCGTGGAGGAGGCGCGCCGTGCCGGCGTAAACTATCTGGCCGGGGAACGCGGCTACTCGCAGACCGCCAACGGGGTCACGCCGGTGTACAAGGTGAAGCTCGATCAGGTTACGCTGGGCGACATCACCTTGCGCGATATCGCCGGCGTCGTGCATGAAAACAGTGCGATACCAGTCGTCCTGCTCGGCATGAGCTTTCTCGGCAAGCTGGAGATGCGTCGGGAAGGCGACACGCTGACACTCACCAAACGCTACTGAATGCCGGTAGCGCCAATCCAACGTCAAGCAAGGGAAATCGAAGCATGATCCATGAATTGCGCATCTATCACGCCTACCCCGGAAAACTACCGGCGCTCAACGCCCGGTTCTCTAACCACACCCTGAAAATGTGGGAGCGATTCGGAATTCGCCAGGTCGGATTCTGGACGGCCGCGATCGGCGACAGCAACAACGACCTTTACTACATCCTGGAATGGGAAAACCTCGCGGAACGGGAGCAGAAGTGGAATGCCTTCGCCACTCACTCTGACTGGCTGGCAATCCGTTCCGAAACCGAGAAGGACGGTCCGCTGACGACCCACATCACCAATCTGATCCTTACGCCGACCGCTTACTCGAAAATGCGCTGACGACAGATTGGCGGCAGGCGGCCCGGCCGGCGGACTAGGCCGGCCGCCGCGGATTACGTAGAATGACCCATTCCCCTTCAAGCATTGAAGCAGGCCCATCATGGATGAAAAGCTGGTCTACAACTTAAACGTCGCCGCACAAGACGTCCTGCTCAACCCGGACGAGATCAAGCGCCGCATTCCGCTGACGGACAAGGCGGAGCAGACGGTCCTCGCCGGCCGGCATGCGCTCGAGCGCATTCTCGACCGCCGCGACCATCGCATGATGGTGGTGATCGGCCCCTGCTCGATTCATGATCCGGCTGCGGCCATGGACTACGCCCGGCGGCTCAAGCAGGTCGCGGACGAAGTGGCCGATACGCTGTTCATCGTGATGCGCGTGTATTTCGAGAAGCCGCGCACCACGACCGGCTGGAAAGGCCTCATCAACGATCCGCACATGGACGACTCCTTCGACATCGAGGAAGGCCTTCAACTTGCGCGAAAGGTGCTGCTCGACATCAATGAGTTGGGATTGCCCGCGGGGACGGAGGCACTCGACCCGATCAGCCCGCAATACCTGGGGGACCTTGTCACCTGGAGCGCGATCGGTGCGCGCACCACGGAGTCGCAGACCCATCGCGAGATGGCGAGCGGTCTGTCGACCCCCGTCGGGTTCAAGAACGGCACAGACGGCGGCCTGCAGGTCGCGATCAACGCGTTGCTGTCGGTAGCCCACCCACACAGTTTCCTCGGCATCAACCAGCGCGGCCAGGTTTCCGTCATCCGCACCAGCGGCAACCGCTACGGCCATATCGTGCTGCGTGGCGGCGCGAAGGGACCGAACTACGACTCGGTGACGATGGCAGTGGTGGAAAAGGAATTGGCGAAAAACAAGCTTGAGGCCAACATCATGGTCGATTGCAGCCATGCCAATTCCAACAAGGATCACAACCTGCAGCCGCTGGTGATGCTCGATTGCGCGCACCAGATCATGGAAGGCAACCAGTCGATCATCGGCGTGATGCTGGAGAGCAACATCAACGCCGGAAACCAGTCGATTCCCGCCGACCTGAAGCAGCTGAAGTACGGTGTTTCCGTGACCGATGCCTGCATCGACTGGCCGACCACGGAAAAGCTGTTGCGCGATACCCGGGCCAAGCTCAAGGATGTGATGCCGAAACGGATTCCGCGATCGGCTGAGGTACGCAGGATCGGCTAGGCCGACCGCTCCCTGCGCCTGCGCTTTTTTCTCCTGAAGGCGGACGGCGGGGACTGCGGATCATCAAAAAACGACGGGCGGCCATTTGGTCGCCCGTCTGTCTATGCATGCCCCACTGCGCCCCACTCAGGGAGCGGGAGACACACCCGTGCCGTACGTTGGCCAGTCCGAAAACGGGAATGGTTTCTTCTCGGTGTTATAGGTAAGAAACATCCACAGGCTATAGACGTAGATCGACAGCTGTTTTCCGAACCGTTGCAGGCGCTCGTTCGGGCCTCCGGTGGCCAGCGTGATGGCCAGCTGGATCACGACCACCACCCACATGACGAATTCAGCGGCTTTGAACAGGACCGCGAACAGGATCATGTACAGTGCCCGTACCCACCTGGTTTCGTTGCCCGCCTGCTCGACACTGTTTTCGTTTTCCATTGTCGTCTCCTTCGGATTGTTGCGCATTGCGCTGCCGGATCTTGACCGGAATGCGCAGACGACACACGCCCGCGTCCGGCCCTGGCTCAGCGCATCACGAACGGATTGCCGGACTTGACCCCGGTATTGATCCACACGCTCTTCATCTGCAGGTACTCATAGATGGCGCTCTGGCCGTTTTCCCTGCCCATGCCGCTGTCCTTGTAGCCGCCGAACGG
>JBDTRK010000056.1:0-22168 GCA_039931685.1 Betaproteobacteria bacterium | reverse complement strand
GCCTTGCGCCGGATCAATGCCCAGCGCCCCGCATCTTCGACGCCGAATACCGCGGTGCGCCGGCGGCGCCCGCCGCCGACCGGCTTGCGCCGGTCCGCTGGCAGCAGCAGTGCCCGCAAGCCACTGAAGCCGTCGGAGTTGATCAGTCCGGCCGCCGTCAGTTCGCGCAAGGCGTCTTCGATGAATGTACGCGGCTGGTCGAGGCCTTCTGCGATGTCATCGAAGAAGGAAGCGCCATGCTGCGCCAGATACTCGGCGACCGCCTGCGCGCGCGTGCTGACGCGCACCGATTGCGGATCAGCCGTTTTCGCCAGCGCCGTCCACACCGCGAGATTTTTCCGTGTGAGCAAAGTGATCGGCGTGCTGCGTACCGGGCTGGGCCCCTGCGTGCGTGATGCCTCAACCTTCGGTGCTTCGAGCCGGGTCCAGACCACGCGTCCGGCGCGGCACAGGTCGTCCAGCCAGTGCGGCTCGTAACCGGCCACCCGCGCCGGAATCAGTTCGGTTTCCCACGATCCGGCCGCGGCCTCGAAACCCTCGAGCTGCGATACCACGGCCGCGACCGCGTCCGGGCCTTCCATGCGCTCGCCGACATGCTGCCAGTCGAGCAGGAAGCGCATGTAGTCCGCCGCGGACACCGGTTCGATTTCCTGGCGCAGGCGCTTGACGGTGTAACGGGTGATGCGCGCCAGCAGTCGGCGCTCGCACCACTCGCTGACCGCTTGCGACGTGAAGCTGCCGCGCATGACGAAGCCTTCGCCTTCGAGCGCAAGCAGGGCACGATCAACATCGGCCGCCGGCACCGCAATCGCTTCGGCGAGTCCCGCCACAGTCACCGGGCCCAGACCTTCGAGACGTCCGCGCACGATCTCGACCAGCGCGTCCTCGCGCGACCAGGTCTTTGCGTATTCCGCCGGCACCACGATCGGCGGCAATATGCGCGCGTCGGAATGCACGGCAGTGAACTCCGGCAGGCGCTGCGCCGTGACCATGAAGCCTGCGTCGTCCGCGTGGCCGGCGGGCACGACGCGCGTCACGCGCTTGTCGCGGATGAGTTCCGCGAGCAGCGGCGCCCACGCCGGGTGTTGGCCGATCTCGTGTGCGGAGAGCAATCCCAGCCAACCTAGCGCGTCCTGCAATTCATCCGCCGATTCAGCTTCCGGCCAAGCCTCTTCGCGAACGCGGGCGATCGCCTCCACGTCGAGCCGGCCGATATCCGCCGCACTTTCCGGATCGAGCCAGCGACGGCTGACCACCGCTTGCGTGCGCCGCTCTTCGAGTGGCGCATCGTCCAGGAATGCATAGGGACGTGCCGACAGGATTTCCAGCGCCAGCGGCGAAGGCTCGACCAGGTCGCGGGTTTCGATTGCCACTTCGCCCTGTTCGATCGCACGCAGCAAACGTTCAAAGCCTTCGATGTCCATGGCCTCGAACAAACAATCGGCGATGGTCTGTCTCACCAGCGGATGGTCCGGGATCTCGCGATCGCCGACGATGTTCTCCAGACAGGCGAGTTGATCCGGGAATACCGCCGCAACGAGGTCTTCGGCTTCCATACGCTGCAATTGCGGCGGGACCTTGTTGCCGCCGCGAAAGCGCGGCAAGGCCAGCGCGATGCAGGCATCCCAGCGCCAGCGCGTCAGGAACATCGGCGCGTCGAGCAGCGCCTGGACCAGCACCTGGCGCGCGCTGTTGGAATGCAGGTAACGAGCCGCCTCTTCCAACGGAAAACTGTGCGTGGCGGTCAGCGACAGGATGATCGCATCTTCGGTGGCCGCGGCCTGCAGTTCGAAATTGAATTTGCGGCAGAAGCGCTTGCGCAGCGCCAGGCCCCAGGCGCGGTTGATGCGGTTGCCGTAAGGCGAGTGGATGACCAACTGCGTGCCACCGCTTTCGTCGAAGAATCGCTCGAAGACCAGTTGTTTCTGCGTGGGCAGCAGGCCAAGGGCGGCCTTTGCGCCGGCGAGATAATCGACCAGTTGCGTGGCGGCGTCCGCGGCAATGCCAACTTCTTCGACCAGATATTCAAGCGTGGCCTGCGTGTTCGGCAGGCGCGCGTCCAGGTCGGCGCGCAACCTCGACACGGCGAAGGAGACTTCGTCGCTGCGCGCTGGCGCTTCGCCGAGCCAGAACTGGATGGAAGGCGGCATGCCCTCGGCGTCTTCCACGCGCACGCGCCCGGCTTCGACGCGCAGGATGCGATACGAGGTATTGCCAAGCTGGAACACGTCGCCCGCCAGGCTCTCGATTGCAAAATCCTCGTTGACCGTTCCCACCATGATTTCCTGTGGCGACAGCACGACCGAGTAGTCGGCGGTATCGGGAATCGTGCCGCCGGACGTCACGGCGGTCAGCCGCAGTCCGTCGCGCGGGCGCAGTTTGCGATTGACCGCGTCGCGATGTATCAGCGCGCGCTTGCGGCCGCGACGCGTGGAGAATCCCTCGGCCAGCATTTGCAGGACTTCGCCGTATTCCTCGCGCGTGAGGTCGCGATAAGGCCAGGCGCGGCGCATGAGGTTGTAGAGCGCTTCTTCGTCCCACTCGCCGCTGGCCACTTCGGCGGCGATCTGCTGGGCGAGCACGTCCAGCGGTTTGGGCGGAATGACCAGCCGGTCCAGTTCTTCGCGGCGCACCGCATCGAGCAGGGCAGTGCACTCCACGAGGTCGTCACGCGAAACCGGGAACAAGCGACCCTTGGGCAATCCACCCACCGCGTGACCGGACCGGCCGACCCGCTGCAGCAGTGCGGCGATCCGGCGCGGCGTCGACAACTGGCAGACCAGGTCCACATGCCCGATGTCGATGCCTAATTCCAGCGAGGCAGTCGCGATCAACGCCTTGAGTTCGCCGCGCTTGAGGCGTAGCTCCGCGTTCAAACGCTGCTCGCGCGCCATACTGCCGTGGTGCGATGTGACCTGGTCGCCACCCAGCCGTTCGGTCAGTGCACGCGCAACGCGTTCCGCCATGCGCCGCGTGTTGACGAATATCAGGGTGGAGCGATGCTCGCGAATCAATTCCGCCAGGCGGTCGTAAACCTGCGTCCAGACTTCGCCCGACATCACCGCCTCAAGCGGGGATTCCGGCACCTCGAGGGCGAGATCACGTTTGCGCACATGTCCGGTATCGACGATGGTGCAAGCATTCGAATCGAATAGCCCGCCCGATTGGCCGCCGCCGACCAGGAAACGCGCGACTTCCTCGATCGGCTTTTGCGTTGCCGACAGACCGACACGGGTCAACTGCCCGCCGGCCAGGTGCTGCAGACGTTCCAGCGAAAGCGCCAGATGCACGCCGCGCTTGTTCGGGGCCATGGCGTGGATTTCGTCGACGATCACCGTGCGCACGCTCGCCAGCATCTTGCGCCCGGATACGCTGGTGAGCAGGATGTAGAGCGACTCCGGGGTCGTTACCAGGATGTGCGGCGGTTTGCGGCGCATGCGCTCGCGGTCTGCCTGCGGCGTGTCGCCGGTGCGTACCACGGTGCGAATATCCACGTCCGGCGAGCCCGATTCGAATAACTCGCGACGGATTCCCGCCAGCGGCTCGTCGAGGTTCTTCTGGATGTCATTGGACAACGCTTTCAGCGGCGAGACGTAGACGACATGGATCTCGTCGCGCAAGTCACCGCGCACGCCCAGCCGGATCAACGCGTCGATGGTGGCAAGAAAGGCGGCAAGCGTCTTGCCCGATCCGGTCGGGGCGGCGATCAGCGCATTGTGGCCCGACCGGATTGCCGGCCAGGCCTGTATCTGCGGTTCGGTCGGCGCTGCGTAGGTACGGCGGAACCAGCTCGCCACCGCAGGATGGAATGCGTCGAGCGCGTTCGCGGGTTTGGCTGTCACGGACATCGCGTCGTTTCAGTCGGCCGGTTCGGTGCGGAACAGGCGGATCAACGTTTCCAGGTAAGCCCCCGCTGCCGGATCGTTTTCCGCAGGCGCCCAGTAAGCCTTCTCCTCGCGTGCGAGCGGCATGTACGGCCCGGCCTTGGCCTCGAAAATGACCGATCCCGGCTCGAGGCCTACGAAGGTATGCCAGGTCGTGTGCGGCAGGTCGACGCCCAATGCGCCCGTGCCGGCGCGCAAGATGGCGTGCTGCACGACCCCGCCCTTGTCGTCGAACACCACCAGGCCGACGGCGCCGCGCAGCACCACCAGCGTTTCGTCCTTGGCCGGATCGAGGTGGCGATGCGGCTGGACATAGGAATCCGGTTCGATCGCGTTCAGCAACCGGTTGGCCGGCGCCGATTCCTGCGCATGGAAATTGAAATTCTTGCGTCGCCGCGGGCTAGCCGCCGCCTGCGCGGATACGGCGTCGATCAGTTGCGCGTCGATGAGCGTCGGTTGCTTCACTGATACACGACCTGGACGTTCCGGGGCTCCAGCCATTTACCGAGTTCGGACATCAGCGTGTCGTCCGGCCTGACTTTCCAGTCCTCGCCCAGATCGAATTCCGCGACCGCATCGCCATTGGTATAAGCGATCGATACGGGCAAACTGCCGTTGCGATAGGGTTCGAGCACTTTCTTGAGCCTCCTCGCGTCGGCGGCGCCGTTCATGGAAAGCTTGAGATTGCGGCCGAAGCGGGCGCGCACGCCGGCCAGATCAAGGATCTTCTCGGCGGCAATGCGCATGACGACATTGTCCGCGCCCTCCTCGCCGCCGCGGCGGAAGGAGCGCACCTTGGCTTCGACCAGCACCACCGCATCCTCGCGCACCAGGTTGCGATGCCGGTCCAGCACCTCGTCGTAGACCACCACTTCCACGCGTGCCGTGCCATCGGAAAGCATCATGACCATCATGCGGCCGCTGGCGGTCTTCTGCATCCGGACCGATTCGACGACGCCGGCAAGGTTCTGCTGCCGCACCCCTTCCTCGGGTGCCGGCGGCACCAGCTTCGCCAGCCGCGTGCGCACCACGGATGCGAACTCCTCTTCATGGAATTTGAACGGATGGCCGCTGTAGTAAAACCCGAGCGCAAGTTTTTCGTTCTGCAGGCGTTCGCTGTCATCCCAGCGCGACACGTCGAGCAGTTTCGGCCCGTCGACCGTTGTCGAGGATTCGCCGAACAGGCTCACCTGCGAAGCGGACCGGCTGGCCTGCTCCGCCGCCTCCATGGCGATGCCCACCGAGGCGAGCAGGCCGGCGCGGTGATCGTTGATCGAATCGAACGCGCCGGCACGCACCAGCGACTCGATGACCCTGCGGTTGACGATGCGCCTGTCCACGCGCAAGCAAAAATCGAACAGGTCCGTGAACGGACCCGCGGCGCGCGCGGCGATGATGTGTTCGATTGCCGACTCGCCGGTACCCTTCACCGCACCCAGGCCGTAGCGGATGGACGTTTCGTCCACCGGCGCGAAGCGGTACTCGCTGGCATGAATATCGGGTGGCAGCACTTCAAGCTTGTTGGCAACGGCATCCTCGTGGAACTGCTGCACCTTGTCGGTATCGTCCATGATCGCCGACAGGTTGGCGGCCATGAAGGCGGCCGGATGATGCGCCTTGAAGTAGGCCGTCTGGTAGGCAACCAGCGCGTAGGCGGCGGCGTGCGACTTGTTGAAGCCGTAGCCGGCGAATTTCTCCATCAGGTCGAAGATTTCGTCGGCCTTGGCCGGCGTCAGGCCGTTATTGCCGGCGCCTTCGCGGAAAATGCTGCGATGCTGCGCCATCTCCTCGGCTTTCTTCTTGCCCATGGCCCGGCGCAGCAGGTCGGCGCCGCCGAGGCTGTAGCCGCCGATGATCTGCGCCATCTGCATGACCTGTTCCTGGTAGACCATGATGCCGTAGGTCTCGGCCAGGATCGTCTCGACGCGCGGATCCGGATAACCGAACTTCTTGCCGTGCTTGCGCTGGATGAAATCGGGAATGAGTTCCATCGGACCGGGGCGATACAGCGCCACCAGCGCGATGATGTCCTCGAAACGGTCCGGCCGCGCCTGCTTGAGCAGGTCGCGCATGCCGCGCGATTCAAACTGGAACACCGCCGTGGTGTTCGCGCTAGCAAAGATCTTGTAGGCGGCGGTATCGTCCAGCGGCAACTTGTCGAGCACGATGTCCGCCTGCGCGTCGAGGCGCTTGATGAAACGCAGCGTCCAGTCGAGGATCGTCAGCGTGGTCAGGCCGAGAAAGTCGAACTTCACCAGGCCGATCGCTTCGACGTCGTCCTTGTCGAGCTGGGACACGGTATTGTCGGACCCGGAGGCGGCATACAGCGGGCAAAAATCGCTGAGCTTACCCGGCGCGATCAGCACGCCGCCGGCGTGCATGCCGACGTTGCGGCTCAAGCCTTCGAGCTGTCCGGCCAGCGCCAGCAGCTCGCGCGTTTCCTCTTCGGCCTCTTCGCGCTCCTTGAGCCGCGGCTCCATCTCGCGCGCCATCTTCAGCGTGATCAACTTGCCTGGCTGGAACGGAATCAGTTTGGCCAGCTCGTCGGTGCGGCTGTAATTCCACTCCATGACGCGCCCGACGTCGCGCACGACGGCTTTGGCGGCCATGGTGCCGAAAGTCACGATCTGCGACACCGAGTCGTCGCCGTATTTGTGGCGCACGTAATCGATGACGCGGTCGCGGCCTTCCTGGCAGAAATCCACGTCGAAGTCCGGCATGGATACGCGTTCCGGATTCAAAAAGCGCTCGAACAGCAGGCCGTAGCGCAACGGATCCAGATCGGTGATGCCCAGCGAGTAAGCCACCAGCGAGCCGGCACCGGAACCGCGCCCGGGCCCCACCGGCACGCCATTGGATCGGGCCCAGTTGATGAAATCCGCGACGATTAGAAAATAGCCCGGGAATCCCATCTGCACGATGGTCTGGATTTCAAATTCGAGCCGCTCGCGATAGCGCGGCAGGTTGTCGCCGCGCGACGCCTCGTCGGGATAGAGCGCGAGCATGCGTTCCTCGAGCCCGGTGAGCGCGCGTTCGTGCAAAAAGGCTTCCAGCGTCATGCCCTCGGGCGTGGGGAACAGCGGTAGCCGCGACTTGCCCAGCTCGAGCGCGAAATTGCAGCGGCGCGCGATCTCCACCGCGTTTTCCAGCGCCTGCGGCAGGTCCGCAAACAGCGCGGCCATCTCGTCCTGGCTCTTGAGGTATTGCTCTTCGGTGAAATGGCGCGGGCGGCGTTGATCGGACAGCACGTAACCTTCGGCGATGCAGACCCGGGCTTCGTGGGCGACAAAATCGTCGCGCTTGATGAATTGCACCGGATGGGTGGCCACGACCGGCAACTTCAGCGCCGATGCCAGGCGCACTGCGCGATTGACGTAGGGCTCCGCGTTCGGCTGACCACAGCGCTGCAGCTCGATGTAGAAGCGCTGCGGGAACAACTCCGCCCAGAACTGCGCGTGCTTCGTCGCCTTCGCGGTGTTGTCGGCCAGCAATGCGTGCCCGATGTCACCGAGATGGGCGCCGGACAGCGCGATCAGTCCGTCCGTGCCGCATTCGCGCAGCCACGCCTTTTGTATTTCCGGCCGGCCGCGGTGCTGATTGTTGCGATAGGCGCGGGTAAGCCAGTCACAAAGCTTCAGGTAGCCCGCGCGGGACGTGCACAGGAACAAGGCGCGATGCGGCTTGTCGCGATCGTTGTCGCCGCCTATCCACACATCGCAGCCGATCAGCGGCTTCAGGCCTTTGCTGCGCGCGGCCTGGTAGAACTTCACCATGCCGAAGAGATTGCACAAATCGGTCAGCGCCAGTGCCGGCATGCTGTCCGCCGCCGTCACCGCGACCGCATCGTCGATACGGACGATGCCGTCGACGATCGAGTACTCGCTGTGCAGGCGCAGGTGGACGAACTTCGGTTGCATGCAAGTTATTTTACGCCGTCAGTCCGGACCGCAAAGTTCTCTTTAAAGAATTGCGCCGCGACAATAGCTTGCCGCGATCCCGGCTTGGTAGAATGTGCGTCTCCTCGAAGCAACACCGCAAAATCAATGCGCTTCATCAACCTCGCCGGCTATAAATTCGTTGCGCTCGACGCACTGGACGAACGCAAAGCCACGCTCATCCGGCGCTGCCGCGAACTGGAGCTCAAGGGCACCATCCTGCTGAGTCCTGAAGGCATCAATGTCGTGATGGCCGGCAGCGAATCGGCCGTCGCCGAGTTCCAGACGCTGGTGCACGCCGATTCCCTGCTGGCCGGCCTGCGCTTCAAGCGCAGCGTCTCCACTTACCAGCCCTTTAACCAGATGCTGGTCAAGATCAAGAAGGAAATTATCACCTTGCGCGTGCCTGGCCTGGATCCGGCGCGGCAGCGGGCACCGGCCCTCGCCGCCAGCGAGCTCAAGCGCTGGCTGGATGAAGGCCGCGATGTCGTCCTGCTGGATACGCGCAATGCCTTCGAAGTCGATGCCGGAACCTTCGACAATGCGCTGGACCTGCGGCTCGATTCATTCGGCCAGTTCGCCGGCGCCGCGGACGCGCTCGACCCGGGGCTGAAGGACAAGACTGTCGTCACCTTTTGCACCGGCGGCATCCGCTGCGAGAAAGCCGCGCCGGTCCTGATCGCCAAGGGCTTTCGCAACGTCTTCCAGCTCGACGGCGGCATCCTGCAATATTTCGAGGAATGCGGCGACGCCCACTTCAAGGGGCGTTGCTTCGTCTTTGACCAGCGCGTCGCGCTCGACGGCGATCTGCAACCCGAGGTGACGACGGCACGATGAGCGGCGCCCGCGAAACCCGCCGGGCGGCGATCGTCATGGTCCTGCTGGTCATCCTGTGGGGATACAGCTGGATCACCTCGAAAATCGGCCTGAATTACGCCAGTCCGATCGACGTTGTCGCCCTGCGTCTGGAGCTGGGCATCCTGACGCTGTTCATCGGCTTGCTGTGGACACGCCGGTCGCTGAAGCCCCGGCACTGGCAGGCGCTGGTAATGATCGGCCTGATCCAGACCGGCGCCTTCCTGCTGCTCAACACCTGGGCATTGTCCGAAGGCGGGCCCGGCAAGACTTCCGTACTGGTATTTACCATGCCGTTCTGGGTGCTGGTCTTTGCCTGGCCGATGCTGCACGAGCGCATCAGGGGCTTGCAGTGGCTGTGCGTCGCCCTGGCGCTGCTGGGGCTCTGGTTCGTCCTCAAGCCGTGGCAAATGCACACCTCGTTGTTCAGCAAGACGCTGGCTGTCATCGCCGGCATGTGCTGGGCCATCGGCGTGGTCTATGCCAAGCGCCTGCATAATCAGGTGAAGGTCGAGCCGCTGTCGTTCACGTTCTGGCAGATGATCGTGGGGTTGGTACCGGTACTGATCGCCCAGGCACTGGTTGTCCGTTCGCCGATCATCTGGTCGGACACGTTCATCGTCGTCACACTGTTCAACGGCATCATGGCCACCGGCGTCGGCTGGCTGGCATGGCTTTACGTATTGCACCGCTTGCCCGCCGGTACCACCAGTCTGTCTTCGCTCGGCATCCCGGTGATTGCGATATTCTCATCGTGGATCCAGCTCGGCGAACAACCGGGGCCTTATGAATTGCTCGGCATGCTGCTCATCGGCATCGCGCTCGCGCTGCTGTCCTACCTGAGCATCCGCCGCCACGAAGAACCCGAACCAATGACGGGGCAGGAGTAGAAGAGCCGTGACGGACGTGACTATCGTGACTGTCGTGACTACTGGAAATGCCATAAGGCAAGAGCGCGACGTAGATCCAGTTCACGGCAGTCACGCAGTCACGACAGTCACGTGATGAAATCAAGCGCCTCCATTTATTTATCCATCCGCGGCTTGCGCTCTCACGTGCGCACCTGGGGCAAGGAATCCGCGCCGAAATTATTCCTGCTGCACGGATGGATGGACGTATCGGCTTCGTTCCAGTTCGTGGTCGACGAGTTCCGCCACGACTGGCATGTGATCGCACCCGACTGGCGCGGTTTCGGCCTGTCGGAGTGGACGCACCAGGGCTACTGGTTCCCGGACTACATCGCCGACCTCGACGCGTTGCTGGAACATTTCCAACCGGAAGCGCCGGCCTACATCGTCGGCCACAGCATGGGCGGCAATATCGCCAATCTGTACGCCGGCATCCGCCCGGAACGGGTTGGCAAGCTGGTGCTCGCCGAAGGTTTCGGGCTGCCGCCGACACAAGCGGAAAAAGCACCGGAACGTTACGCGAAGTGGCTGGACGAGAATCGCGATGCGCCGGCCTTACGACCCTACGCAACATTTGGCGAAGTGGCCGAGCGGCTGAAGAAGAACAATCCCCGCATCAGCGACGAGCGCGCGCAATTCTTGGCGCAGCATTGGGCCGAGCAGCGCGCCGGCGGCGGCGTCCATATTCGCGCCGATCCGCTGCACAAGATGATCAACCCGGTGCTCTACCGCGTCGAGGAAGCGATGGCCTGCTGGCGGCGCATCACCGCACCCGTGCTGTGGCTGTGGGGCGATGGCGAATGGATGATGAAATGGATGAAGGGCGACAAGGCGTTGCTCGACGGCTATCGCGGCTGCTACCGCTCTTTGCACGAAGAAACCATCGCCGACGCCGGCCACATGATGCACCACGACCAGCCTGCAGAATTCGCCCGGGCGATCGAATCCTTTCTCTATTAATCGGAAAGCGTAAAAAAATCAGCTCTCACCGCGGAGGACGCCGAGGACGCGGAGGAACTCACTTGACCCGAAAGAAGTTGGCAAAATTCCGCGCAGGGACTGCCGCCCGTTACGCACGGGTTCTACGATTGCGCCGCCAAGCACACGACGCACAGCGTGTGGTTCCTGCTATTCCAGCCTATCGAACCTGTGATCGATGTGAGGAAAACCGTAAGTCTATAGAAGCGCATTTTCGCGACTCATTGCGCACCTGGACGTCAACCTATCGGTCGCTCTTCAACTCGGCTGATGCGTTTTCTATTTTGGAATTCCTCCGCGTCCTCTGCGTCCTCCGCGGTGAGAGTTGGGCTAATCCTTCCGCAGGAAATACGACCCGCGCCAAAGCGTAAATGCTCCGGCGGCCGCAAAGGCTGCAGCGTAGCTGCCGCTCAGGTGCACGATCAGCCAGAACAACGTCGGCAGGAAGACCACCCCGGCATACGTCATCGCCAGCGAAGCGCCGGTCGCCGCCCCCGCCTTACCGGGTGGGGCCATGCGCGCCACCTCGGAAAGATAGACGCCATTCCAACCGATCGCGCTGGCGCCGAAAACGAAGCTGACGACCAGCATGAGCGCGTAAGGCCAGGACGGTCCCATCGCGGCGGTAACGAATGCCGACAAGGCCATGATCGCGCCGAGCGAACCGAGCACCGCGCGCGGCGACATCCAGTTGTCCGCCGCAACGCCCCACAGAATGCGCCCGATGCTTCCTGCCAGCATGGCGATTGACAGCGCCGCACCCGCTGCACCGACCGACAGGTTCACGCGCTCGACCAGAAACACGACCAGGAACGAACCCATGCACATCTGCATTCCCGAATAGGAAAAGGAAGCCAACGCCAGTTCGCGCAGCCCTGGATGTGACATGACCAGCCTCATGGGCTCGAGGAAATGCAGCGGCGCGGCCGGCCGCGGCGCATGCGGGGCATGGTCCACCCCTGCGCGGTACGGTTGCACGGCGATGGCCAGTGCAAGGCAAGACAGGCCGGCAGCGAGTGCCGCCTGCTTCCAGCCGAAGCCGGCGATCAGCAGCGGAATCAGGATGCCGGCCATGGCCCCGCCGATCGGAACGCCGGTTTGCTTCAGCGAGAAAATAAATGCGCGCATGCCTTCGGGCGTGCGCTCGGCAAGGATGGCGGAACTCGACGGCGTGACCACGCCGTAACCGGTGCCGATGACCAGCGCGCCCAACGCCACCAGCCATGCATTCGCGCTCGCCATCAAGGCCACGCCGGCGCAGCAGAACACCAGAGACAATTGGCTCGCGCGCATGGCGCCGAAGCGGTTGATGAGATTGCCGGCGGAAAACGCGGTGAACGTGGCGGCCAGGTAGATCAGCGCGGTGACGATGCCGACCGCGCTCGCCGGCAGGCCGATCTCGGTCTGCGCCACCGTCGCCAGCACCGGCGGCGTATACACCACCAGCGACACCAGCGCCTGGATCGCCATGGTCACAATCAGCGGCCACACCACACCTTTCATACTATCTCCCTCTCACCGCAGAGGACGCGGAGGAAAAACAGATCGAGGGAAAAGATGTCGGAGTCAGAGGGGAAATGCGCACTCTTGTAACTATCCGTCAAATGTAACGGTGGTATATCGGCGACCCCGGCAATTTACCAAATCAAGTCTTTCCTCCGTTGTTGCCCTTCCTCCGCGTCCTCCGCGTCCTCCGCGGTAAGAGTTGATCTTCGCTCTTAGGACTTGGAATGGCCAAGAGCCTGGTCGAGATCCCAGAGGATGTCGTCGATATCCTCGATGCCGATGGAGAGCCGGATCATGTCCGGGCCAACGCCGGCCTTCACCTGGTCTTCTTCCGAAAGCTGGCGATGCGTGGTCGAAGCGGGATGGATCACCAGCGTTTTCGCGTCGCCGACATTGGCCAGGTGCGAGAAGAACTGCAGGCCCTCGATGAATTTCACGCCGGCTTCCATGCCGCCCTTGATGCCGAAAGTCATGATCGAACCGCTGCCCTTGGGCAGATATTTCTGCGCCAGCGCATGGTATTTGTTGCCCGGCAGGCCGGGATAGTTGACCCAGGACACGCGCGGATGACCCTCCAGGAATTTGGCCACGGCAACCGCGTTCTCGACATGGCGCTCGACGCGCACGTGCAGCGTCTCCAGGCCCTGCAGCAGAATCCATGCGCTGAACGGCGACAGCACGGGCCCGAGCGTGCGCATGGTTTCCATGCGGCATTTCATGGTGTAGCCGAAATCGCCGAAGGTCTCGTGAAAAATAACGCCGTGATAGCCGCGTGAAGGTTCGGTCATCATCGGAAACTTGCCGTTGCCCCACGGGAATTTGCCCGACTCGACCACGACACCGCCCATGGTCGTGCCATGGCCGCCGATGAACTTGGTCGCGGAATGGATGACGATGTCGGCGCCGAACTTGATCGGCTGGCACAGATAGGGTGACGCAAAGGTGTTGTCGATGACCAGCGGCACCCCGGCCTCGCCGGCAATTTTTGCAACGGCCTCGATGTCGAGCACGTTGATCTGCGGATTGCCCATGGTTTCCGCGTAAATCACGCGCGTCTTCGGCGTGATCGCCTTGCGGAAATTCTCCGGGTCATCCGAATTGACGAAGACCGTATGGATGCCGAACTGGCGGAAGGTCACGTCGAACTGCGAATACGTGCCGCCGTAGAGCGTGCTCGACGACACGATCTCGTCGCCTTCGCGCAGGATGGTGAGCAGCGCGCACATTTGCGCGGCCTGCCCCGAAGATGCCGCCAGCGCCGCACGGCCGCCTTCGAGCGCCGCCATGCGCTCCTCGAACACGGCGACGGTGGGATTGGAAATGCGTGAATAGACGTTGCCGAAGGTCTGCAGGTTGAACAGGCTCGCCGCATGCTCGGCGGAGTCGAACACGAAAGACGTGGTCTGATAGATCGGCACCGCGCGCGCACCGGTTGCCGCGTCGGGAATTTGTCCAGCGTGCAGGCACAACGTGCCGAATCCGAACTCTCTATCTGCCATTTGTAAATTCCGTGAATGTCGTGACTATCGTGACTACGTGACTACGTGACTGCCGTAAGAGCCGTGACTGCGTGACTATCGTGACGGTCGTTTCTAAAAAAATACCAGGGAGCCGCGCTTCGAACTTGCGACAGTCACGATAGTCACGCAGTCACGACAGTCACGGCCTTTCAATACGGCAACCATCTTGGGCGCTTCGAGGAAATCACTTTCGTGTTCACCCCGACCCAGTTCAGCCCGCCGAACAAGCGGCCGTGCTCGATTTTGACGCAACGGTCCTGCACCACATCGAGCCCGGCCTTGCGCGCCTTGTCGGCGGCCTTTTCGTTCATGACGCCGATCTGCAGCCACAGCACCCTCGCGCCGATGGCGATGGCTTCGTCAGCGATCGGTTCGATGTCCTGGCTCTTGCGAAAGCAATCGACCATATCGACTTTCTCCGGAATGTCCTTCAGCGACGCGTAGCATTTTTCGCCGAGAATTTCCGGGTAGGACGGATTGACCGGGATGATGCGGTAGCCGTGTTCCTGCATGTACTTGGCGGCGAAGAAGCTGGGACGGTACCAGTTGGCGGACAGGCCGACCACGGCGATGGTCTTGCAGTCGCGCAGGATGCGGCGCAGGGCATTGATGTCGGTGGAGTCGCTCATGGTCGCAATTCCGGGGTAAATGAAGACGGGGCCGGAACGGCCCCGCCACTCTAATGTACCGATTCTATCACCGGGCTACGCGCGGGCGCAGAGCGCTACTGCGCGAGCAACTTGTCCAGGGTCTGCCGAAGAAACGCGTCCGACATGCGCCCCACCTGCTTGACGGCCACCTTCCCCTGCCTGTCCACGAAATAGGTGGTCGGCGTGCCGCGAACCGTCGCGAAGTCGTCGTCTTCGGCCTTGTCAAAGCGCCAGCCGACCGGGAAGCGGTACTTTTTCTGTGCCATGAAGGCTCGCACTTCCTCCTCGCCATCGTCCACGCTCAGGGCAATCATCTCGAATCCCGTGGCCCTGTTGGCCTCGTAGAATTTCTGCCAGCCCGGCATTTCCGCGCGGCAGACCCCGCACCAGGTCGCCCAGAAATTGACCATGACGACCTTGCCCTTCCACTGATCGAGGTTCACTTTTTCGCCGTTGAGCAGCAGGGTCTCCAGCTTGGCCGGGTCGCCGATATCGCTCGCGGCGTGTACCACGATCGGCAGGGCCATCGATAAGGCAAGGGCCGTCAGTAATGCGCGCCCGACTTTGTTCAGCATCATCGCACCTCGTGTCGTGTTTACCGTCAGTTCAATGTCTGCGCGCCAAGACGCTCTGCCCGTTCGGCCTTCGGCAGCTTGGCAAGTTCCTTCACGGCCGCATAAAAGCGACGGAAGTCCCCGCCGTTGTCCGCCAGCAGGCGGCGAAAGCCGGGCACCAGCTCCGAATAAGTGGCCACCGGCACGAGATGTGCGTTGTTCAATTCTTGCGCGAAGAAACGATCGTAGCCCGCATACCCTCCCCACGAAACTTTCAGCAGCAGGTACTGCGCTTTCATGTCGGCGAACGTTTGCGCCTTCTTGCGGCGCTTGTCCGCATCGGCGTCGGCGCTCTCGTACAACATTTTGAGTTTGGCCCGGTACTTCATCACCAGGTCGATGAATTCATTCTTGCGATTTTCGAAGGTTTCGAACGCCGCCCGCTGCGTAGCATCGCCGAAGCGCGCGAGCCAGCGATCCACGCCTTCCAGTTCCACCGCAACGGCAAACGATTCATTGAACACCGTGTCTCCCGGCACATAAACCACCTGGTGCGCGAGCTCGTGAAAAATCAGCCGTGCGAGCTGGGCATTCGGGTAGCGCACTACCGTGTTGAGTACGGGATCGTCGAACCAGCCCAAAGTCGAGTACGCAGGGATGCCCGCAACGAAGACATCGAGGCCGTCGCGCTCTAGGCCTGTCGAGAATTGCTGCGCGCCGGACTCGCTGAAATAGCCGCGGTAGCTCACACAGCCGGCAAACACGAAGCACCATTGCTTAGGCACAACTGAAAATTCCGCGGTGGCGAAGACATTCCACACCACATACGGACGTTCCAGGTCGGCGTACTTCCGGTAGCTGCCGTTGTCGGGCAGCTCGAGTTCCTTTGAAGCGAATTCGCGCATGCGCAAGACCTGCATCAGGCGCTCGCGCAGTTGCGCCGGCGTTTGCGCATCGTCGATCACGCGCTGGATCGGCCGGCTGCGATGCCAGATCTGCATCTGGCCTTCGACCGCCTGGTAGTAATAGCCGAGGTTCGAGCAGCCGGACAGCGCGGCGGCGAATGCGATCCAGGCGAGCAATCTGATCATCGTTGAAATTTTCCGTGCTTCAGGAAAGTACAGGTTGCGCGGGCCACAGCCGCGGAAACCAGCATGACACTGTGGCTCGTTTGCAGCACGATCGAGTCGGTCGCACCGGGAACAAGAGTTTCCCCGACCATCACGACGCCGTCGTTGGGCGGCGGCAAGTCGACCAGCAACCGACCGAGTCCGATGGCTCCCACTCCGGCAATTACGCCGAGTTCCAGCCCTGGCGGCACGGGCGGGCGTGGAAGGCGCAACCAGTCGCGCATCGTGTGGCCGATCGCACGGTCACTCCAGGCAAAACGCCCAATGCTGCGCGCCGCCGCGCTGCCGGCATACGGACTTCCGATCAGGACTACCCGATGCACCGGAATTTCGGGGTGGTCCTGCATCATGGCCATAATCACCAGTCCGCCCAGGCTGTGGCCAACCAGATGCAGGCGTCCACAGCATTTTGCGCACGTCGCCGCCAGGTCGCGGGCATTCTCGCGCAAGCCGCGCGACACCGATCGATAGCCGTGGCGCGTCACCCGAAATCCGCAATGCGCCAGCCGCCACGCCATCGGCAGCATGGCCAGACGATTCATCCACAGGCCATGAACGAGCACGACGCGATCGCCTTCAACCGGCGTCATCATCGGCCTTCAGGATCTCCAATCCAAGTTTGAGTGCAGTCTGGTAGCGCGCCTTCTCCTTTGCGATTTTCTGCGCCGGCCAGTCGTAGAAACCCTTGCCGCTTTTCATGCCGATCTCGCCGGCCTTGACCTTCGCCGCCAACTTTGCCGCCGGCACCGCGTCGTTGCACAAATCCGGGAACACCGTACTGGAGGCGAGAAAGTTGGTATCGAGGCCGGACATCTCCTTCTGCAGGATCGGTCCGGCAGCGACATAGCGGAAGCCGAAGCCGTAGCGCACGGCGATGTCGACGTCTTCGGGCGTGGCGATGCCGCGCTCGATCAGCGACCACGCCTCACGCATCAATGCGTGCTGCATGCGGTTGGCAAGGAATCCCGGAATATCTTTCGCCACCATGACCGGCTTGCGCTGCAACTGGCGCATCAGGTCGAACACCGCCTGCGCTACGGCAGGGTCGGTCGCTTCCGAGCGCACCACCTCCACCAGCGGCACCATGTGCGCCGGCATGAAAAAATGCAGGCCCAGCGTACGGCCTGTGCTCTTCAGTCCAGCGGCGATCCGGCTGATGGGGAAGCTCGATGAATTGCTGGTCAGTGCAATGCCTGCCGGTGCGAGCGCGTCGAGCTCTGCAAAAATCTTCTGCTTCAGCGGCAGATCCTCGCTGACGGATTCGACCACGATGCCGACGTCCTTCCACGCCACATCACGCAGCGCGTCGCAAAGGGACACGTCGAACTTCGTTGCGCCAAGCTCGCGGATCGAGCGCTCCAGGCGCGCCCGCAGCGTGTCGCGGGTCCTGCCCGGCCGCTGCACGATATCCACGCCCATGCCGCCGGCGGCGAATATCGCCGCGACATCGGCACCCATGGTCCCGCCACCGATGATCACGGCCCGTTTGTGCAGCATCACGCTCTTCTCCCGGTTCAAGCTTCGGACGTTGCATTATATGTACAGATCGGCATCCGATCTGACGGAATGAATCGTAATTTGTTCTCAAGACAGAGCTCATCGTCTACGAGGCACAGTAAATCGTAAATCTCACCACGAAGTCACGAAGGTCACGAAGAAAAACGAAGAGATCTGGTGCTGCCTTTCTTCGTGCAACTTCGTGTTCTTCGTGATTTAAGGGAACACTTACGGCTGAAGCTGTCGTAGTGAGATTGTGAGTCGCTGTAAGAAGTGTAGGGATGCTAGACTTCGCGCCTCGTTTTCCGCGCACCGTCATGCCCTTTCCATTAGAAACACTGGTTGCGGTGCCGCTGATCGGGCTGCTGGCCTACATCATTCTCGGCATCTCCGGCTTCGGCTCGGCGCTGGTCACCATTCCGCTGCTCGTTCACTTCCTGCCGCTGCAATCCGTTGTACCGCTGGTGGTGATGGTGGACTTTCTGGCCACCGTTTCCAACGGCGTGCGTTTTCGCGAGCATGTGGAAGTGGCCGAGCTCAAGCTGCTGATTCCCTCGGTCATCGTCGGCATCCTGTCGGGCGTCACACTGCTCGCCATGCTGCCGAAGAGCGCCGCGCTGCTGCTGCTCGGCATCCTCGTAACGGGTTACGGCATCTACCGCCTGCTGACCCGGCCTTCGGGCAAAGCGATATCGCGCTGGTGGGGCATCCCGACCGGCCTTATCGGCGGGCTAATCGGCGGATTGTTCGGCGTCGGCGGGCCGATTTACGCGACCTACATGTCGGCGCGCATCCACGATCCGGCCAGGATGCGCGCCACGCTGTCGGCGGTGTTTTCCTTCAGCACCGGACTGCGGCTGGCCGTTTACCTTTTATCCGGTCTGCTGCTGCAGTCCGAGGTCTGGTGGGGGCTTCTGCTCCTGCTTCCCGCGATGCCGGTCGGCCTCGTCATCGGCCACCGCCTGCACGCACGCCTGACGCGCGAACAAATCGGCCGCTTCATCAGCGTGCTGCTGGTGGTGAGCGGAATGTCGTTGCTGTGGAAGGCGCTATGAGCGATCCGGTTCGACCATTCCGCAGGCCCGTCAACCATTACCGGCGTCTGGACGTTGGCGGGCCGATAGGGGAGTATTCATCGTTGGCATTGCCAGGTATTCATTGCAGTCCCGTTACGGCTCCGCGGAGCCAGCAGAAGTTAACAACATGGAGGAGGAAAAAGGCATGATGCAAAAATCTGTTTTTGCGGCAATCTCGCTGGCCTTGCTGGCTTGCAGTTCGCTCGTCACAGCCGCCGAGCCGGAGTGGAGCAACCCGGTCATCAAGGGCTACGGCAAAATCGTGGCGTTGCCCGGCTCCGGAATGCAGCCGGACAAGAACGCCGAATTCAAGGTCGTTTTCAACCTGTCCGTCGGCGGCGATGCCGACAAGGTCAATGGCGCGCTCGACAGGGTCGCGCGCACGGTGAATATCTTCGCCTCGGCGGGCGTGCCGGTCTCGCACCTTCACATGATCGTCGTCGTGCACGGACCCGCCACGCCGATGGTGCTGGACAATGCGCACTACCAGGAGAAATTCAAAGTCGACAATCCGAACATCGCACTGATCGACGAACTCGAAAAGATCGGCGTGAAGGTGGTCGTCTGCGGGCAGGCGCTGGCGCACAACAAGTTTGCCCACGAATCGGTCAATCCGAAAATCGAAATCACCCTTTCCGCAATCACCGATATCATCATTCTGGAAAAAGCGGGCTACGTCCTGGTGCCGCTGTAACCGCGCCGCAGCATGCGCAAATTCCGGGGCACGTGCGCCCCGGATTGCTTTTGTTCCGAGGCGGGAATCGACCATGAAACTTTTCATGTTTTGCATTGCGGCGTTCACGGGACTGACATTCACTGCCGTGGCGCCTGCAGGCCAGGTCGTCGATCCGCCCTGGACCCCATCGCCGGTCAACGGCAAGAATTTCACGGTTGCCGGCATCGACAATGTCCCGGACCTGTACGGCGACATCAATAATCCGCAGCTGGTGGTGTTTTTTGCGGGCAACCAGTACATGGTGGTACACGATCTGGTGCAGGCCTTCCGCGTCGCCCATCCCGGGTACGAACGCATATTTGTCGAGACCTTGCCGCCCGGTATCCTGGTTGATCAGATCGAGCAGGGCGCGCTCATCGTCGGCAACATGCGTGTTTCGCTACAGACCGACGTCTACGCCGCCGGCCGCGGCCGCATCGAGGCATTGCAGCGCGAGAAGCAATGGTTCGCGCAGACGGCCGACTACGCGCGCAATCGCCTGGCCATCATGACCGCGCGCGGCAATCCCGGAAACGTCACCGGCTGGAATGACCTGGCCCGGCCCGGCCTGAAGATTTGCATGCCGAACCCGAAGTGGGAAGGCATTGCCGCGAACACCATCATCCCGGCATTGCGCGCCACCGGCGGCGAGGAACTCGTGAGCAGCATCTACACGCGGAAGGTCGAGCAGGGCGATGCAATGCTCACGCAAATCCACCATCGGCAGACGCCGATGTGGATCATGCAGGGCAAGTGCGAAGCCGGCGCGGTCTGGTACACGGAAGCCTACTTTCATTCGTCGCTGACCACCCACCCGATATCAATGGTGACGATTCCCGACGCGCAGAACCGGTATGCGACCTACACGGCAGGCCTGCTCAGGAACGCACCGCACCCTCGGGCCGGGGCGGATTTCCTGCAATTCCTGCAAAGCGAGGAAGGCCAGGCCGTCTATCGGAAATACGGCTTTCTCACGCCCGCCAGGTGAAGTGGTGTAGGTCCGCATCAGGTCGGCATTGGCATCGGCGCTGCGGCAGGTACCGACTTCGGCACCGGAGGCCAGGGCACTGCCCGAGAACAGAATCGCCAGGGCCGATAACGCAAAAAACTCGACTCGCTGGTTTCATTTCGCACGCCCCGGTAAAGAAGAAAGTCGTCGGCGTTCCGATGCCATCCAGTCTTCGCGCTGTGAAGAACCGCCAGCCGATGTTTCGACGCGAACGATTTACGCATGGAGACGATACGAATCGGATACAGATAGATCGGAAAATCGTATGGTTGCAATCCGCATGCAATCGGCAGTTCCGTAATCTCGAACCGGAAATGAAAAGCCCCGCCTGCGCGGGGCTTTTCTGATCCGGCGGGACGCCAGCTGTTGATCCACCGACGTCCTGACACTCAATCACTCATCACTGATCACTGTTCACCATTTACGGTTCATCGCCCTCACGGCCTTTCCATCTTGCAGGTGGTTGGCAGGACGTTGTCCTTTGCTTCGATGCGCACATCGGTGCGCCAGCCATAGCCGGTTTCGTCCGCGTCGTGTTTCACACCTTTGCCGACCTTGGCGAAGGTCGCGACGAACAACGGCTCCGTCATCTGGTGATCATCGGCGCGCATCCAGACCTCGCCGACGCCGCCGTCGTATCGCATGTCCTCCAAAGCCCTGGCTACCTTGATCGGATCCGCCGAGCCAGCCTTGTCGATCGCCTTGGCCCACATGTCGATGGTGTACTTGATGGGCATGAAGTTCCAGTCCTCGCCGTACTTCTTCTTGTAGTCGAGGTAATACTTCTCCAGCGGATAGCCTTCGATGTTCGGGAACCAGCTGCCCACCACTTTCACGCGTTCCGCGCCCGCCGCGCCCATGGCCCGCGGCGTGCCGACCAGGTAGGCGTAATTGGTATAGAAGGTCGCCTTCAGTCCAGCCTCTTCCGCCGCCTTGATCAGCAGCGCCAGGTCGTTGCCCCAGTTGCCGGTGAGCACGGTGTCCGCGCCACTGGCCTTGATCTTGGCAACGTAAGGCGCGAAATCCTTCACCTTGCCGGTCGGGTGCAGCTCATCGCCGACGATTTCAACGTCCGGACGCTTCTTCGCCATCATCTCCTTGCCGATGCGGCTGATCGCCTGGCCATAAGCGTAGTCCTGGTTGATGAGGTAGATCTTCTTGATACCCTTCTGCTTTTCGATCGCGGTGGTCAGCGCGTCGACTTTCATGTCGGCGTTGGCGTCGAAGCGGAAATGCCAGAAGTTGCATTTCTCATTGGTCAGCGCCGGGTCGATGGCCGCGTGGTTCAGGTAGACCACTTCCTTGCCGGGATTGCGCTGGTTGTGTTTGAGCACCGCATCGGTGAGTGCGTGGCCCACATGGGAACCGTTGCCTTGCGTGACGAAACGGATACCCTGGTCGATTGCCGTCTTGAGCGCGACCAGGCTTTCCTGCGGGCTGGACTTGTTGTCGAGCTCGACCATTTCCAGCTTGATCCCGCCCAGCACCCCGCCACGCGCGTTGATTTCATCGATGGCCTGCTGGATGTGCCGGCTGCCGGACTGGCCTTGCAGCGCAAACGGGCCGCTGAGCGGATCGATGTGGGCGATCTTGATGGTATCGGCCGCAAAGGCGTTCGCGGCGATGAGCCAGAATCCAGCCGCGAGCAACCGGGCCATTGGGTTTCCGTACATGGACTACCTCCTCGTTCTGGTTTTTCTGAAGGCCTGGTCTGCGCCAGGCATTTTGCGCTGCCGCAATTCCATCCGCGGACAAGGGTGCTAACGTCCGGAATGGCGCCTGAGCATACACCGGGATGGACCGTTTTTGCTGTGCCCGGTTCCGCGGAGTCCGCGCGACAATGAAAAAGGGCGGCTTGCGCCGCCCTAGAATCCGGCCACGACAACCGGACCTATCGTCAACGCACCATGAACAGGTCGTACTTGACGTAGCTGCCTTCACCGGCCTTGAC
>JBDTRK010000055.1:0-22906 GCA_039931685.1 Betaproteobacteria bacterium | reverse complement strand
CGCGCCAGGCGCTGCTTCGGCAGCCGTTGCAGGAATTCATGGATCAGGGTCAGTTCCAATGCCTGCTCGTCGTTTTCGCGCAGCAATTCCGCCAACGGCAGGCCGAGCGTTGCAGCCACTTGCCGAAGCAGCAGCACGGAAATGTTGCCGCGACCCGCCTCCAGTTCGGCGAGATAACGCTCGGACACGGCGGATTCGCGCGCCAGCGCCTTGCGCGTCAGCCCGCGGCGCACGCGACCGTCGCGCACCTTTGCGCCCAGCCGGGCGAGAAAGGTCTCGGCATCAGCGGCCTGCGCCGGCTTGCCTTCGCGCGCGCCCATCAGCCGCGGGAACCGGCAAAATAGTGCATATTCATATAATGCAATGCATGATAATACAGGCGCTATCATAGTCCATAATGGCGCCCTATCAACAGCCAGCCGGACGGGAGGGCAGAGTGGCGCTGGAACTGAACATCCTGGTAGGTACCCAGACCGGGGTCGCGCAACTGGTCGCGCAGGAGATCGAGCTAAGGCTCGACGGTGAAGACATGCGCATCAGGACGCAGCTGATGGACGACGTGGATGCCACGGTATTCGGCAAAAGCGGCGTGTTCCTGATCTGCACGTCGACCTATGGCCAGGGCGATGTCCCGGATGGCGCCAAGCCCTTTTATGACGAGCTTCTGAACCAGCGGCCGGACCTGTCCTCGGTGCGATACGGGCTGATCGGACTCGGCGACAACAGCACGCATGCCAGCACGTTCTGCTTTGCGGCCCGCAAGTTCGACGCCATCCTGCAGGAGCTGGGCGCGGTGCGCATCGGAGAAGCGCTGTTCAATGACTCCAGCACCGAGCTGCCGGAAGAAGATGCCGCGCAATGGCTCGAAGGCTGGATCGGCCTGGTGCAGGCTCAGGCCGGCGTCACGGCCTCTGCCTGATCATCCATCGTGTTGCCGGACTTCAAGGGGGATGCGTGGCCGAGTTGAGCAAGGCTGACCACAACGCCAGCCCGCCGTTGATCGATATTCCGCGCGAATACAACGCAGCACATGACCTCGTCGAGCGCAACCTCGTCGCGGGCCGCGGCGGCAAGACGGCGTACATCGACGACGACGGGCGCTATACCTACGCCGAGCTGGCCGGGCGCGTCAACCGCGCGGCCAATGCGCTGACCGCGCTCGGGCTGGAGATGGAAAGCCGCATCATGCTGGCGCACGTGGACACGATCGACTTTCCAGCTGTGTTCCTCGGTGCGATCAAGGCCGGCATCGTGCCGGTGACCGCCAATACATTGCTGACCACTGCCGATTACCGGTTCATGCTCGAGGACAGCCGAGTGCGCGCGCTGGTGGTCTCGGAGGTGTTGCTGCCCGCATTCGCACCGCTGTTTGGCAAGCTGCCTTTCCTCAGGCATGTGATCGTGTCCGGCAAGGATGCGCATGGACACCTGCACCTGAAGAAGTTGATGTCAGATGCCGCCGACACCTTTACGCCGGCGCCGACTAACGCGGACGACGCCTGCTTCTGGCTGTATTCCTCGGGTTCGACCGGCACGCCCAAGGGCGCGGTGCACATTCACTCGAGCCTGATCCAGACAGCCGAGCTCTACGCCAAACCGATTTTGGGCATTCGCGAAAGCGACATCGTGTTCTCGGCGGCCAAGCTGTTCTTCGCTTACGGGCTCGGCAACGCGCTGACATTCCCGCTCGCGGTCGGCGCGACCGCGATTCTTATGGCGGAACGGCCAACCCCCGCGGCGGTCTTCAAGCGCCTGAAGGAACAGCGCCCGACGATTTTCTACGGTGTGCCCACGCTCTACGGTGCGCTGCTCGCCAGCCCGGAACTGCCGACGCGGAAGGACCTGGCATTGCGCGTCTGCACCTCCGCGGGCGAAGCACTGCCGGCGGATCTCGGCCGGCGCTGGACCGAACGCTTCGGCGTGGAGATTCTCGACGGCATCGGCTCCACTGAGATGCTGCATATTTTCATTTCCAATCGTCCCGGCGAAGTCCGCTACGGCACCACCGGCAAGCCGGTGCCCGGCTACCGCATCCGGCTCGCGGACGAGCAGGGCAAGGATGTCGCGGTTGGCGAGATCGGCGAACTGCAGATCAGCGGCCCGACCAGTGCCATCCAGTACTGGGGCAATCGCGCAAAGTCGCTGGCGACTTTCGTCGGGCCGTGGACTCACGCCGGCGACAAGTACACTTGCGATGCCGACGGCTATTACACTTATGGCGGACGCTCGGATGACATGCTCAAGGTCAGCGGCATGTACGTCTCGCCCTTCGAGGTCGAGGCGGCGCTGATGACGCATCCGGACGTGCTCGAAGCGGCGGTGATCGGCGTGGCGGACGACCAGCAGTTGATCAAGCCGAAAGCATTCGTCGTCACCAGGGCCGGTGTCGGCGCGACACCGGCCCTGGCCGATTTGCTCAAGGCCCACGTCAAGGACCGGCTCGCGCCGTACAAATATCCGCGCTGGGTCGAGTTCGTCGCGGAGCTGCCGAAGACGGCGACCGGGAAGATTCAGCGCTTCAAGTTGAGAAATGTGAAGGGGTGAAGGCGTGAAGGGTGAACAGCGCTCGGTGAGCGGTGCGAGTATGGCGGGTGAAACCAGGGGGGACCAGGTAATGAACGACAACAAGAAAATGATCGGCAGGCGGGAATTCGTGATCGGAGCGGGGGCGCTGGCGGGCGCGGCAATGTTGCCGTCGCTGGCGCGCGCACAGACGGCGAAGCTGCGCGTTGGGCTCATGCTGCCGTACACCGGCACGTACGCGCAACTCGGTGTCGCGATCGAGAATGGTTTCAGGCTCTCGCTCGATCAGGCCGGCGGCAAGTTCGGCGGTCGTGAGGTCGAATTCTTCAAGGTCGATGACGAGTCCGAACCGTCCAAGGCGACCGACAACGCCAATCGGCTGATCACGCGCGACAAGGTCGATGTCCTCATCGGCTCGGTGCACTCGGGTGTCGCCATGGGCATGCTCAAGGTGGCCAGGGAAAGCGGGACCTTGATGCTGATTCCGAATGCCGGCGCCGGTGCAGCCACCGGTGCGTTATGCGCGCCCAATGTGTTCCGTACCTCTTTCACCAACTGGCAGCCTGTGCATCCACTGGGCAAGGTCATGGCCGACAAGGGCCACAAGAGAGCGGTGTTCATCACCTGGAAGTACGCGGCAGGCGAAGAATCGCTGGCCTCGTTCAGCGAAGGCTTCACTGCGGCCGGCGGTACCGTGGTCAAGGAATTGTTCGTGCCGTTTCCAAACGTCGAGTTCCAGGCGCTGCTGACCGAAATCGCGTCGATCAAGCCGGATGCCGTAGCATGCTTTTTTGCCGGCGGCGGCGCGGTGAAGTTCGTCAAGGATTACGCCGCAGCCGGACTGAAAGACAAGATTCCGCTCTACGGGTCCGGCTTCCTCACCGAAGGCGTGCTCGCCGCGCAGGGCGAGGCGGCTGAAGGATTGCTCACCACCCTGCACTACGCCGATTCGCTCGCCAATCCGCGTAACAAGGTGTTCCGTGCCGCCTACGCAAAAGCCTTTAAGGCCGAACCCGACGTGTACGCGGTGCAGGGCTACGATACCGGCCTGTTGCTGGCGCAGGCGCTGGACAAAGTGAGCGGAGACATTGGTAACCAGAAAGCAGTGATCGCCGCAATGGAAGGTGCGGTCATCGACAGTCCGCGCGGACAGTGGAAGATGTCGAAGGCGCACAATCCGATCCAGGACATCTACCTGCGTCGCGTCGAAAAAGGCGACAACAACGTGATCGGCGTGGCGTGGAAGGCGCTGGAGGATCCCGCTCGCGGCTGCAAGCTCGGTTAAGGCGAGCTAACCCCACCACGGATACCCTACGTGCGTAGCACGTCGGAGTACCCTTTTAGGCACGCAGAACACGGAGCTAAAGCGAGAATGAATGGATCGCGGTGGTTGATTTTCAGTGCCATTGCATGGATAACGAATGCTGAAAATTATCGATCCAAAATATGGCATCTCGAAATCAACGAACAGGTTTTCCTCCGTGCCTAAAAGGGTACTCCGACGTGCTACGCACGTAGGGTATCCGTGTTGGGTGTAGAGCCGTAAATGGACCTAGCCACCTTCCTTATCCAGCTGCTCAACGCCGTCCAGTACGGCTTGCTGCTGTTCCTGATCGCTGGTGGCCTGACGCTGATCTTCGGCATCATGGGCATCATCAATCTGGCGCATGGCAGCTTCTATATGGTCGGCGCTTACCTGGCATGGTCGCTGTCGATGCACTTCGGCAGCCTGTGGCTCGCCATTCCCGCTGGCATCGTGCTCTCTGTCCTGCTCGGCATGGCGATCGAGTGGCTGCTGATCAGGCGCCTGTATCGCCTCGGCCACCTGCAGCAAGTGCTGCTGACCTACGGCCTGATCCTCATCGTCGAGGAATTGCGCAGCATCATCTGGGGCGACGATGTGCACAGCGTGCCGGTCCCGGCGCTGTTGTCCGGGTCGATTGCGCTGACTGACACGCTCTCCTATCCGGTTTATCGCTTGTGGATTTCCGCTTTCTGCCTTGTGTTCGCCGTGCTGCTCTATTTCCTGATCCAGCGCACGCGCGTGGGGATGATGATCCGCGCCGGCGCGACGAATCGTGAAATGGTGCAATCGCTTGGCATCGACATCGACTGGCTGTACCGCTTCGTGTTCGCGCTGGGCGTGGCGCTGGCCGCGCTGGCCGGCATGATTGCGGCGCCGGTCTCTTCGGTATTTCCCGGAATGGGTAATCAGGTGCTGATCATCTGCTTCGTGGTCGTCATCATCGGCGGCATCGGATCGGTGAAAGGCGCGCTGGTGGGCGCCTTGCTGATCGGGCTGGTGGACACCTTCGGCAAAGTCGTCGAATTCAAAATCGGCGGCCTGCGCCTGCTGCCGGAACTGGCCGGCATGAGCGTTTACCTGCTGATGGCGGTCGTGTTGCTCTGGCGTCCGGCCGGCCTGTTCGGCAAGCCCGCGTGATGTCGCGCCCGCGCTTCTTCGCGCTGGTCGCGCTCGTGCTGGTCGTCGCCATGGTCGCGTTGCCTTTTGTCGCGGAGAAATTCACCGTCCAATTCGCCACGCGCGTGTTGATCATGGCGATCTTCGCCATGAGTCTCAATCTGCTAGTCGGTCACGCCGGGCTGGTGAGCCTCGGCCACGCCGCCTTCTTCGGCATGGCCGGCTATTGCCTGGCGCTCGCTTCACCGCAATACCAGGCGGCGAATTTCTGGACCAGCTTGCCGCTGGCGATGGTCGTATCCGGCGTTCTGGCGTTTGCCATTGGCGCGCTGGTGCTAAGGGCCAGCGGTGTTTATTTCATCATGGCTACGCTGGCTTTCACGCAAATGCTCTATTTCCTCATGCACGACACCGGCATCGCCGGGGGCTCCGACGGCATCTTTATCGATGCCCGGCCCGACGCCGGACTGTTCGGATGGCGCCCGTTTGACCTGGAAAAATTCGGCGATTTCTATTTTGTCGCGCTGGCGCTGTTTCTGCTCGTATTCGCGTTTATCGGCGTGTTGCGTGCGTCGCTGTTCGGCCGCGTCATTGCCGGCATTCGCGTCAACGAGACGCGTATGCGCTCGCTCGGCTACGCGACATTTCGCTACAAACTCGCATGTTTCGTCCTCGCCGGGATGTTGGCCGGCATGGCGGGATACCTCGCCGCCGCGCAATTCGGCGTGGTCAATCCGGACATGCTGGGCTGGCATCTGTCCGGTACGGTATTGATGATGGTGATCCTCGGCGGCATGGGCACGCTTGCCGGCCCCGCCCTCGGTGCAGCCGCCATGCTGTTGCTCGAACTGGGATTGCAATCGCTGCCCGTTGTCGGCGACATCCACCTCGGCAAGCATTGGCAGTTGCCGCTGGGAATCGTCATCGTGCTGTTTGCGTTGTATCTGCCCAAGGGCCTAACCGGCATTCCGGGCCGCGCGCATGGCGATGACTGAGGCGATCCTGCAAACGCGCGCCCTGTCACGGCACTTCGGCGGACTCGCCGCAGTCGCCGAGGTGTCGCTCGCCTGCCACATGGGGCAGGTGCACGCGGTTATCGGCCCGAACGGGGCAGGCAAGAGCACGCTCGTCAACCTGTTGGCGGGCGAACTGGCCGCGAGCGCGGGTCGCGTGCTGTTCGACGGTCGTGACATCACCGGGCTGGCGGCGGAACGTATCTCGCAACTGGGCATAGCCCGCAGTTACCAGAAAACCAACCTGTTCCTGCCGTTTAGCGTGTTCGAGAATTGCCGACTCGCGGCGCAATCGCGCTTGCCGAGTTCGATGCATTTCTTTCGGCGGGCGCGTGTGCACGAGGATGTCAATGCGGTCGCCAGGCGCGCGCTGAGGCAGACCGGACTCGCAGGCCGCGAAGACATGGCAGTCTCGGCCCTGTCGCACGGCGAGCAACGCCAGGTCGAAATCGCCATGGCGCTCGCCACGCGTCCGCGCGTTTTGCTGCTCGACGAACCCCTTGCCGGCATGGGCGCGGAAGAATCGTCGCGTATCGTCGCGTTGCTGCAGGGACTCAAAGCGGATCACGCCGTCTTGCTGGTCGAGCACGACATGGATGCGGTATTCGCGATCGCCGATACGCTGACCGTCATGGTCAACGGCTGCGTGCTCGAAACCGGCACGCCCGCACAGATTCGCGCCAGCCGCGCCGTGCAGGAAGCCTATCTGGGCGAGACGCATGTCTGAAGTGCCATTTTTGGAAGCACGCGGCATCGTCGCCGGTTACGGCGCAAGCCGGGTGCTGCACGGCGTCGATCTGGTAGTGAAGCGCGGCGAGGCGATCGGATTGATGGGGCGCAATGGCATGGGCAAGACCACGCTTCTGCGCAGCGTGGTTGGATTACTGTCGCCGCAGGCGGGTAAGGTGAATGTGCGCGGCTCGGACATGACACGGGCCGCGCCGCACCGCATCGCACGCGCGGGGATCGCCTATGTTCCGGAAGGCCGTGGCATTTTCTCCGGCCTGAGCGTGGAGGAGAACCTCGTCATGGCCGCGCGCCCCGGCACCGGCGGCAAGCGCGACTGGACGCTGCAGCGGGTATTGTCCGTGTTCCCGCGTCTGACCGATCGCTTGCGCCATGGCGGCCAGCAGTTGTCCGGCGGCGAGCAGCAGATGCTGACCATCGGCCGTGCGCTGATGACCAATCCCGATGTTCTGATCCTGGACGAGGCGACCGAAGGCCTGGCGCCGCTGGTGGCGCGCGAGATCTGGACCATGCTCGGGCAATTGCGCGTCAGTGGCTTGTCCACCATCATCGTCGACAAGAATTTCGCGGCGGTTTCGGCATTGACCGACCGCAACATCGTGCTGGTCAAAGGCCAGGTCGTGCTCGAAGGCAAGGTTGAAGATCTGCGTCGCGATCCCGCGCTCCTGCAACGCCATCTGGGAATCTGAATGCTTGTCGCCGGCGGCCATCGTCTCGAGTACGTCCTGTTGCAACCGCCAGATGTTGTGGGCGGAAACAGGCCGACGCTGGTGTTCCTGCACGAAGGGCTGGGCTCGGTCGCGCTGTGGAAACGCTTTCCGGGCGAAGTCGTGGCCGCCACGGGCTGTCCGGCGCTGGTGTACTCGCGTTACGGCTACGGCAAGTCGGACACACTCGCTGCGCCGCGCGAGGTCGACTACATGCACCGCGAAGCGCTGGACGTGCTCCCCGAAATCCTCGATCAGCTGGGCATTGAACTACCGGTGCTGATCGGCCACAGCGACGGCGCGTCGATCGCGTTGATCTACGCAGGCCTGTCGAGCCGCCCGGTCCGCGGCGTGGTGGCCATGGCGCCACATGTATTTGTCGAAGACATCACGGTGCGCAGCATTGCGGAAGCCGGTACGACTTTCCGCACCACCGATTTGCCGCAACGCCTGGGCCGTTATCACGATGACGTCGATTCGACCTTCCGGGGCTGGAACGACATTTGGTTGCATTCGGAATTCCGCAACTGGAACATCGAGGCTGTTCTGCCCCGCGTGCGCTGTCCGCTGCTGCTGATCCAGGGCGAAGACGACCAGTATGGAACAGCGGCGCAGGTGGATGCGATCGCGCGCCAGGTGGCCGGGCCGGTGCAGACCGTCATGCTGCCGGATTGCGCGCATTCACCGCACCAGAGCCTGCAGAAGGATGCCGCCCTCGCCGCCGTCGTCGACTTCGTCGACACGGTGCGCGAAGCGGGCTGACGCGTCTGTTACACTGAATTTCAAAACTTGAGAGAGCGCAGAACATGTTGAAGGGAAAATCCGTCATCGTCACCGGTTCCACCAGCGGCATCGGGCTGGGCATCGCGCGGGCGTTCGCCGCGCAAGGATGTAACGTCATGCTCAACGGATTCGGCGATGCGACGCAGATCGAGAAATTGCGTGCCGCAATGGCCGCTGAACACAAGGTCACCGTGTTGTATTCGTCGGCCGACATGGCCCAGGGCCTGGAGGTGGCAGCGATGGTCGATCAGGTTGCCCGCCGCTTTGGTTCAGTGGATGTGCTGGTCAACAACGCCGGCATCCAACATGTCGCGCCGGTGGAAGAATTTCCGGTGGAAAAATGGAACCAGATCCTGGCGATCAACCTGTCTTCCGCCTTTCACGCCATCCGCATCGCCCTGCCCGCCATGAAGTCGCGCAAGTGGGGCCGCATCATCAATATCGCCTCCGCGCACGGCCTGGTCGCGTCGCCGTTCAAGTCGGCTTATGTCGCGGCCAAGCATGGCCTGGTCGGCCTGACCAAGACGGTTGCGCTCGAAGTGGCCGGCAGCGGCGTGACCTGCAACGCCGTGTGCCCCGGTTTCGTGCTCACGCCACTGGTGGAAACCCAGATCCAGGACCGCGCAAAAGAGCACGGCATCTCGCGCGAGGACGCCATCCGCAATGTCATCCTCGAGCGTCAACCGTCGAAGGAGTTCGTCAAAATCGAAGAAGTCGCCGCACTGACGGTTTTCCTGGCCGGCGACGCCGCCGCGTCGATTACCGGTGCCGCGTATTCGATCGATGGAGGGTGGACCGCGCAGTAGCACGGCGTGGCCCTGCGCTTCGCGGGTGATTGGTGATTAGTGCCCCCAGAGGGGATACGGGGCTGCGCCCATAATTGGTGATTGGTTGCGAACCAAAGGGTACTCGTCTCCTCGGTTCATTCCTGATCACCAATCACTCAGCGCATCGAAGCAATCGGCTTCGATGCGCTGAACAGCGCCAGCCCGCAGCCGAGCGCCGCGACCAGCGCGCAGAACACGCCGAGGCCGGCGAAACCGCTCACCGCGATCAGCCAGCCGCCCACGGAGCCGGCCAGCAGCCAGCCCATGCTGGCCATGGTGATGTTCAATCCGAACAGCGTGCTGCGCATCTCCGCCGGCATTTCCGCCAGTGTCGCCATCAGCGACGGGCGTCCGGCAGCGTTGACGAACGAAAACACGAAACCCAGCGTTACGGAAACGCCGAGTCCCGGATGCCACGCCATCAGCGGCAGCACGACGACGGCGGTCAGCGCCGACCCGATGGCGAACAGGCGCGCGCGTTTGCGCGTGCGGTCCGCGATGCGTCCGCCGAGGATGTTGCCGATGAGATTTCCCGCGGCGACCAGGCCGAGCACCAGCGCGAGGCCACCGAGCGCGGTGTCGTAGGTGTGTTGCAGGTAGGCCGGCAGGAAAATGGCGATCACCGCAAAACACATACGTTCCGTCGTACCCGCGGCGAGCAATGCCATCAGTCTTGGATTGAAAAGTGCGGCGTAGGGAACGCGTGGGCGGGCGGCATGCGGCTGGCGCGCGGGATCGGGCGGCGTGGCCAGCCGCGCGATGATCGCGCAGATCAGGACGCAGGTGCCATGGGTGGCAATCGCGCTACGCCAGCCGCCGATCGCGCCGAGCAGCGTGACCAGCGGAACGCCGAGCACCAGCGACAGCGATTGCCCGGTAATCACCCAGCTCATCGCCCGCCCACGAATGTCGGGCGTGACATGTTCGGAAACGACGGCGTAGACAATGCCCATGAAGGCGCCGCCACCGATCCCGCTGAGGATCTGCCAAACCACTGCCGCGCCGTAGGAGTCCGCGGTCGAGAATCCGAGCCGCATGACACCCAGCAGGGCGATGCCGCCCACGAGAATCATGCGCTGGCCGAAACGCTCGGATATCACGCCAGCCACCAGCGACGCGATGCCCCAGGTCAGCGCCTGCACGGAAAATAGATGTGCCACCGCCGGCAGCGTGGTGTCGAGGTCGCCGGCGATCAGGTTGAGGAAGGGCGCCAGGCTGGCGCCGGCTGAAGTGACGAAGAACACCGCCGCGCAAAGCGCGATCAGCATCGACATCATGCGGCGGTCGGTCATGAGGGGCGGTGATCGGTAAAACAGTGAACAGTATCCCCTTGCGGGACACCGTTCACATCTTTTTCCAGTCCTCGGCCTGCTCGAACGCATCCAGTAAAGAGACGGTTCGCGAACGCTATCTTGCGCGATGCAAAAAAAAGCGCACCGTCGTGCGCCCTGGTCATTTACATCGGTAGGTCACACCCGTCACATCTACGCCTCGGGAGGCGGTTGCTTGCTGACGTTGTCGGGCACGATCACGCTGTCGAGGAACTTGTCGCGCATGCGGCGACCTTCGATGAATTTCCATTTGGCAGCCTTGTTGTCCTGAGGCAGCGGCCGGGTCAAGGCATCAACGTAGTCGGCCGCGTTCGCGATCGGCGGGGGCTGCAACGCATTTTTTTCCATGGGGAGAATATCCGGGTGAAGGACTGGACGACAAGCTATCACGGCCATTCTGCATAGATATGACAGTTTGCTTACACGCCCGTTCGTTCCAGATTATCGTAAGGCGATCAAGTGCTTGGTGCGCCGCCCCGGTGGCTTTGGGCGGCCGTGCGCGGCGATATTCACGTCGGCCGAACGCCGGGACGGGTGCCGCTAAAGGCTAAAGATGCGCGCAAGCGAAGCCACAAAGCCCGTAATCGCCAGGCCATTGGCCAGGGTCGCTCCCAGCGCGATCGTGGCAATGAGCCAGCGCGGCTGCGCGCCACTGCGCATGGCGAGCCACGCCAGACGCAGACCGGCCGCGGAGAACGCCGGCACGATCAACAGCAGCGGCAGCATCAGCAGATAGCCCAGCGTCGAATGCGAATCGAGCGGCACGCGGCCGAGCATGTTGGCGAACCACAGCGTTGCCAGGCCGATTGCGAGCGACGCGCCGGCGGCAAGCGGCGGCGAGCGCTGCCACCACGGCCGTATCTCCACCAAAAGGTCGATGTCGGCGCCGGCATCCTGCGGCGGTTCAGGCGCCGGTTTGGGTGAGTCTTGCACGGACGGCTTCAATGCGCCTGCGGTTCACGCCGAAATCGCTGGAGCCCAGGCGCGAGGCCGAGCACACGTGGATGTTTTTTGCGTCCGCCGGAAAATAAAACTCGACGTCGTCGACAAAGCCCAGCAGCGCGCTGGTGTATTCGGCGTACAGATAGTCGTTGCGCATTTCGATGATGCGCGTGTGCGGCGTGTTCTCGACGATCTCCTTCAGCGCCGTCATGGCCTGCTCAAGCGTGCCCCTGTAGGAAAGCGGTGCGATCTGGTGGTAGCCGCCGCTGGCCTGGCTGCTGACCGCGTTCGGCGACTTTGGCGCATCCTTGAGTCTGCCGTTCCTTACACCCAGGTCGGTCGGGCGTTTGCCGCTCAATATTCCCATGATGGTCCTATCCTGAAGTTTATCCAGCCAAGAACAGCGCCCACTGTGGACGTCTTCGCGAAACGTCTGGCTTGACCGGGGGCGAAATGCAATTTCCCGACGCAATCTGGCATGATCGTGAGCATGGGCAAGCATCGGTTCCGGAAACGCAGTTTACGTCCTTCCGTCGCGCTGGCGGTATTGCTTCTGACGGCCGGGGCGATTGTCATGGCGGCGGACAGCCTCGAAGAGGACGCGCAATCGGCCGGCAGTTTTACCATCCGTCGCTTCGACCGCCGGGCCTTCTCCGAACCGGCGCCGGTGCTGAGCCTGAAGCAGCGCCAGATCTTCATGGCCGGGCGCAGTGTGTTCAACCGCCAGTGGGCTGCGGTGACTTCGCTCAACGGCGACTGGGGATTGGGCCCGACCTTCGTCGCCGATCGCTGCAGCGCCTGCCACATCAATTCGGGCCGCGGCGCGCCGCCGCAGGCGCGAGACGAGCAGTTGCTGTCAATGCTGGTGCGCCTGAGCATTCCCGGTACCAATGAGCACGGCGGGCCGCGACCGCATCCGGCTTACGGCGACCAGTTCCAGAATCGTGCCATGGACGGCCGCAATGTCGACGTCGCCTATGCCGGGGCGCCGGTTCCGAACGAGGCAGACCTGTTCCTCGACTGGGACGAATCAGCGGTCGCCCTTGCCGACGGCGAGATGATCACGCTGCGCCGGCCCAGACTGCGCATCGAGAACTTGAAGTTCGGCGAGCTTGGTGATGCGACCATGACGTCGCTGCGCATTGCGCAGCCACTGGTTGGCATCGGTTTCCTCGAAGCCGTGCCCGAAGAAACCCTGCTGGAGCTGGCGAAGCAGCAGCGTGCGCGCAATTTCAACGGCCGGCCGAATCGGGTGTGGGATGCGGTCAACCGGCGCATGGCGCTGGGACGCTTTGGCTGGAAGGCGAACGTGCCAACACTCAAGCAGCAGATCGCTGCTGCGGCGCTCGGCGATATGGGGGTGAACTCGAACCTGTTTCCGGAGCAGAATTGCCCGCCGGTGCAGACCCTCTGCGCGAAGCAGCTACCGGGAAATTTTCCGGAAATTATCAATCACGAAATCGACGCCCTCGAACTCTGGCTGCAAGGCCTCGCCGTGCCCGCACGACGCGACGTGGCCGACCCCGGTGTCAGGCGCGGCGCGGCATTGTTCGTCCAGGCGCAGTGCGCGGTTTGCCATGTTCCCGACATGAAGACCGGAAATTTCCCGCAGTTGCCGCAACTGTCCAAACAGGTTTTCCACGCCTATACGGATATGCTGCTGCACGACATGGGCGAAGAGCTGGCCGACGGCCGCCCGGATTTCGCCGCCGGTCCGCGCGACTGGCGTACGCCGGCGTTGTGGGGATTGGGTTTGTCGCAGACGGTCAGTTCCAGCACGGCACTGCTGCACGATGGCCGTGCACGCACCGTGAGCGAAGCCATCCTGTGGCACGGCGGCGAGGCGCAAGGCTCGCGCGAGGCATTCCGCGCCATGACGAAGGACGAACGCGACGCGCTGGTGAAATTCGTCGAAGCGATCTAGCCATGGGCCGGATTGCCGGCCGCACGGCCGCGGATCGGGCCTAGAGCGGAAAGAAGCGCGGCAGCAGGAAGGCGTAGCAGACCAGCATCAGCAACGTCAGCGGGACGCCGCCGCGGACGAAATCGATGAAGCGGTAGCCGCCCGCGCTCATCACCATCAGGTTGGTCTGATAGGCCATCGGCGTGGCTTAGCAGAAATTGGCGCCGACGGTATCGGCGATGCCGATCGCGGCGGCAGCGGTGTTGGAGACGAAATTCGTCAGTAGCGCCATCATCAGCATCAGCAGTCCGAGGACGACCTGTGGCGGCAGGCCTTCGGCCCTGGCGAGGAACAACTGCGCGATGTAGTCGGTGCCCCCGGTGACGGTCAAGGCCGAGCGGAGCGCAAGGCTGGCCACGATCAGCATGACCACACGCGTACTCAACGCCGCGCCGACGTCCTTCCAGTCGATCACGCGCGTCACCATCAGGATGCCCACGCCCAGCAATGCGCTGTAGGCGATCGGGATCGCCTTGAATGCGGCGGCGGCCACCACCGCTGCCAGCACGGCAAGCGCCAGCGACGCCTTGCTGGTGTAGGGCAGGTCGATAGCATCGCCAGACGCGGCGAGGCCGCGAGCGCACGCGAAAATATGCGCGCCACCGGCTCCAGTGCCCCGGTCACCACCAGGCCGCGGCCGATGATCATCAGCGCGCAAATGGTTACCAGCGCTTCGTGGCCGAAACCGAGAAAGAACACGCTGGGCTCGAGCGTGCCGTCGACCGTGTGGTAGGGCCACAGGTGGAAGCCGACCGTCAGCGTGACCAGTACCGTGAGGCTGGTCGTGGCCAGCGGCACGTCGTCGCGCGTAAAAAGGTAAAACGCGACGATGGTGAGCGCGATGACTGCGATGGCGTGGGCTTCGGGCAGCGCAGGCATGCGGATTTCCTCTTTTATGTGCTGCGGACGTTTGCGGCCGGCGGCGCCGGGCCGGTTCGTCGACGCCTAGCGATCGTCGTCGCTTGCGGGTTTCGTTTCCCGCGTTTCGCCTTCCGTGCGCGGCAGGACAAAAGTGCCCGAGCGCAAATGCAGATCGCGTTGCGGGAACGGGATTTCGATGTTCCGGCGCAGCAGCTCATCGTGCAGGGCCCAAATGAATTGCGCCGTGGTTGCGCCCGGGCGGCGCGCCAGTTCCGGGCCGATCCATACCGCCAGTTCGAAATTGAGCGCGCTGTCGCCGAATCCGACCAGCCACACGTCCGGCTGGTGCGTCGCGTCGCTGAAACCGCCGGGCACTATTGCCGCGGCGGCGATGCCGGCTTCGCGCACCAGCTGCTTGTCGGAGCTGTACGCGACGCCGAACGGGATATGCAGGCGCCGCAGCTCGTTGTCGTATGTCCAGTTGGTGACCCGGCCGTTGATGAACTCCGCGTTCGGCACGATGATGTCGACGGCGCGATTGGTGGTGATGCGGGTATAACGCATGCTGATCTCGGCCACGCTCCCGGAGACGCCGGACTCGAGATCCACGAAATCACCCACCTTGAGCGTGCGCTCGAGCAGCAGGATGATGCCGGAGACGAAGTTGTTGATGATGTTCTGCAGCCCGAAGCCGATGCCGACGCCGATGGCGCCGGTCAGCAGCGCCAGCCCGGAAAGGTCGAGGCCGATGTAATTCAGGCCGGCGATGGTGCCGATGATCCAGATGCTGTAGCGCAGGATGCGCGAAAACGCATACACGCCGGGCCCGGCGGCCGATGACGCGCTGCCGTGCCTTGCCAGGCGCTGGATGCCGCGTTCGATCAGCAGGGCGATCCACCACGCAGTGAGCAGGATCGTCAGCAGGCCGGCGATGCGCGCCACGGTAATCGGCGTGCTGCCCAGCACGAACAGGGATTGGTTGTACCAGTCGCTGGCGTTCGTCGTCACGGTCGGGCCGGTCGATGAGTGAGGGATGAGTGGGGGAGGGTCGCCGAACGTACTCACTTTAGCATTCGCCCGCACCCGGGTGCTGAGGCAAAGCAAACCATCGCCATTGCGTGCAACCCGAAGCGGCGCGAATCGGGGCCGCTTTGGCGGGGCTACCCGCTTCGCGTCACGGACTGCAATGCCTGCCGCCGGGTCGGGTTCACGGTAAACCCGGAACCGCGCGCTCGGGCGGCTTGCTTCATGCGATCATGCCGGCCAGCCGATGTTTCCGCCTTCCCACGCCCAACCAACCCGACCGCCATCGTGACCGCCACCGCCTCCCCCGCCGAAGGACTGCTCGAGGGATTCACCGTCATCGATTTCACCCGCGTGCTCGCCGGACCTTATTGCACGCGCCTGCTGTGCGATCTGGGCGCGCGCGTCATCAAGATCGAGCGTCCCGGCGAAGGCGACGAGATCCGTTACACCACTTTCCAGCTCGAACAAGGCCGCACCGACCAGAGCAGCTACTACGCGCGCCTGAACGCCGGCAAGCAGGGCATCGCCATCGACCTGTCGCGTGCGCAGGCCCGCGACCTGGTGTTCGACCTGGTGCGCGCCGCCGATGTCGTGGTGGAGAATTTTTCGCCCGGCGTGATGACCCGCTACGGCCTGGACGCGGCGGCGCTGCGCGCAGAGTTTCCGGAACTGGTGTATTGCTCCATTTCCGGATTCGGCCAGACCGGCCCGCTCAGCTCCATGCAGGCATACGCGCACCTGATCAATGCCATCTCCGGCATGATGGATCTCGATCGCGGCGGCGAGGCCCGGCCGCGTGTTTCCTATCTGCAGGCGGCCGACGTCCTTGCCGGTACCCACGCCTTTGGCGCCATCTGCGCCGCGCTGCTGCGACGGGCGCGCACCGGGCAGGGCGCCACGCTAGATGTATCAATGCTCGAATGCCTGATCGCCGCCGACGACATCACATACGGCGCTTTGCTCAATGGCGCGCCGGTCGAGCGCCAGCCGCGCGTTGGCATGATAGTGCATGCCTATGGCGAGCGCCACGTCGCATTGCAGACGGCGGGCGCACCCCACCTGTGGTCGCGGCTGGTGGCGCTGGTCGGCAAGCCGGAGCTGGCAGACGACCCCCGCTTCTCCACGCCGCAGGCGCGCCGCGAAAACTGGGGCGCGCTGCAGCAGGTTTATCGCGAATGGCTCGATCACTACCAAAGCGCGGATGAAGCCATCGCCGCGCTGTCCGCGGCGCGCGTGCCGGTGGTGCCGATGCTGTCGCCGGAAGAGGTCGTCGACCATCCGCAACTGGCCGCGCGCGAGGCCTTCCCGCAGGTGCGGCATCCGGGCTGCGGGGACATCCGCGTCACGGCGACGCCGTTCTTCATCGACGGTGAGCCCACGCATCCGCGCGCCGGCGCGCCCCACCTGATCGGCGAGCATACGCGCGACGTGCTCGGCACCCTGCTTGGCTATGCCGATGACCGCATAGACGCGCTGCACAAGCTCGGCGTCGTTGCAATGCCGGACCTGTCAGGCTGATCCGTGTCGTCATCGCTTGGTAGCGGCGACGCAATCCCGCTAGCGCAGCGCCTCCTTCACGAAATCCAGGCGGTCCTGCCCCCAGAACATCTGCTCACCGACGAAAAAGGTCGGCGCGCCGAACACGCCGCGGTCGATCGCTTCCTGTGTGGCAGTCTTGAGCGCATCCTTGGTGGCTTGTTCGCCGGCCAGCGCCATAAGCGCCACGGCATCGAAGCCCGCCTTGTGCAAGGCCCGTGCCGCCGTGGCCGGATCGTTCATGTTCACGGCATCGACCCAGATGGCGTTGAACATCGCGTGGCAGTAGTCCATGAAGCGCGCATCGCCTTTCATCTGCAGGGCAATGGCGGCGCGCATGAACGGCAGCGTCATGATCGGGAAACTGGGGTTGCGCTCGAAGGGCACGCCGTAGCGTTTGGCCCAGCGCTGGAAATCTTCCCACATGTACTTGCCTTTGGCCGGCACGTTGACCGGCGACTGGTTGCCGGTGGCCTGGAATACGCCGCCGAGCAGCATCGGCTTGAGCAACGCCTTCGCGTCGGTAGCGGATTCGAGTTTCGAAAGCTGCGTCCATGCCAGATACGAAGCGGAACTGCCGAAGTCGAACCAGAACTCAAAAGTCTTCATCAGAATTTCTCCATGTAGGGCCGCAGATCGAGTTCGTGCGTCCAGGCATCGCGCGGCTGCCTGTGCAGCATCCAGTAGGCGTCGGCGATGTGGTCCGGGTTGAGGATGCCGTCCTGCGCCTTGAGCGCATAGCGCTCGGGGAACAGTTCACGGATGAAGGCCGTGTCGATCGCGCCGTCGATGACGGTATGCGCGACGTGGATGCCTTTCGGCCCGAGTTCGCGCGCCATGCTTTGCGCCAGCGCGCGCAACGCATGCTTGGCGCCGGCAAAGGCGGCGAAGTTCGCCGAACCGCGCATCGATGCGGTGGCACCGGTGAACAGGATGGTGCCGCGCCCGCGCGCCACCATGCGCCTGGCGGCTTCACGCCCGTTCAGGAAGCCGGCGAAGCAGCCCATTTCCCAGATCTTGAAATACTTGCGCGCGGTTTCCTCGAGGATGCCGGCCGCCGCGTTGGCGCCGATGTTGAACACCAGCACTTCGATGGCGCCGATGCTCGATTCGATCCTCTCCACGAGCGCGATGACGTCCTCTTCCTTGCGCGCGTCGCTGCCGAAGGCGTGGGCCGTGCCGCCGGCCGCTTCGATCTGCGCGACCAGCGGCGCGAGTTTTTCGGCTGAGCGCCGCGTCACGCACGCCGCATAGCCCTCGCGCGCGAAGCGCCGCGCGATGGCGCCGCCGGTGGCATCGCCCGCACCGATGACCAGGCAGACGGCTTTACTGGAGACTGGATTCGCGGACATTGTCCTTTGGGACGGCTACAGGAGAAAATGCATTATCTGCGCAGCCGGCCCAAGTCGTCACGCGTCACTCGTCACTTGTCACTGACTTCTCGCAGGAACCCCAGCAGCAATGGGCTCGCGAACACCGACACGTTGAATCGCATCCACGCCGAGGGTTCCAGGTTCGGCCGGAACACAGCGCCCGGCGCGAGGATGATGCCTTTCTTGAATGCCGGGTTAGACAGCTCCGCCGAATCCTCGATGTGGGGGAATCGCGCCCAGAGGAACATGCCCGAGCGCGGTTCGACGAACACCTGCATGCCCAGTTCTTCCATGGTCTTGAGCGTCTGGTTGCGCGCCGCATCGAGCCTGCCGCGCAACTGCTCGACGAACTTGCGGTAATGGCCTTCGACGAGCATGTGATAGACCAGCCGCTCGGCGAATTGCGAGGTGGTGATGCAGGAGAGCATTTTCATGTCGGTCAGGCTCTCCGCGATATCCTGACGGCAGGCGAGGTAGCCCACGCGCAGGCTGCCGGACAAGGTCTTGGAGAAGCTGCTGACATAGATCACGCGATTCAGTTGTTCCATCGTTGCGAGGCGCTGCGTCGGCAGCGCCTGCAGGTCGCAGAACACGTCATCTTCCACCACCAGAAAGTCGAATTTCTCCGCTGCCTGCAGCACGCGAAAGGCGACCGCCGGGCTCATGTCGCTGCTGGTGGGGTTCTGCAGCACCGATTGCGTGAAATACAGCTTCGGCTTGTGCTTTTCAGCGAGCTTCAGCAGCACGGCCACGTCGGGACCATCCGGATTGCGCGGCACGCCGTGCAGTTTCACGCCGTACGAGCGCAGGTTTCCGAAGAAATTGTAGTAGCCGGGATCGTCGACCAGCACGGAATCGCCCGGCTTGAGCAACTGGCGGATGATCAGGTCGAGTGCGTGGCTCACGCCGTGCGTGAGCACGATCTGATCCGGTAGTGCCGCCACCCCCAGGCCCGAGAGTTTCAACTGGACTTGTTCGCGCAGCGGCAGATAGCCCTTCGGATTGCCGTACGTTACGAGATCGTGGCCGTTCAGCCGCATCAGGGCGCGCACGTTGCGGCGCAGACCGGCTTCGTCCATCCAGTCGTTCGGCAGCCACGGGCCGCCCGCCAGCAGATGGCCTTCGTTATCCTCGAGGTAGCGCCGGAATAGCCATCTCACATCGACGGCGTGTTCCGCAGCGCCGGCCTGTGTCTTGGGCGCAGGATCGGTTTCGCGCGCGACGGTAAAAAATCCGGAACCGCGGCGCGATTGCACGTAGCCCATCGCGACGAGCCGATCGTACGCGGCGACCACGGTGAAGCGGCTGACGTCGAATTCCCTGGAGAAAGTCCGGATCGAGGGCAGGCGCACCCCGGGCATCAGCAGGCGGCTGTCGATTTGCTGCGACAGGCCGCTGACGATCTGCTCCACCAGCGGCGTTGCCTTTCGGGCATCGATCTGAAGGGACAGCATGCGAGATGACTCCCAACTGTAATGGTATTTGTGCCGGGCCAGTTCCTCGATCTGTGCTGGAAATTGTCCGTGCATGTCCGATCAAGTGTCCGGTATCGTCAGGTCAGCGTCAAGGACGAAGCGGCATGCTTGTGCGTTTCGGTGCGCGTTCGCCTGACACACATACACGTACGTCAAACCAAGGAGTGATGCCATGAACAACTTGATCAGACGCCAGTGGTTGAAGGCGAGCAGTGGGCTTGCCGCGATGGCAGCGTTGTCCGGCAATGTGATCGGTGTGGCGCAACCGGCCGACGGCAAGTCTGCCTGGAAAGTCTCCGGCAAATATCTGGAGTCCTGCAACTGCGCCGCCGCGTGTCCTTGTGTTTTCGGCAGCGCGCCGACCGAGGGCAATTGCACCGTGCTGATCGGCTGGCATGTCGACGAAGGCCGCTATGGCGATGTCAAACTCGATGGCCTGAACGCCGCGCTGGCGGTTTTGTCGCCGGGACACATGCTGCAGACCAAGTGGCGCGTGGCACTCTATCTGGATGAGCGCGGCAACCAGAAGCAGCGCGATGCGCTGGCCGCGATCTTCTCCGGCCAGGCCGGTGGCCACATGAGCGTGCTGGCGGGCTTCATCGGCGAGGTCATGGGTGTGAAAGCCACCAGGATCGACTTCGCCGCCAACGGCGCGCAGCGCGGCCTGACCATCGCCGGCGTCGGACAGGTGGATATCGAGGCGATCCAGGGACAAGGCGGTGGGCCGGTCACGGTGAGCGGCAACCCGGTCGCCGTGGTGCCCGCCACGGCCGCGGTGGTGGCGCGTTCGCGCAGCCTCAGCTATCGCGATCACAACCTGAACTGGGAACTGTCCGGCCGCAATGGCTTTTTTTCTCCGTTCACGTACCAGGCCTGACGCATGGCCGGTGACGCACAGGTCGCCCCGCGATCTTCGCTGCGCGAGCGCGTCGCCGTAACCGGCGCGCTGGCGGCGCTCGCTGCGCTGGCGTGGGGCTACATGCTCTACATGGAATGGGGCATGCGCCACATGGAAATCGGCGCGGACATGGCGATCATGCCGGCCATGACCGACTGGCGCCTGGCCGACCTGGGCCTGGTGTTCGCGATGTGGGCAATGATGATGGGCGCGATGATGTTGCCCTCGGTCGCACCGATGGCGCTCGCCTATCTGCGCATTCAGCGCTCGCGCGGCGGCGCGGCTGCGCGTGCGTACTTTTGCGCGAGCCTGCTGCTCGGCGGTTACGTCGTCGTGTGGGTCGGCTTCAGCGTGGTCGCCACGCTCATCCAGTGGGGTTTACTGGAAGCATCTTTGATCACGCCGATGATGGAAAGCGCCAGCACGACATTGAGCGCGGCCTTGCTGGTGGGCGCCGGGGTATTCCAGTTCACGCCGCTCAAGCGCGCGTGCCTGACCGGCTGCCGCTCGCCCATTCAATTTTTGCTCGAGTCCTGGCGCAATGGCGCCGGCGGCGCGTTCGTGCTCGGCGTGAAGAATGGTGCCGCTTGCCTGGGCTGTTGCTGGGCCTTGATGCTGCTGCCGCTGGCGCTCGGGGTCATGAACCTGCTGTGGATGGCGATCCTGACGCTCTTCCTCGTCGTCGAAAAAATTCTCCCCGGTGGCGACTGGTTCGGCCGCGCCGCGGGAGTGGGATTGATTCTGTGGGGCGGCGCGCTGCTGTTTCTGCCCATCATTGCCTAGCAGTTCGAATTCGCGCAGTCCGACCCTATCCGGAAAAACTCACCACGGCGGTATTCGTGGTGCGGCTTTCTTGAGGGCCTGGGCGTCACCGGAGCGCCGGAACTGGTCGAGCGCGCCATGCAGACCAATTACTTTGGCACGCTCAACTTCATTCGCGCCTTTGGACCGCAAATCGAATAATCCGGCCGCTCCCTTTTCCCTTTAAGGATTCCCTTGCGGAGCACCCGTCAGGCCGTCAGGCCGCCGCCATCGGGTAATTCGACGGGAACATCGCGCGCTTGGCGTCCTCGTCCATCTCCTGCTTGAACTTGATGTCGGCGCCGACCTTGCGCGCGCGCGCCACCGCCGGCCGCGCATTGATCGCGGTGAACCAGCGCTTCAGGTTCGGGTAGGCCGCGAGCGGATCGGCGTCGCCCGCCAGCACGATGGGTGCGCGATCGACCCAGCCCCAGGCGGCGATGTCGACGATCGAGAAATCCTTGCCGATCATGAAATCGCGGCCCTGCAAATGAGCGTCGAGCACGCGGTAATGGCGATCGGCTTCACGCCGGTAGCGGTTGATCGCATACGGAATCTGCTCGGGCGCGGCGCGCTGGAAGTGCACCGCCTGGCCGGAATAAGGGCCGATGCCGGTGGCCACGAACATCAGCCAGGACAGCAGTTCGCCTCGATCCGCGGCACTACCCATGAACTTGCCGGTCTTTTCGCCGAGATAGAACAGGATCGCATTGGAATCGAACACGCGCGTCTCCTTGCCGCCCGGTCCGTCGGTGTCGACGATGGCCGGCAGTTTTCCGTTCGGGTTGACGGTCCTGAATGCCGGCTGGTGCTGCTCGCCCTTGCGCGTATCGACCGGCACGATTTCATAGGCCAGGCCGGATTCCTCGAGAAGCAATGCGATCTTCATGGGATTGGGCGTCGGATGGAAGTAAAAGCGGATCAAGGTGTTCTCCTGTGGAATTGTTTGTCGAGGCAAAGTAGTCGATTCTACGCGCGCATCCTTACGCGCCGGCATCAGTAATTGCCGCGCGATGTTCAGTCGGGCTGTTGCGCTGCGCGAACGCACGCATCCTGGCAGGGGCGGCGAAAGAAGATTTGATGGCAACTTGATTGACATCAACATTGTCGCCGCTATCGGTTTTCCAAAACAGGACTTGCGCGTATATGATGGAGTGCGCTTGAAGCGATCCGCATATGCGTCGCCGCGTCAGCGCAAGGAGAGGAGTTGCGCCCGACATCTTTCAACGATCGGCGCATGCACGTTGGTGCGGTTGCTTGCGGCCGCCGACACATAAACGGGAGAAAAATACGATGTTAACGACCAGCCGCCGATTTCCCTGCGACCGGACACGCGTGTCGTCGATGCTGAACAGGTTTGCGGCGTCCAGCCTGGCAGCGCTGCTTGCAGCATGCGGGCCGGCCGCGCCTCCCGATCGCTACGACCAGTCGAAAATGGATTTGAAGCCGACGCTGTCGAGCGCGACCAACGAGCGCCACACCGGCGCGTTTTCCGCCGGGACATCGCTGAGCATCGCACCGGAAATCAAGCCGCTCGACCCGTCGCCGGTCAAGACCATCCAGCTGGACACGACGCACAAGGTCATCGAAATTGCTCCCGGCGTCAAATTCAGCGCCTGGACATTTGGCGACCACGTACCCGGCCCGGTGATCCGGGCGCGCGTGGGCGACAGGATCA
>JBDTRK010000054.1:0-23062 GCA_039931685.1 Betaproteobacteria bacterium | reverse complement strand
GAAAGCAAAGAGAACCGCCGCGAGTTCCACGTGGGTCCGCCTGGACCGAAACAGGAACTCGAGCCGGATGCTGTGAGGCGATTCGAATCGCTCGAGGAATGGCTGCTGGTCGCGGGCCTGTCGCGCAAGGACATGAATGCCCTCGCCGCAGCGGACGCGCTCCAGTCGCTGGCCGGACACCGCCGGGAGACGGGCTGGCTGATCGCGGGAATCGAAAAACGGCCGCCCCTGTTCGCTTCGGCGCCCATCATCGAAGCCGGCATCACGCTGGCCGCGCCGACCGAGGGCCAGGACGTCCTCGCCGATTACGCCAGCACGGGACTGACCCTGCGCCGCCATCCTCTTGCGCTGCTGCGCCCGAGACTTGAGAAGCTGTCCATGAGCACCGCGGAAGAACTGCAAAGGGCGCCCACCGGCACGCCGGTCCGGGTCGCCGGCCTCGTCACCTGCCGCCAGCACCCGGGCACCGCCGGGGGCGTCATCTTCGTCACGCTCGAAGACGAAACCGGGCATATCAACGTCGTGGTCTGGGAAAGACTCTCGAAGAAGCAACGGCGGCCGTTGCTCGGCGCGCGGCTGCTGGGCGTGACCGGCATCCTCGAGAGCGACGGCGGCGTCATCCACGTGATTGCCGAACGCCTGACGGATCACTCCGCGCTGATCGGAAGCCTGGTCGTGGACTCGCACGATTTCCACTGAAAGAATCCAGCCGCTGCGCCACGCACGCGTGCCTGCCGCCGCGTTTTCTTCCGGCGCCATCCAATGCGGTTAAAATGTTCCGCAAACCCCGATTCACATGCGTGCAGAATTCCCTTGGCAATCCCGCCCTTTGATTTCGACACCCCGGTCGATCGCCGCAACACGGCGAGCGTCAAGTGGGACAAGTACGGCAATCGCGATGTCATTCCGATGTGGGTCGCGGATATGGATTTCACCTGCGCGCCGCCGATCGTCGAAGCGCTGCGCCAACGCGTCGCGCATGGCATCTTCGGCTACAGCAATCCGCCGGCCGGGCTGATCGAAGCCACCGTCGATCACCTGCAACGCGAATACGGCTGGCGCATCGAACCGGACTGGATCGTATGGCTGCCCGGCCTGGTGGTCGGACTCAATGTGGCCTGCCGCGCCTTCGGTCGCGAGGGCGCGGACGTACTCACTGCAACACCAATCTATCCGCCGTTCCTGTCCGCACCACTGAACGGGGCACGCAACGCGGTACGCGTGCCGATGCTCGAATCGAATGGTGTCTGGCGCTGGGATATCGCTGCCCTCGAACGCGCCATCACGCCGAGTTCGCGGCTGCTGCTGCTGTGCAATCCGCACAATCCGGTCGGCCGCGTGTTCTCAAGGGACGAACTGCGGGAAATCGCCGATGTGTGCCTGCGCCACGACCTGGTACTTTGCTCCGACGAGATTCACAGTGGCCTGGTGCTCGATGCGGACAAACGCCACATCCCGGTGGCAACGCTCGGCGAGGACGTTGCGCAGCGCACGGTCACGCTGATGTCGGCCAGCAAGACTTTCAACATGCCCGCACTCGGTTGCGCTTACGCCATCGCCTCGAATCCCGCCTTGCGCAGCAAGCTCCGCAAAGCGATGGCGGGCATCGTGCATCACGTCGGCCTGATGGGCTATGTCGCAACCGAGGCTGCCTATCGCGACGGCAAGCCGTGGCACGAATCCCTGCTGGACTACCTTCGCGCAAACCGCGATATCGTGGAAAGCGCAATAGCGGCCATGCCTGGGCTGCGCATCTGGCATGCAGAGGGCACTTATCTGTCCTGGATCGATGCACGCGGATTGAACGCGGCCGATCCGGCGGCGCTGTTCAACGAAGCGGGGGTGGGCCTGTACGACGGCGCGCTCTTCGGGACCACGGGGTACCTGCGGCTGAATTTCGCGTGCCCGCGCGCCACGCTGCAAACCGCCCTGGAACGCATGTCGCGTGCCGTTGCATTCAGGCCATAGGCGGGGCACGTCTCAGAAATAGCCGGTCAGCGTAACGCGCAACGTGCGCGGTTCGACCGGATGAAAGTGGATATCGTCCACCGGCGCGGCTTCCCCGCGCAGTCGCGACGCGTAATAGTAGTCGACGTCGCTGTCTTTGCGATCGAACAGGTTGAATACGTCCATGTGCACGCGCCACTTCGGATCGAGCTTGTATCCCACGCGCAGGTTGGTGATCTGCGTTGACCTGGAGCGTACCGAGTTGTCCTCGATCAACGGACGCGGACCGAAGTATCGGTATTGCAGCATGCCGTACCACGGACCGATGGAGTCGACCGTCACGCCGAACGAAGCCACGCGTTCAAGTGAGCCCGGAATATGGTCGCCGGCCGGGTCTTCGTCCGTGAAGCGCGTGCACGAAAGCGATAGGTCCAGATCCAGCAGCAACCAGGATTTCGGCCGGTAATGATTCGTCCACTCGATGCCGGTGCGCTTGCTGGGGCGGCTGGGCTGCGTCGTGCCTGCATCTCCGACGAACAGCAATTCAGAATCCAGTTTCAACTGCCACAGCGACAAAGACGATTCGACGTTGGGAATTAATTCGGTCCGCATTCCGATTTCGGCGCCTTTTGATCGCACCAGGGGATTCACCTTTTCCGTCGGCGACACGCCGTCGGCGGGATCGACCGTGATGGTCGTTCCGCGCGCATCGTTGCTGTGAAACCCATAACCGTAGTTGAGGAAGTATTCGGTCTTTGCCCACGGGCCGAATATCAGGCTCAGCTTTGGGGAGACGATGGAATCATCGACGCCGCCCGAGTTCTGCGCGATGTTGCTGTTCACGTCGAAGTTGTACCGATCGCCGCGCAAACCGACGATCGTGCGGAATGTTTCCGTGAAGTGCAGCGTTTCCTCCGCATAGACACCAACGCTGGTTTCCATCACCTTGTCCTGGCGCGTCGTGCCGATAATTTCGCGCGCCACTGTGTGGTACAGAGCGACCGGATCCAGGCGGTCGCGGCGCGCCTGCAGACCAAGCTTGAACATGGCGTCCATGCCGGCAACCTTGTTGTAGAACTCCACGCGCGGATGCACGCCGAGTACCGTGCGGCTTTCGTGCTGTTCGAACTGGTCGCCATTGACCGGGTCATCGAGGAAGAATGTGAAGTTCGACCACAGACTCAGTCTCGACCGGATTGCATAAGCGTCGATCGCCGCACGACCGCCATCGAAGTTGTGGTGCTGCTCGTAGGACACGGAATAACGCGACGTCTCGCCGCCGTCACTAGGATCGATCGCACCAAAACGGTCCATCGTCCCGTTGCCGACAGCCCGTTGGGGAATCTGGTCGGTGGAATCCCAATCGGCCTTGTACGCCATGCCGGTCACCGAAAACCCGTCAGCATTGTCGCCGCGGCTGTAGCGCAAGGCGGTGTTGAACTTCTTGAAATTCTCCGGGTTGTCCCACGGACCGTCCTGGCCAACCAGTTCGATGCCGTACAGCAAGGTGCCGCCGCCGAAGTTCGGCGAACCCGCCAGCAGCGCGCGCTTGTAGTCGTGTTCGCCGATGGTGACCAAGCCGATGGTATGCGGCAGCGAAGTTGCATACTCGATATTCGCCGCGCCTGCGGCGCTGAAGTCGCCGACTTCCGCGTAATAGGGGCCTTTGCGATATTCGATGCCCGATATGAGCTCCGGAATCAGGAAGTTCAAATCTGCGTAACCCTGTCCGTGTGCATGCGTGGGCATGTTCACCGGCATTCCGGCGACGTTGATCGCCAGGTCGGTGCCGTGATCCAGGTTGAAGCCGCGCAAATAGTACTGGTTGGCTTTTCCGTCGCCGCTGTGCTGGGTGATGATCACACCGGGGATATATTCGAGGATGTCGCCGGGACGCAGCGCCGCCCGGGTTTCCACCCGTCTTGCGGTGACCCTGCCTTCGCTGGCGAAATCCGATGTCCCGACCGCCGTCTCGTAGGTGCCCAGCACCTCAACCTCCGGCGCGGTCAGATCCGCTTCCGCCGCACATGCCGGAACGCTTACAACCGCGGACCAAACCAGCGACCAGCCGACGATCCCTGCCCTTATGGCAAAGGCTCTCCCCTTGCCTGCTTTTGAGATTGTGATTTCCACCCTACCCTCATCGGTAGATGCGCTGCCTGATCTTAAAAATGCAATCTATACTATTGTTATTAAACTATTTATGAAGTAAGAACTATTGCACTTTTTTCATAATCTACAAGATCAGCGAAGGGTCTGTAAACCTCCGGCTCGAATTTCACTGGTTCATGCGTTCCGTTTCCTACGATTTTCGGTAACATCTCACCCCTGTCAGCCCAGAGGACGTCCGATGGATCGCTTCACCATTTCGCTGAACGAAGACCTTGCCAAAGAGTTCGATGAGTTGATCGGACAGAAGGGCTACCAGAATCGCTCCGAAGCCGTACGCGACATGCTCCGCCATGAACTCGAGTCGTCGCGACTGGAGAAGAACGAGGCGCCTTACTGCGTCGCTTCGCTTTCCTACGTCTACAGCCATCACGCCCAGGACCTCACCGAACGCCTGACCGACCTCCAGCACCAGCATCACCACCTCGTGCTGTCATCGATGCATGTCCACCTCGATCACGACAATTGCCTGGAGACCGTCATCCTTCGCGGCGCAACCGGCGAGGTCACCAAATTCGCAAACGAATTGATAGCGGTGCGCGAAGTGCGCCACGGCAAAGTCAATATCGTGCCGGTGGAACTGGATGACCACGATCACGGGCATGGGCCGCGCGCACACCAGTATCACGTGCATACCCGGCCGCGGACCTGAACCGGGAACGCATAAGCCTTATGCCGCGCCAGCGCTATACACGAGCGCGCGCAATCCCTAGATTCACGCTTTCCGTCCACTGACGTTTCGCATTCGTCCCATCAAGAGGAAATCAATGGCATCGCAACCCCTGCTGTTTTCACCCATCACCCTGCGCGGCGTCACGCTTAAGAACCGTGTCGTTATTTCACCGATGTGCCAGTACTCGGCAAAAGACGGATTCGCGGACGACTGGCATTTCGTGCACCTGGGCAAAATGGCCACCGGCGGCGCCGGATTGATATTCACCGAGGCCGCTGCGATCGAGGCCGAGGGCCGCATAACTTATGGCGACCTGGGCATCTGGTCCGATGCGCACATTGCGCCGCTGGCCCGTATTACCGGTTTCATCAAGGCCAACGGTTCGGTACCTGCCATTCAACTTGCCCATGCCGGCCGCAAGGCGTCCATGCAAAGGCCGTGGCACGGCAATGGCCCGATCAACGACAGCGATCGGGCGCGCGGAGAAGATGCCTGGAAAATCGTCGCACCGAGCGCGATCCCGATGGACACCGGATGGCTGGTGCCGCACGAACTCAGCGTGGCCGAGATCCACGGCGTGCAGGCGCGCTGGCGCGAAGCCGCGTTGCGTTCCCTGGCGGCTGGTTTTGAAGTCATCGAATTGCATTCGGCCCACGGCTACCTGGGCCACGAGTTTCTCTCACCGCTTTCCAACAAGCGCACCGATGCTTACGGCGGCAGCCTTCAAGGTCGCATGCGTTACACGCTGGAACTTGCCGAAGTGCTGCGTGCCGCGTGGCCACAAGACAAACCGCTGTTCGTGCGCATATCGTCGGTAGACGGCATCGAGGGCGGCTGGACGCTGGAGGATACGGTCACGCTGGCGAAGGAACTGGCCGCCCGCGGCGTCGACGTGGTCGACTGCTCGTCCGGCGGATTGATGGGCTCGGCGACGGCCGCGCGCATCAAGCGCAGTCCCGGTTTCCAGGTGCCCTTCGCCGAGCGCGTGAAGCGGGAAGCGGGCATCCAATCAATGGCCGTCGGGCTGATACTGGACGGGCCGCAGGCGGAACAGATCCTGCAGGATGCGCAAGCCGACCTGATCGCCATCGGCCGCCAGTCTCTCTACAATCCCAACTGGGCCCTGCATGCCCAAGTTGCGCTGGGTGCGCAGGGTGAATACGAATCCTGGCCGATTCAGTACGGCTGGTGGCTGGACAAGCGGCAACATATTCTTACGGATGAAGCGAAGCTGAAGATCGCGTAACGGCCGTGACTGCGTGACTGTCGTGACTGTCGTAAAATCCTTCTACTGGTTCACGTAGTCACGACAGTCACGGAGTTATAAAATGGCCATCGATGGAATGAACCACTTCACCGTCCTGACGAAGGACCTCGACGCCACGCGCAATTTCTATGTCGGCATCCTTGGCCTGAAGGAAGGCTACCGGCCGCCGCTGGGTTTTCCTGGCACCTGGCTGTATGCCGGCGCGCAGCCGGTATTGCACGTCGTTGCCGGCCGTCCCCTGCCGGAGCCGCCCGCCGGCGTGCTCGACCACATGGCATTTTCCGCGTCCGATCTGGCCGCGGTTACCGCAAAGCTGAAGTCCGGCGGCATCAAATACGATTTGCGCAGGCAACCGGACTCCGGCGTGTGGCAGCTGTTCTGCTTCGACCCGAGCGGCGCGCGCGTCGAACTGGATTTTGCTGCGGGCGAACCGGGGCCGGCCTGATCCTTGATTCAGTGTTGAACGCTTGAGCGATTGGAAATCACCCAATCACCGAAACTAGCGCACGCGCAGCGCGGGGATCTGCTCGAATTCCGTCTTCAGGAATTCGGTGAAGGCGCGGACCTTCGCGGAGACGTGCCGGGCAGACGGATACACCGCGTTGATTTCGGATGAAGGAGGCGTGAAATCGCGCAGTAATTCCTGAATCTTGCCCTGCCTGAGGTCGTCCTGGATCAGCCAGGCCGGGCTCGCGGCAATGCCAAGATCCGCCATGACGGCCTGCCTGATCGCTTCGCCGTTGTTTGCGCGCAGGGTACCCGAGACTCTTACGCGGATCTCTCCATCCTTGCCGTTGAAAACCCACTCGTTGCCGGTGGACAGGTAGGCGTAGAGAATGCAGTTGTGATTAACCAGGTCTTGCGGCGTTTTCGGCACGCCATTTTTTTTCAGATAGCCTGGCGTGGCGATGATGCAGCGCTCCGAAGTGCCAATGCGCCGCGCCGCGAGATTCGAGTCTATCAGCCTGCCAATGCGGATGGCGACGTCGACGCCCTCCTCTACCATGTCCACGAAGCGGTCTGCGTAGGCCAGATCGATCATCAGTCCCGGATGCATCGACTGGAATTTCAATACCAGCGGACCGAGATACATCTGGCCCAATCCGATTGAAGAATTGACGCGCAACACACCGGTGAGTTGGGTCTGCAACAGCCCGAGGTTGGCCTCCGCTTCGTTGACCGTGTCCAGGATGCGCTTCGAACTCTCGAAGTAGGCAGACCCCGCCTCGGTCAGCGACAGTTGCCGGGTACTGCGATTGAGCAACCGGGTTTTCAGTTGCCGTTCCAGTGCCGTCAGCTGTTTGCTGACGGTCGGTTGGGTCATGTTCATCTCACGCGCAACCGCCGAGAAACTCCCGGTTTCTACGATGCGCACGAACAACCCCATTGCCGTGAATCGATCCATTGCCCCTTCACTCATGCTTGCATGGCATGAATCATATGCGACTTGCCGGCTTCTTGTTCGATCGGGAAAGACCTATATTTGCTGCCATGCAACAAATTCTGTTGCCGAGCGCATCGAGATGAAAGGAAGCCACATGAAAACAGCACGATGGATCGCAACTGGACTGCTATTCCTGGCCACGACGGCTTTCGCCGGCGAATGGAGTCTTGTGTCCCAGGGCAAGGACGAAATCGTATTCCTCGACCGCAGCAGCATCCATGCGTCGGGTGACCTGAAGAAAGCGCGCGTGCTGCGCAGTTTCAGCACGATCCAGACCATTGGCGACGACGCATTTCCGCATAAATCGGAAATCCTGCTGTATGCCGTGCGTTGCGAAGACCGCAGCCTCGCTTTTGAGCAATGGACCATGACCGCGGGCGAAATCGGCACGGGCGCCACGGTATGGAGTGGTCAGGTTGATTCACCGTCGCCGTACAAGGATCCGGGCGACCCCGCCTTCGTCAGCATGATCACCACGGTCTGCAGCGGCTGAGGCAGTGCGCCTCGGAATCCGCGTTTTCCGCGGAGACGGCAATACGGGAGGCACTTAGCGCACGTGCCTCCCTTTATTTTATCTGGAGACAGGCTCCTTGCGCGGCGGCGCCGGTGAACCGTCTTGCGCCGCGGGCGCATCTGTCCGCGCGGTCGGATTTGCGGGCTCGCGCGCAGGTTTTTCCGCCGACTTGCGCCGCTCGCCCTTGTAGTACTCGATCCAGTGATCGATCCCGCCTTCCTGCGCTTTCTGCGCCGCGTCCTTCTGCGCAACGGCGACGTTGGGGTCGGCCAGCACAATCATCATGGCGGCAACTACAAGGTTTTTTTGCTCATGCACGCCTGATACACCATGTCGCCGAACGACTGTACCGGCAGTAATTCGTTGCTGCTGCCTTTCCAGCTGGTGAGCCACGCATAGGCATCCGCCACCGTCTGGTTCACAAAGTCGATTTCATATTGCGTTTCGTCGCCATGCCACTTGATGCTGACCTCCTCGCGTGGCTTGCCCTGCTCGAAGAAGGAGTAGGCGGCGACCTGCAATTGGGTGGAATAAGTACATAACTCCGTCTGGTTCATGCGCGTAATGCGATCGGCATGGGCAATCGGGCAGGTCGACAGCATGCATACCAGCAAGAAACTTTTTTTCATCATGCCTCCCGCAACAGGGCGACGAAGGTGCAGTGCAGCGTAAAATCAGTTTAGCAGAACGAACATCGAAGACTACAATTTGCGCTGGCAGGCCCGCGCACACCCGCCGGGCGAGCAGCAGGCAAGGCGATACTCGCCCAGGACCCGCAGTCGGCGCAAAGCCATTGGAGACCACGATGAATCGAAGTCTGGCTTCCGCAATCGCCCTTTTTGTCCTGAGCAACACATCTGCAATTCCAGCCATGGCCCACTCCCTCACACCAGCCGAGTGCAACGAAGGGGGCGAGTTCATCCGCAATGCAGCCCTCGCCCGCGACAACGGCGTCACCCGCGAATTTTTTGTCAACAGACTGACTGAAGACCTGATCGTGATCCAGTCGTTTCCAACGGAACTGCGCTGGTTCGTCCAGGACGCGAGCGATGAAAAACTGCTCAGCGACGCGGTGTTCAAGGTGTTCGACGAACCGATGAAGGCCGATCAGCACGAGGCCGCATTCATCGGCGCATGCACGCAGCTGGCGGAGGCAGCCGACGGTACGCGAATCTGATTTGGTCCGGCAAGCGTCGCGCCGCCTGAAAAAACGGCCGGGTGCGCAAGGCATCCGGCCGTTTTCCATGCGGGCAGGCCCAGCGCGCGGCCGCCCTCGTCTTGTCGCCTAAGGCGCCAGATGCTGGAGGATGCCATCGAGCATTTTCTTGGCATCCCCGAACAGCATGCGCGTGTTGTCTTTGTAAAAAAGCGGGTTGTCCACGCCGGCATAACCGGTGGCCATGCTGCGTTTGAAGACCACCACCGTTTTAGCTTTCCACACTTCCAGCACCGGCATGCCGGCGATCGGGCTGTTCGGATCTTCCATCGCGCCAGGATTGACGATGTCGTTGGCGCCGATGACCAGCACGACGTCCGTGTGCGGCAGGTCATCGTTGATCTCGTCCATCTCCAGCACGATGTCGTAAGGCACCTTGGCTTCCGCCAGGAGCACGTTCATGTGTCCGGGCAGCCGCCCCGCGACGGGATGGATGCCGAAACGCACGTTGACCTTCTTCGCTCGCAACCGTTTGGTTATTTCGCTGACCACGCCCTGCGCCTGCGACACCGCCATGCCGTAACCCGGCACGATCACGACCTCCTTCGATTCGTCGAGCATGGCCGCCACCTCCTCCGACGTCGTGGCGATCACCTCTCCCTGCGGAACCGCGGCGGCCGTACCGCCCCCCGTGCCGAAGCCGCCCATGATGACCGCGACGAAATTACGGTTCATGGCACGGCACATGATGTAGGAAAGTATTGCGCCGCTCGATCCGACCAGCGCGCCGGTGACAATCAACAGATCGTTCGACAGCATGAAGCCGGTGGCCGCTGCCGCCCATCCGGAGTAGCTGTTGAGCATCGACACCACCACCGGCATGTCCGCCCCGCCAATGGCGGCGACCAGGTGTATGCCGAGCAGCAGCGCGATGCCTGTCATGACCAGCAAGGGCACGAGGCCCGCGTCTGCCGAAGGTGCGCACAGGAATACATAGCCCATCCATAGCGATGCGAGGATGGCAATGAGGTTCAGCCAGTGGCGGGCCGGCAGCATGAGCGGCTTGCCCGAGATGGCGCCCTGCAGTTTGCCGAAGGCGATGATCGAGCCGGTGAACGTGATCGCGCCGATGAATACGCCGAGGAATATCTCCACCTCGTGGATCGTTTTTTCGGTGCCTTCGAAATGTGCACCAGGATCCAGATAACTCGCCAGGCCGACGAGCACAGCCGCGAGACCGACGAAACTATGCAGGATGGCCACGAGTTGCGGCATTTGCACCATCCCGACTTTCGACGCAACGAACACGCCGATAAGTCCGCCGGCGATCACCGCCGGGAGCAACACGGCGAAGTTGCCGGTTTGCAGACCGAAAATCGTGGCGACGATGGCGATCACCATGCCCGTGAAGCCGAAGATATTCCCGCGGCGCGCGGTCTCCTGCTGGCTCAATCCAGCCAGGCTGAGGATGAATAGAATCGCCGCGGCGATATAGGAAACTGTGATGAATCCCGCTGCCATGTTTTTCCTTTTAGTCTCTTCTGAACATCTTGAGCATGCGCTGGGTGACCCAGAAGCCGCCGGCGATGTTGATGGTGGCGATCAATACCGAGATCCCCGCAAGGACCAGGACCAGCCTGGATGGATTGCCGATCTGCAGCAGCGCGCCGATGACGATGATGCCGCTGATCGCATTGGTGACGCTCATGAGCGGCGTGTGCAGCGCCGGCGCCACGTTCCAGATCACGTGAAAGCCGATGAAACACGCCAGCACGAACACCGTCAGGTGCTGCATGAAGGCCGGCGGCGCATACGCACCGATCAGCAGGAGCATGAGCGCACCCAGCGCCATGGCGATCATCGCGCCGTGGCCTTTGGAAGGTTTCGTCTCCTTCGCCATCTTCGGTGCGGCCGCAGCCACCGGCGCCGCAATCGCCGGAATCTTCAGCGGCGGTGGTGGCCAGGTGATGTTGCCCTGGTTGATGACCGTGGCGCCGCGGATGACGTCGTCTTCCATGTTGACGACGATGTTGCCGTCTTTCTTCGGCGTCAGGTCGGTCAGGAAATGGCGCAGGTTGGTGCCATAGAGCTGGCTCGCCTGGGTCGCCAGCCGGCTTGGCAGATCGGTATAGCCGATGATGGTGACGCCGTTTTGCACCACGACCTCACCCGGACGGGTGTAGTCGCAGTTGCCGCCCTGTTCCGCCGCCAGATCGACGATGACGCTGCCCTGGCGCATGGAATCGACCATTTCGGCAGTGATCAGTTTGGGCGCGGGCTTGCCCGGAATGAGCGCGGTGGTGATGATGATGTCGACTTCCTTCGCCTGGGCGGCGAACAAGTCCATTTCCGCCTTGATGAATGCGGGGCTCATTTGCTTGGCGTAACCGCCGCCGCCGGAACCTTCCTCCTTGAAATCGAGTTCGAGGAATTCCGCGCCCATGCTTTCGATCTGCTGCTTCACTTCCGGACGCACGTCAAAGGCGCGCACGATCGCACCGAGACTGCGCGCCGTGCCGATGGCGGCCAGGCCCGCCACGCCGGCGCCGATGACCATGACTTTCGCGGGCGGAACCTTGCCCGCGGCAGTGATCTGGCCGGTGAAGAAGCGGCCGAAATGCTGCGCGGCCTCGATGACCGCGCGATAACCGGCAATATTGGCCATCGAGCTCAAGGCATCGAGTTTCTGCGCGCGCGAGATCCGCGGCACCGCGTCCATGGCGATGACCGTGACGCGACGCGCCTTCAGTCTTTCCATCAGCTCGGGGTTCTGCGCCGGCCAGATGAAGCTGAGCAGGGTTGCACCCTCGCGCAACAGATCGGCTTCGTGCACGCCAAGTTGCGGCTGCTGTTGCGGCGCGCGCACCTTGAGCACGATGTCGGATTGCGCCCACAGGGCGCGCGTATCCGCGACCACCTCGGCGCCGGCCTGGCGATAAGCCTCGTCGGCAAACCGGGCACCTTCGCCCGCGCCTGCCTCGATCGCCACCGCATAGCCGAGCTTGACGAGCTGCCCCACCGTTTCCGGCGTGGCGGCGACGCGTTTCTCGCCGGCGTGGACTTCTCTTGGAATGCCGATTTTCATTTCGCTCCGTTCTCCGCTTCTGTCGATTATCGGTGCTGCTTGTACTTGGCCAGTTCGAGCTTGCCGATCTGGTTTCGATGCACTTCGTCGGGTCCATCGGCGATGCGCAGCAGCCGCGCCAGCGCATAGGCGACACCGGTCCCGTAGTCATTGCTCAGCCCGGCTGCGCCGAAGGCTTGAATCGCCCAGTCCACGACCTTGCAGGCCATGTTCGGTACGGCCACCTTGATCATGGCAATCTCGGCTTTCGCACCCTTGTTGCCGACAGTATCCATCATGTAGGCGGCATGCAGCGTGAGGAAGCGGCTCTGTGCAATGGCGATGCGTGATTCGGCGATGCGCTCCAGCGTCACCGTCTGCTCTGCGACCGGCTTGCCGAATGCCACACGGCTCAACGTGCGCTTGCACATCGCTTCCAGCGTGCGCTCCGCCAGCCCGATCAGGCGCATGCAGTGGTGGATGCGGCCGGGCCCGAGTCGTCCCTGCGCGATTTCGAAGCCACGCCCCTCGCCCAGCAGCATGTTGGATGCCGGCACGCGAACGTCCTTGAACAGCACTTCGCCCGCCCGGTCCGGCATGCCGTAGTAACCGAACACCGGCAGCGCGCGCTGCACGTCGACGCCGGGGGTGTCGCGGGGCACCAGGATCATCGACTGCTGCTTGTGCCGGTCGGCATTGTCCGGATCGGTCTTGCCCATGAAGATGAAAATCTTGCAGCGTGGATCGACCGAACCGGTGGCATACCACTTGCGCCCATTGACGACATAGTCGCCGCCGTCGCGCACGATGGACGATTCGATGTTGGTCGCATCGCTCGATGCCACGCCGGGCTCGGTCATCGCGAAGCAGGAGCGGATTTCGCCGGCGAGCAAAGGCGCCAGCCATTTCTTCTTGTGCTCTTCGCTGCCGTAGCGGGCCAGCACTTCCATGTTGCCGGTATCCGGGGCCGAGCAGTTGAAGGCCTCGGGCGCGAGCAGCGAGCGCCCCATGATTTCGCACAGCGGCGCATATTCCAGGTTCGTCAGTCCGGCGCCGTGTTCGGAGTGCGGCAGGAACAGGTTCCACAGGCCCGCCGCCTTGCCTTTCGCCTTGACCTCTTCGATGACAGGCGCGACCTGCATCGGCCCGACTTCCTCGGCTTCGCGGAAGAAGCGCGCCTCGTTCGGATAAATGTGTTCATCCATGAAGGCAGCCAGCCGTTTCTGGAGATCCTTCACTTTCTGCGAATGCTCGAAATCCATGCCCCATCCCTTATGCGAATCCCGCGATTGATCCCGCTTGCCGCGTACCCGTTGCGACACGCGGCGATGAAGCCACGGCGGGCAAACGACCGCGCATTTTACTATCCACCGCGGGCGGCCGGGATGTTCCTGTCGCCCCGCCGGCATAATGGGTATGTTCCAATACACTCAGGCAATCACACAAAAACACTGAATCCATGTCGATGACTACACCTTCGGGCCGACCCCGGTGGGACTGCGCGCCCCACCCGGTCGCAACCGGTCGCCAGGGGGTCGGAAAGCAGCAGGAGCCGCGGCATTCGACCATGCGGGGTAGAAGATGAAGCGCCTGGTTCTGGTCGGCGGTGGCCATGCCCATCTGTCGGTGCTGGAAGCCCTCGCCCGGGCGCGGCCTGCGGGCGTGGAAGCCGTGCTGGTAACACCTTCGCCGTTCCAGATCTACTCGGGCATGCTGCCCGGCTGGATGGCCGGACATTATGAACGGACGCAATGCCAGATCGACCTGCGTCCGCTGGCGCGTGCGGCCCGCGTCCAGACCGTGACGGACCGGGTCGCGGGCATGCAGGCAGGCCAGCATTGCGTCCTGCTTCCCGACGGGCGGCGAATCGAATACGACCTGCTGTCGCTGGATGTCGGCAGCGAGATCGCTGCGTCTTCCCTGCAAATGGCGGGCACGAAGCTCTTGCCGGTCAAACCGCTGGACGGTTTTTTCGCAGCCTGGCCGCGCGTCCTGGCCGCCGCCCGCGACAAGGCCGCCTATCGCCTCGTGGTCGTTGGCGGCGGTGCCGCCGGTGTGGAACTGGCACTCGCTGCACAGTACGCACTTTCCCGGCAAGGCAATGACAGGTGCGTGGACCTCGTGGTTTCGGAGTCGGGCCTGCTCGCGGCCCATGCGGCCGGCGTACAGCGTCGCGTGGCGCACTGCCTCGCCAGTGCCGGCGTCAGGGTTCATCGCCAGCAAGGCAGCGGGGTCGAAGCAGGCGTGATGCTGTCGGACGGCACGCTGTTGCCCGCGGATTGCGTAATTGCCGCCACCGGCGCGCGCGCGCCGGATTGGATTGCGTGCACCGGCCTGGGGCTGGACCGCAACGGTTATATCTCGGTCGACGGCTGTTACCGCAGCGAATCGCATGCGAATGTATTCGCCGCCGGTGACGTCAGCGCGCGCCGGGACGTCGCCGTGGCGCGCTCGGGCGTGCACGCGGTGCACGCCGGTCCGGTGCTGGCCGCAAACCTGCTGGCCGCGTTGCACGGCGGCGCATCACGCGCTTACCTGCCGCGCCGCCACTCCCTGTACCTGCTGGCCTGCGGTCCGCGCTACGCCATTGCCTCGTGGGGACGCTTCAGCGCGCAGGGTGCCTGGGTTTGGCGCTGGAAAGACTACATTGACCGGGGCTTCGTGCGCCGCTTCGAGCTCAAGCCGGCACCCTAAATCAATGAGAAGCCGGCTACTCGCGTCGATGATCGATGCACGCCGCGCACATCCATTTACGGGCCGCGCCACGTATCCGTTATAGTGCAAGCGCACCACGGAAATGGCAGGCAACAGAAAACTGTAAGGATGCGCGGGCTTCCCCGACTGTATCAGCAGACTTCTGATCTGCACAACGCCGAAACGCCACCACGAACGCCAAGGATTTTCATGCACGCGACCCTGCCCAAGCTTCAGGTAACCGGATTTCCCGCCCTGCATCGCCAACGACTGACCACCCTGCAAGTCAATCTGGGCTACCGCTGCAACCAGACCTGCGTGCATTGCCACGTCAACGCCGGGCCCACGCGCACCGAAATGATGGACGCGCAAACGCTCGCGTTGATTCCCGAAGTGGTGAAGGCGCGGGGCATCGGCACGCTCGACCTGACCGGGGGCGCGCCCGAACTGCATGAAGGATTTCGCGCGCTGGTCGGCGCGACACGGGCGCTGGGCGTCGAAGTCATCGATCGCTGCAACCTGACCATCCTGTTCGAGCCGGGGCAGGAAGACCTTGCCGAATTCCTTGCCGTAAACAGGGTCACGGTGGTGGCCTCCATGCCTTGCTATTCCCCCGACAATGTCGACAAGCAGCGCGGCAAGGGCACATTCGACAAAAGTATCGCCGCTATGCAGAAACTCAACGCGCTGGGCTACGGCCGCGAGGGATCGGGGCTCACGCTCGACCTGGTCTACAACCCGCAGGGCGCGGTGCTGCCGCCGGCCCAGGCCGGGCTGCAGGCTGATTACAAGCGCGAGCTGTCCGCACACTTCGGCATCGTCTTCAATGAATTGTTCACGCTGGCCAACATGCCGATCCAGCGCTTCGGCTCGACGCTGATTTCGAAAGGCCAGTTCAACGACTACATGCGGCTTTTGCAGGAAAACTTTGCCAGCGCAAACCTGGCCAATGTGATGTGCCGCAACCTGGTCAGTGTCGACTGGCAAGGCCACCTCTACGACTGCGACTTCAACCAGATGCTCGGCCTGGCGCTGCCCGACAACCGCGCACGCTCGCAACGCCCGCATTTGCGCGATCTGCTCGACGACGATCCGGCGGGCCGTCCCATCCGGGTTGCCGATCACTGCTACGGCTGCACTGCCGGGCAGGGCAGCAGCTGCGGCGGCGCGCTGAACGACTAGGGCACACACACTTGAAAAAAATTCTGTTGGTTATCGCGGCAGCCGCGCTTGGCATCGCCTTCTTTGCACTGGATCTGCATCACGTCCTGACCCTGGACGGGATCAAGGCCGGCCACGGGCAGTTCGAAGCCTGGCGTGCCGCCTCGCCGGGGCTGGTGGCGCTCGGCTTTTTCGCGTTGTACGTGCTGGTCACCGCCCTGTCCCTGCCCGGTGCCGCCGTGATGACGCTGGCGGCCGGCGCCTTCTTCGGATTGTTGTGGGGCACCGTCATCGTCTCCTTCGCCTCGAGCCTCGGCGCGACGCTGGCTTTCCTCGCCTCGCGCTACTTGTTTCGCGAAAGCATCCAGCAGCGTTTCGGCGACCGCCTTAAAGCTGTCAACGCCGGCATGGCCCGCGAAGGCGCGCTGTATTTGCTGACCTTGCGGCTGGTGCCGCTGTTTCCTTTCTTTCTCGTCAACCTGCTGATGGGCCTGACCGGGATCGCCGTGCGCACTTTTTATCTGGTCAGCCAGGCGGGCATGCTGGCGGGCACGCTCGTATACGTGAACGCCGGCACCCAGTTGGCGAAGATCGACAGCCTGTCGGGCATCATCTCGCCCGGCCTGCTGCTGTCCTTTGCCCTGCTCGGCATATTTCCGTGGATTGCCAAGCGCCTGCTGGATTTCCTCAAGCGCCGTCGCGTGTATGCGAAATGGCAGCGCCCACGCCGCTTCGACCGTAATCTGGTGGTGATCGGCGCCGGCTCGGCCGGACTGGTCAGCGCGTATATCGGCGCCGTGGTGAAAGCCAAGGTGACGCTGATCGAAGCGCACAAGATGGGCGGGGATTGCCTCAACTACGGCTGCGTTCCGAGCAAGGCCTTGATCAAGAGCTCCCGGCTCGCGCACCAGATGCGCCACGGCGAACACTACGGGCTCGAGGCGGTGCAACCGCAGTTCAGTTTCCGCAAGGTGATGGCGCGCGTTCACGAAGTCATCCGCACCATCGAGCCGCACGACAGCGCGCAGCGTTATACCGAATTGGGCGTGGAAGTACTCAAAGGCTATGCCCGCATCGTCGATCCGTGGACAGTGGAAGTGGCGCTCGATGACGGCAAGACCACGCGCCTGACTACTCGCAGCATCATAATCGCAGCCGGCGGCGAGCCGTTCGTGCCGAAGCTGCCCGGCCTCGACGATGTCGGCTATGTCACCAGCGACACACTGTGGGATGAATTCTCCAAGCTCGATGCGCCGCCGGCGCGTCTGGTCGTATTGGGCGGCGGTCCGATCGGCTGCGAACTGTCGCAGGCCTTCGCGCGGCTGGGCTCACAGGTCACCCAGATCGAACTGGGTGCGCGCATCATGTCCCGCGAAGACGCGGAAATCTCCGAACTGGCGCGCGCCTCGCTCACCCGTGACGGCGTCAACGTGCTCACCGGCCACAAGGCGGTGCGCTGCGAGCGTGACGGCGAACACAAGTACATCGTCGTCGAGCACGACGGTGCCGAGTTGCGCATTGAATTCGATTCTCTGCTGTGCGCGGTGGGCCGCGTGGCGAGGCTGACCGGCTACGGGCTCGAGGAACTTGGCATCCAGACCCAGCGCACCGTGGTGACCAACGAATACCTGGAAACGCTCTACCCGAACATCTTCGCCGCGGGCGACGTGGCTGGCCCCTACCAGTTCACGCATGTCGCCGCGCATCAGGCCTGGTACGCCGCGGTGAATGCGCTGTTCGGTGATTTCAAAAAATTCAAGGCAGATTATTCAGTCATCCCGTGGGCCACGTTCATCGATCCGGAGGTGGCGCGCGTCGGTCTCAATGAACAGGAAGCACGCGAAAAAAATATCGCGCACGAAGTCACCCGCTACGGCATCGACGACCTCGACCGCGCCATCGCCGATGGCACGGCGCACGGCTTCGTCAAAGTACTGACGGTCCCGGGCAAGGATCGCATACTTGGCGTGACCATTGTCGGCGAGCACGCCGGGGACCTGCTCATCGAATTTGTGCTGGCAATGAAGCATGGTCTCGGGCTCAACAAGATTCTGGGCACCATCCACACCTATCCGACGTTGGCCGAAGCGAACAAGTATGCGGCCGGCGAGTGGAAGCGCGCCCATGCGCCGCAGAAACTGCTCGCCTGGCTGGGGCGATTCCACACCTGGCGACGTGGAGGTGCGACGTGATGCGCATACTGATTACGGTGCTGCTCGCGCTGCACTGGCTGACTGCGCAGGCCGCGGGATTCGATTATTCCGTCTGGGATGCATTGCTCAAGGAACACGTCAGCGCGTTGCGTGGCGGGCAGGCGACCCAGGTCGATTACGCCGGATTTGCCGCCGACCGCGGCAGGCTCAAGCAATACCTTGCCGCCTTGTCGGGTGTGTCTCGCGCGGAATTCGACCGCTGGGATAAACCCACCCAGCTTGCCTTCCTGATCAACGCCTACAACGCTAACACCGTCGAACTGATCCTGACGCGTTATCCGGATCTGAAATCGATCAAAGACCTCGGGTCGCTGTTGCGCTCGCCCTGGAAAAAATCCTTCATTCCCCTGCTCGGCGAGACGCGCTCGCTCGACGACATCGAACAAGGCCTGATCCGCGGCTCGGACCGCTACGCCGAGCCGCGCATCCATTTCGCGGTGAATTGCGCCAGCATTGGCTGCCCCGCGTTGCGAACCGAAGCCTTCTCCGCTGAGCGGCTGGATGCGCAACTCGAAGACTCCACCCGGGCTTTCCTGTCGGATCGTACGCGCAACCGCCTCGACGGCAATACGCTGCGCGTGTCGAGCATCTTCAAGTGGTATCGCGCCGACTTCGAGAAAGGCTGGCGTGGCGCCGCGAACCTTGCCGGCTTCCTTGCGCAGTATCGCGAGGCGCTAGGTCTGGATGAGGCGAATACGAGTCGCCTTAAATCAGGCGATTTGAGCATCGAATTCCTCGATTACGACTGGCGACTTAATTCGAAGGGCTAACCCGCGCCTTGATGCTTTCCGTCATCGTTCCCGTCCTCAACGAAGCACGACAATTGCCTGACGCGCTCGGCGCCTTGCGGCCTCTGATCCAGGCTGGCACCGAAATACTCATCGTTGACGGGGGCAGCCAGGATGATTCGGTCGCCATCACGCAGGCCGCCGGTTTCCGAGTCATAGTCGCCGAACGCGGTCGGGCACGACAAATGAATGCTGGCGCCGTGCTCGCCACTGGCGACGTCCTGCTGTTCCTGCACGCCGACACGCGCCTTCCCGCGCACGCTGATGTGACGATTGCGAGCGCCCTGGCCGACAAACGGTCTGTGTGGGGACGCTTCGATGTGCGCATCATCGGGCGCCCCCTTATGTTGCGTATCGTCAGTCGACTGATGAATCTGCGCTCGCGCATGACCGGCATCGCCACTGGTGATCAGGCAATCTTCGTCACCCGTGCCGCCTTCAACACGGTTGGCGGCTTTCCCGAGCAGCCACTGATGGAAGACATCGAGCTCTCGTCGCGCCTGCTCGCGGTGTCGCGGCCAGCCTGCCTGTCGGCATGCGTGACCACATCGGGCCGCCGCTGGGAAACAAATGGCGTGTGGCGCACCATTCTGCTGATGTGGCGGCTGCGCTGGAATTACTGGCGCGGCGTGCCGGCGCGCGAATTGGCCGAAGCCTATCGATGAGTGGCGTGCGCATCGTCATTTTCGCCAAGGCGCCACTTCCCGGCGTGGTCAAGACACGCCTGATTCCTACCCTCGGTGCCGAAGGCGCAGCGCAACTCGCGCGACGCATGCTGGAGCATACCGTTGCCCAGGCGCAGGCCGCAGCAGTCGGACCGGTCGAGCTTTGCGTCACCCCGTCGGGGGACGCCGCCCCGTGGCAATCCCTCTCCCTGTCCAGGAACGTCGCGTGGTCGGATCAGGGCGAAGGAGATCTCGGCGAGCGCATGGGGCGCGCGGTCCAGCGAGTCACTGCCATGGGCGAATCCATCCTCCTGATCGGCACCGATTGTCCCGAACTCGGCGCCGTCCATCTGCGTCATGCTGCCGCCTCGTTGCAACGTTCCGATGCCACTATGATTCCCACTGCCGACGGGGGCTACGTGCTGATCGGCCTCAATCAGTATCACGCATCGCTGTTCGAAAACATCGCGTGGAGCACGAATGGCGTTGCCCGGGAAACGCTGCGCCGCTTTCAGCAATTGAACTGGACTGTCCAGGATAACGTGCGGCTGCACGACATCGACGAACCGGCCGACCTCGAGTGGCTGCCTGCCGGTTGGCTGGATCCAGCGCCTCAGCACGGCCAAGCGCGCCGCCCGCCGTGCGCGGATCATGAAAATCATTAGCAACAAACATGGCTTTACGCTGGTCTATCCGGGTGTTCCATCGCAAAATTGTAGGGTAAACAAAAAGGGGAAGCTCACCAAACGCAGTGTTACGGAGGAATTACCATGAGAAATATATTGCTCGCATCTGTTTTATTGACTGGCCTGCTCGGCACTGGCGCCGCATTTGCCGCCGGCGAGGAAGTCCAGGCAATCAAGGTTAACAAGGGCAACGGAATGGCCGGGGACGGCAATACCGTTGCCATGAAAGGCAGCCCGCTGCCGCTGAAGGGTCAGGCCATCAAGGTCGGCGAACCGCTGCCCTCCGCTATCGTGACCGCGAACAATCTCGGCCCGGTCGACATCGCCAAGGGCAACGGCAAAGTGCGCATCATCAGCGTCGTCCCGTCCGTGGATACGCCGACTTGCGAAGCGCAGACCCACGCATTGAGCGAAAAAGACCGCAAGCTTGCCGAACAGGTCGAGATGGTCACCATCAGCATGGACTTGCCGTTCGCCCAGTCGCGCTTCGCCAAGGAAGCGAAGATCAAGAACGTGACCTTCTACTCGGACTACAAGACTGGCGCGTTCGGCCTGAACAACGGCCTGATGATCGATCCGCTGCACCTGCTGGCGCGCGCGGTTATCGTGACCGACAAGGACAACATCGTGCGTTACCTCCAGGTCGTGCCGGAAGTGACGGAATTGCCCGACATGGCCGCCGCCATGAATGCAGCCAAGGCATTGCTGTAGTCCCTGCCTTTTCTGCGAGAGTCGAACAAAAAGCCCTGCTTCAATGCGGGGCTTTTTCATTTCACAAACCTGAACGCTTACCGCTGAATCTATCTTGATGAGAATCTCGGCTGCGTACACCATCGGTCTTTTTTTGCTGGCGCTAGCCTGCAGTCCCGCGCCTGGTGCAGCCGATGGGATGATCACGCCCTTCTCCACTGCGTCGCCCGGCACGGCGCTGCCCCCGCCATGGCGCCTCAGCCTCATCCCGAACGCCAAGCGGGCAACGCAATTCGCGTTGGTCGCCGATGGCGATGCGATCGTATTGCGAGCGCTAGCGGATGCCTCCATGGCGAGCGTCCTGCACCCGTTGAAACTCGATCCCAAAGCGCTGCCTTACATTTCCTGGCGCTGGAAAATCAGCAACGTCCTGCAAAAATCCGACATCACCAGCAAGGCCGGCGACGACTTCCCGGCCCGCCTGTACGTGCTGTTCGACTACGACGTCGGCAAGCTTTCGCTCCTGCAACGCGCGAAGATGTACTTGGCACGAAAACGCTACGGCGGTGACGTGCCGGCGGCGGCGTTGTGCTATGTCTGGGATGGCAAGGCGCCTGTGGGCACTTCCGTGTGGAGCCCGTATACCGATCGCGTGCGGGTCATTGTCGTGGAGAGCGGGCCCACCAATGTGAATACCTGGCGCGAAGAGCAACGCGACGTGGTCGCCGATTTCCGCGCCGCCTTCGGCGAAGATCCGCCGGCAATCTCAGGCATCGCGCTCGCCAGCGACACCGACAATACCGGGGAGTCGGTCACCACGTTTTTCGGCGACGTCCATCTGAAGTCACGACCCTAGCCTGAATTACGAAGGACTGGGCGTTATCCGCGCCTAGCCTTCCAGCGCTATGCGCTTGCGCAATTCGCGGTAGCGGTCCTGCAGGCCGCCGGGGACCAGCGGATCTGCGGCGTCCGGCACGGCGCGCCCGACGGCCTCCCAGTCCTGCTTCGTCAGCGCCTGCGCCGCGCGGCTGATCAGGTCTTCTTCTTCCTTGGCGATGTGATTGCCGTAGTAAACGAGATAGGTCGCCGCGGCCGCCTCGACCTCGCTGCGCGGAACAATCGCGCCCCCCACGATCGCCTGCAGCAACTGGCGCAGCGTTTCGCCGGCATGCGCGATAACGTGATGTTCCTGCGTGAGTCGTGCCAGCGTCAGCGCCAGATCCGGGCGGTGCTTCGCCAGGCGCGCGAACGCCACGTCCTCCCGTGGGTGGTGAACCTGGTCGGTGTAGTCCCGCAGGTACGCGACGATATCCAGCATCAGATCATAGTTGGGCTGCGTATCGGCGCGGAACGCGTCGACTTCCTTGTGCAGCAACCCAAGAAGGCGAAGGAAGTACTGGTGTTCTGAATGCCACGCGGAGATCGGGTCAGCCATCGCATGTCCGGAAAGGAATGAAATCGCACCTATTCTGGAACGCCCGGCGTGGGCTCATTTTGATGCAGGTCAATGTTAGGTTGGCCAGCCGTGTTGAGAGAGGGATTGTGCCGGTCTCGCCTTAAGGCGACCCCGTCATCCCTCGCGATACGCGAGGGACCGTGGCCGCAATGAGTGGAATTGTAGTTCCGGCATAACCTGAAGGTTAGCCTGCACTGAAACGCGCAAATAGCGCGCGTTTTCCCACGAAGCAGTGCTTCGTGGTCGAACCAGAGGATTCTCGAAGTACCCTCCCTCTCCGCCAATAAAAACGCGACCATATGGGTCGCTGAGGTATGTTGCGGGAGGGATTGTGCCGGTCTCGCCTTGGGGCGATCCCGTCATCCCTCGCGGTACGCGAGGGACCGCGGCCGCAAGTGTGCGGCCACGTCCCACGAAGCGGTGCTTCGTGGTCGAACCAGAGGATTCTCGAAGTACCCTCCCTCTCCGCCAATAA
>JBDTRK010000053.1:0-23325 GCA_039931685.1 Betaproteobacteria bacterium | reverse complement strand
GGCGGTGCCGGGCCGGAATTTTCATACGAGCGCGTCAATCACGCATTCCATTTACTGACCCACGGCGCCGCACTCGTGGCCATGCACAGGAACATGCTGTGGCGGACCGAGGCCGGGCTGGATCTCGACGTGGGCGCCTACGTTTCGGGCCTGGAGAAGGCGGCGAACCGGCAGGCCGAGGTCGTTGGCAAGCCGTCGCGCCTGTTTTACGGTGCCGCCCTCGCGGCGCTGGGTACGCCGGCCTCGCGCACCCTGATGGTCGGCGACGACGTCGAGGCGGACATCGCCGGTGCCCAGGCAGCTGATATTCGCGCCATGCTCGTGCGCACCGGCAAGTTTCGCGCGGCCGACCTGGCAGCGGCGCCGGTACCGCCGCACGCCGTGCTCGATTCGATTGCCAATCTGCCGGCCTGGCTGGCTTCGTAAGAAGGGTTACTGCACCGGCGGCTTTTTCGGCGGCCGGTTCAGGTACGCCACCATCCGCACGCTCTTCGCCAGTTTCAACGTGTGCATCCACGGCGGAACGCCGAACGGGATCGCGCTGACCGCGCGCCGGTTCCAACTTTGTTATTCTCGCCAATCCTTCAATTCGCACCGGGAAAGAAAAATGGAAAAACGACGTTCCGTATTTGCCGCTGCGGTATTGGCCTGTGCGCTCGCCGGGTTCGCCAGCCCTGGTTGCGCCTACGACTTCAACGATTCCCACTTCCACCTGACCAACTACATCCAGGAAGGGCTTACGCTGCCCGCATTTCTGAAGATCATGGGCGACAAGGCCGGGCGCGTGGCCGTGTTCGGCATTCCGCTGCAGCAGAAATGGGACTACTTCGAATCGGGTGCGCGCGCGCCGGACTACTATCTGCTTTCGGATGCGGAGCTCTACTACTACTCATTTACCGACGCGATCATCGCGGATCAATACCTGCATCTGCCGCCGCAGGATCGCGCGCGTTTCGATCCCATGGTCACCGGGTTCAATCCAACGGACATGTATGCGGTGGACCACATCCGCCGCGTGCTGCTGATGTACCCGGGCGTGTTCTCGGGCATTGGCGAGTTCTCGGTGCACAAGGAATTCGTTTCCGCGAAGGTGGCGGGCCATACCGCCAGCCTGATGAATCCGGCGCTGGACAAGATACTCGCGTTCGCGGGGGAGGCTGGCCTGGTCGTGATCCTGCACAACGACATCAACACCGTGCGCCCGGCGCCGGGCCGGCCGGCGAACTTCGATGACCTCAAGACGGTATTGCGCGCCCACAAGGGCACGACCATCATCTGGGCGCATACCGGGCTGGGCCGTTTCGTCAAGCCCACCGCCGATCATGTCGATCTACTGCGGGAGATCCTCTGCAGCGACGAATTCTCACACGTGAATTTCGACATCTCCTGGGACGAAGTGGCCAAATGGATCGTCGCCGACGACGCGACCCTGGACGCGTGGGTGAAATTGCTGCAGCAATACCCCGACCGTTTCCTCTTCGGCAGCGATACCGTCGCGCCGAAAACGCAGGCCGATTACCTGAAGGCGTTCGAGGCCTACGATAAATTGTGGGTGCGCCTGGACGCCCGCACCGCGGAAATGGTGAAGGCCGGAAATTTCGCGCGCATATTCGATGCGGCCAGACTCAAAGTCAGGGCGTGGGAAGCAGCGCAAATCCGTCACTGACGGCGAGCGTCGTCGCGTGGCGACACGCCGTTCATCCCTCAATCTCCCCCGTTTGTCGCTGCCCCTTGGGGCGGCCAATGCCGCTTGTCCGGCCAATGCCGCCGCAGGGCGGATTTCCCTGTCCTTGCCCGGCCATTGCGCGTTGAATGGGACCATCGAGGACGATCCGATCGAGGCTGCAAATGCCGGCGGCGCGTTCCGACCGAAAGGAGTGCGAACATGATCGAAGTTCTTCTGCCACTCGGTGGCCAGACCGCCGCTGCGTCCAAGCTTACCGCCGCCCAGCAGGCATTGCGCGAGCGCCGCGCCTTGCCGTTGAATGCCTTGCAGCACGGCGACCACTACAGCGGCTTGCTCGACGACATGGTCACCACCGCGCGCTGGCACGCGCAGCGCCGCCGCTTCGTCTTCTGGGAACACAACATGGACCAGCCGAAATTGAAGGCGGCGCCGCACGTCGCGGACCTCGGCAGCGGCGCGCGCTTCGCGCCGCTCACCCGCCAGGCGTCCGACGGCGGATCCCACATCAGCGATTTCGCGTTCGAAACCACGCGCTGACGGGCTGGCTTCTTCCCTCCGCATCCGCGCTGATTGCCGGCTTGGCGCTCTCCTTCCCGGGAAGCAACAACGCGAGATGCACTTCGGGCACCAATCGGTGCGCGTTTCTTTTTCTGCCCGGCATGTGACGCTGTTGCCTGCCGCGGTCGGGGCGGCCTGCGCCGGTGGCGTGCCGCGGCGCGTGCTGTCCGGTTAAGCCTGGGTTAAGTATCCATTGCTAGATTCGCGTTTGCATGCGTTGGACTCCATGGCCGCCCGCTGCCTCCCTGGCAGGGCGGCCTTTTTTTGTCTGGCCTTTTCGGCAATGCCGTCGCCCATGCGGCGCGCGGCATCGGCCTGACCTTTCCCTGTTTCGCCCGCACGATGTTGACTCGCCTGCATTGCCGGAGTTGATTTCACCATGACAATCGCCTATAAGAATTGCAGGCGCGGCGACCGGGCTTGCGCATCAGGGGGAGGATGATAATGGATCAGAATCCGCAATCCGGCGACGCGAATGTAGCGGTCCCCGTCCGGAATCGTGCGCGGTTCTGGCACAAGTGGCCGCAGGCCATTCCCGTCTCGGAAGAGACGGTGCTTGCCGGGGAGCGCAAACTGATCCTCGAGGAATCGAAGCAGTCGCAGGCGGAAGGCGGATTCCTCGGTCTGGCGCTCTCGGGTGGTGGCATCCGTAGCGCCACCTTCAACCTTGGTGTATTGCAGGGGTTGGCCGAACGCGGATTGCTGTCGCGTCTGGACTACCTGTCCACAGTGTCCGGCGGCGGCTACATCGGCAGCTGGCTGTCGGCGCTGATTCAGCGCGACGGCGACGGCATTGCCGGAGTCGAGAAGACTCTCGATCCGCGCAATGCCGCCGACAAGGGCGGTACCGAGGCGGCACCGGTCGGCTGGCTGCGCCGCTTCAGCAACTATCTGACGCCGCGCGCCGGTCTGTTATCCACCGATTCGCTGGCGGGTGTTGCCACCTACGTGCGCAACCTGCTGCTCATGCAATCATTGATCGTGGGCGTGTTCGCGGCGGTGCTGGTGCTGCCGCGGCAGCTGCCGTGGTTGGCCGGGTTGCGCATCGTGCAATCACCGCTGTTGTGCATCGTCGCGCTGTCCGTCGCCGCGATATTCCTCAACCTGAACCTTTCGCGCGCGTTGATCGAGGGCCGCGAAGCGCCGCCGTGGTTCGCCCGGCAATCCTTCGTGCTGGCGCTCATCGTGGCGCCGCTGATCCTGGCGGCGTGGCTGGCGAGCGTGCTGTTGCTGCGCTCCCGCGCCGACGGCGCGGGCGAACTCGCGAAGCTGGTCGAGGCCGGGCTCACCTTCGGCGCGGTCTGGGTAGTGGCCTGGGCGCTGGTCGAGTTCGTCATCGTGCGCAGTGTGCGCACCACCCTCAGGGAAGGCCAGCGCCGCCTGCTGGTCGTGTTCCTGTCGCTGCTGGTCGCGGTCGTCGTCAGTATCGAAGTGCTGTGCCTGGTTCGCGAGGCGTTGCTCGCCCACGCCGACAGTGCGGCGCTGCCCTGGCACTGGATGGTGTGGGGCGTGCCGGTCATGCTCGTCGTGTTCGGGCTCGGTTCGATATTGCTGATCGGACTGGTCGGCCGCGAATTCGCCGAGGAAGAGCGCGAATGGTGGAGCCGGCTCGGTGCCTGGCTGATTGCGGGCGGCCTGGGATGGTTCGTGCTCTGTGCGGCTTCCATCTACGGTCCGTTCGCGATCTTGCGCGCGCAGGCCTGGGCCGAGGGCCTCAGCGTAGCCTGGGTGGTGTCGACGCTGGGCGGTGTACTTCTGGGCAAGAGCAAGGCCACCGGCGGCCATGGCACCAGCAAATGGCTAAACCTCGCCACCGAAGTGGCGCCTTACGTTTTCGTCGCCGGGCTGTTGCTGGCGTTGTCCTTCGGCATTCACGTCGGCCTGGTGGAGTGGTTTGGCACGGGCAATGCCGGGCGGGCTTCCGGCGAACTGCCGCTGCTTGCGGCGCCGACGTTCGTGCAATACGCCCAAGAACTGAATGTCGTCCTGCAGGCGCGGCCGTCGACCTGGCTGCCGGTGCTGCTGCCGCTTGCATTGATCCTGCTGCTGATCGCGCGGCTGGACATCAATCTGTTTTCCTTTCACATGTTCTATCGCAACCGGCTGGTGCGTTGTTACCTAGGCGCGAGCAATCGCGCGCGCAATCCGCATCCCTTCACCGGCTTCGATCCAAAAGACAATATCAAGCTGGCCGATTTGCCGGCGCGTCCCTTTCACATCGTCAACACCGCCATCAACCTGACCAAGGTCAACAATCTGGCGTGGCAGGAGCGCAAGGCGGCGTCGTTCGTGCTGACGCGGGCATATTGCGGGTACCGGCTGCAATCCACCGGGCCCAACGATCCCGGCACACTCGGTTATCAGCCCACAGCGCAATACCTGGATTCCAGGGGCTGGCTGTCGCTGGGCCAGGCCTTGACGATTTCGGGCGCGGCAGTCAGCCCGAACCAGGGCTATCATTCCTCCAAGGCAGTGGCCTTTTTGCTCACCGTGTTCAACGTGCGCCTGGGCTGGTGGATGCAGAATCCGGCGCAACCCGGCGCGTGGGCCACGCCGGGCCCCTTCTTCGGGCTGAAATACCTGTTGTACGAAGTGCTTGGGCTGGCCAGCGAAGATACGAAGTTCGTCTACCTGAGCGACGGCGGCCATTTCGAGAATCTCGGCATCTATGAACTGGTGCGGCGCAAATGCCGCTTCATCATCGCCATCGATGCCGGCATGGATCCGAAATTCGGCTTCGAGGATCTGGGCAACGCGGTGCGCAAATGCCAGGTGGATTTCGGCGTTCGCATCGACATCGACACCAAGGCGAGCGTGCCGATACAGGGCAGCGGCAAAAGCCTCTACCACTGCGGCGTGGGCCGCATCCACTACGAGGAGGCCGACCGCAATGCGATTTCCGGTTTCCTGCTCTACATCAAGCCCTCGCTGACCGGCAACGAGCCGGTCGACATCATGCAGTACGCCGCGGTGCATCCGGAATTTCCGCACCAGAGCACCACAGACCAGTGGTTCGACGAGTCGCAGTTCGAGGCCTATCGCAAGCTCGGCCACTATATCGTCACCACCGTCATCGAAAAGCAGACGGATACGGTGAAGCCGATCCTGCTGGACATGTTCGTCGATCTGGGGCGGCGCTGGTACCGGCCGAGCGCGCGCGTGGAGGCGCATTTCACCAAGCATGCCGAGCGCCTCATGCAACTGCAGGACACATTGCGCGAGCAGCAAATCCTGTCCTTCCTCGACGACCAGATGTTTCCGGAATGGAACTACCTCATGGCGGGGGGCAACCACGAAGCCAGGAACAGCCTGTGGTTGCCCACTGACCCGGAGCAACTGCGCGCTGGATTTTATTTCTGCCTCAACCTGCTCGAGCTGATGCAGGACGTTTACCTCGACCTGAACCTCGACGAAGAATGGCAGCATGCCGACAATCGCGGCTGGATGAACCTGTTCCGCCACCTGTCCTGGTGCGGCATGTTGCGCGCGACCTTCGCCGTGGTGCGCAGCAATTTCGGCGCGCGCTTCCAGCGATTTTGCGCCGTGCGCATTGACCTGCGGGAGGGCGACATCGAGATCGCCGCGAAATTCACGCGCGAAGGCGCATCCGGTCAGGCGCTCAAGGCGTGGACCGACCGCCTGGTGGCGGACGGCCAGGTCAATTTCCAGGAAGCGCGCCAGATTTGTCTGTTCGAGAATTCAGACCTTGCGGGTGCGTCGGCCGCCACAGCGAAGTTCGATACGCTGCACAGGATCCGGCTGGTCGTGCCCGGTGTGCGCCGCGGCGAGGACAAGCCGGCCGATCCCGATGCAAGCGAACTGGTGTTCCCCGTCGGGCTGGCGCTGACGCGGGGCGGCGCCATCGTATTTTTCAGGATCCAGGACCATCTGCGCAACATGGGGCTGGGACGCCAGGCGCTCGAGCGGCTTTTCGAAACTTACAAGGAGCTGACGATCGATGCGGATTCGGCGGACGCGAAACGCATCGAGTACCTCTTCTACTCGATCAAGGGAAGCAGGCGGTGAAGGCGCACGGGCCGGTGCCGGCCAACGGGCGTCGCGTCCGGCAATCCTTGCGGGAACTGCCAGCGCGCGCGAGCGGCAATCCGCAGACAACGATTCCGAAAATATGTAGCGTATGCCGACTTTGAGATACCAGTTGTACACCGACATCATGTCGTAGCAATTCATTGCGCCGACGCCCGGCCGCGATAGTTCGGAAAGTGATTCGGGATCCGCTGCCCGCCGTTTGAATGAGACAATTACAAGGCACTTGCGGCCGCAGCCGCGGGTTTTGAATCGCCGCGCATTACCGCATCATCCGGTCATCATGACACCCAGGGCGGTCGGCGTTGCCGCGTGGAGGCCGGCTGCGCGGCGCTCGTGCAGGTCACGCGCACGAGGCTGTCGGCTGCGGATGCTATATTGATTGCGGGCGCGGACACGCGTCCACATTTCGAAATCCGGAGGAGCGTGCCGTGGAGCTGGGCTTGAAAGGACAAACCGCCGTCGTCACCGGCGCTTCCAAGGGGATCGGCCTCGCCATCGCGCTCGGGCTGGCGGCCGAAGGTTGCAATGTGCACATCGTGTCGCGCAACCGCGCGGCCATCGATAATGCGGCGCAGGGCATCCGCACGCAGTACGCGGTCGAAGTGAAGGCGCACGCGCTGGACCTGGCCAAAAGCGAAAGCGTCGCCGCGCTGCTCGAGGCCACGGGCACGCCCGACATTCTGGTCAACAACGCCGGCGCAATTCCGGGCGGCGACTTGCAGGCCATTGACGAGGCGCGCTGGCGCAACGCCTGGGACCTGAAGGTGTTCGGCTACATCAATCTTGCGCGCGCCTACTATGCCGCGATGCGCGGCCGGCGCAAGGGCGTGATCGTCAATGTCACCGGACTCGCAGCCGACCGGCTCGACACCGGTTACATCGCCGGTTCGACCGGCAACGCGGCGCTCAACGCCTTCTCGCGCACCTTGGGCAGCCACAGCATCGATGAGGGCATCCGCGTGCTGGCGGTCAGCCCCGGCGCCGTGGAAACGGAGCGCATCGTCACGCTCATGAAAACGCGCGCGGCCGACAAGCTCGGCGATCCGGAACGCTGGCGTGAATTCCTGAAAGGCCTGCCGCTGGGCCGGCCCGCGAGCGTCGAGGAAGTGGCCGACGTCGTGGTCTTCGCGGCCTCCGCGCGCGCCGCCTATCTGAGCGGTATCGTGATCACGGTGGACGGCGGGCACAATGCGCGTATGGGCGCGTTCAGCTGAATTGCGCGCGCAGCCGGGAATATATCGGGCGCTGACCCCCATGCTCTTTATGCACACTGCAGGCCTGAACCCGTTGACTTTCAAATGATCGGCGGCACCAGATCCGGCGCAAGGCGAAAAAAAAGGGGCAACGCGGTTGCCCCTTTTTAGTTGGCGCCTTGCGGTTACGGCTTGTTTGAGGCTTCGGCGACGGGCTTGTCGAGGTCGCCCTTGGTGGGCTTTGCCGGCCGGCCGTCCATCTCGATATGGCTTTCCCATTCCGACTTCGCCAGGGCCATCGAATCGGTGTGGGCCGATTTTGCATTCTTCATACAGGCCGCCTTGGCACTGCCGTCAAGCGTGTTGCATTTCGTGATTGCGCGATTGTAGACGACCTGTGCCTTGTCGCGCGCCGTGTTGTATTTCGCCTTCCACACTGCCGCGGAAGCCCGGTCTGATTTGGCCGGCTTCGGCTCGTCCACGCTCATGGCCGGTTTGTCGTCGGCCGGCTTGGCTTCGGGCGTGGACGTTTTGTCGGCGTTCATGCCGGGCTCGCCTTGGGCGTCCGTCGGCGGAACGGCATTGTTGTGCGCTTTCACTTCTGCCCGTTCGCCCGGCGTGACGTTCTGGGCGATCGCCGCGTTGCCCAAGCCGGCGCAGAGTCCGACGACCGACAATAAAAGTATCGTGCGTTTCATGTTTGATGTCCTTTGTGCACTTGCATGAATCCGGGGAGCGACGTCCTCGCTTCGATGGACGTTCCGCGGTGGCGTGCTGCTTCCGGATGCTCCTGCCCTTGCCGTGCGGCCGTGTCCTTGGAGCCTGGATCGCCAGCGCACACGGTAGGAGGTCACTGGACAAAAGTCTGCGCGCCAGCGCACACAGCGGGGTTGTTTTCCGGGCCGTACGGCGAACGCACGTTTCATTCCGTGCGCTGGCAGACATACGCGCAGCAGGCATCGATGTAGGGTTCACAAGTCGGGAGTCGCCTGTGCGCAAGCCGGAACGACTCCCTGAAACGACGCGCTGCCACGGGATTACTTACGTATCCGTGGATTTTCACATTCCTGAAAGGATCATCATGAAACGCTCCATCATTTCGCTGTTGATAGCAGGCCTGTTCGCCGGCACCGCCACGCTGGCCCTGGCGGACGACGTCAAGACCGATGCCGACAAGGCCAGTACTTCGAAATCGCGGGCCGGCGATACGAACCAGAAGGAAGAGATGAACCAGGACCAGACCATGCATGAGAAGGGCGATGCCGCGTTCAAGAAAGCCGACAAGGACAACGACGGCACCCTGGACCGTAAGGAAGCGAAGAAGATGCCGCGCGTTTCCAGGAACTTCGCTGCCATCGACACGGATAAAGACGGCACGGTGTCCCTGGAAGAAGTCCACACCTACATGGCAGCCCACCCCCGCAAAAAGGACATGTAAGTCCGGCGGCTTCCGCGCAAGCTGGAGTTGATGGCAGGTTAGGAGAGCGGGCGCCCGGAGGCGCCCGTTTCATTTCATTTAGGCACGCTGCGCGCCTGACCCCGCCGCCGCCCGGTGACTTCGTCACCGAAGGTATTCGCGCCGCGCGCGAGCAGGCGACCGCGATGTCCGTCTCGGCAGTGGCGTCGCCAGCGTCCGGCAGTATCTGCGCGCCGGCCTCATCGACGAACCACATCTCGCCGTGCGTCCCGTCCGGATGGGCTCAGGTGAGCATCTCTGGCGCGACATCGATCTGCTGTCTTTGGCATTATGAATGCGCGAAGTCCATCGCCGGTCAACGTGCGACGCATGTTGTTCTGCGCAAGCGCTGAAGTTGGGTGATCACACCCAACGCGGAGTCCCTGTGTGCATTGCACGTCGGGGTACCTTCTTAGGACACAGAGAAAAACGAAATCATGATCGAGTCGGGCGCTGCGAAATGCAAGGTTGGTTTCTGGACACCGTGATTGGGTTCCGCAGGGAAATCCCAAAAGAAAACGGGCACTGTACGGTGCCCGTTTCGATTAGTACTTTATGGAATTGGTCAAGCCTGATCCTGTTCGGCGCCGTTCAGCGTGAATGGGGTGGTGCTTCTGGTTTGCCCCAGTCCAGCCTATACTTTTCCCGCAAAGGCAGCATAGCCGTTCGAGAGCCGGCATACCGGCTGCAAATCCACAAACGGGAGGAAGCGATGAACAAGTCGATGCTTGGGGCGGCGCTATGGGTCGCGTGTGCCATGAGCCTGCCCGCTGCGGCGGAAGGTGTATTGAATGCCCACGAATCGATCGAGATCAGGGCCTCGATCTGGAAAGTCTGGGATGCGGTCAAGGACTTCGACGGGCTGGACAAGTGGCATCCGATGTTTTCCAGCGACGAGATCAAGTCCGGCGGCGACAACGAGCCCGGCACGGTCCGCACGATGACGGTCAAGGACGGTCCGAGCTTCGATGAGGAACTCCTGTCGTTCGACGCGCTGGACAAGAAATTCACCTACCGGGTCATCGACCCGGTGCCGCTGCCCATCGCCGGGTACCAGGCCAGCTTCCATGTCACCGAAAGCAGGCGCGGCTACACGCTGATCTCGTGGAGCGGTTCCTTCCGGAACAACTCCGACGGCAAGATGCAGGACGAGGAGGTCATCGGCTTCATCAACAACGCTTACCGCGTGGGGCTGGAAAACCTGAAGGGCATGCTTGAAACGAAGTAATCAATTCCGACTCCGTGGTGAGAGCGCGGTTTGAGAATCCAGAGAGATCAAATATATAAAATACGGCGTTTTACCTGGAACAAACCTGAACCTCTCGCGCGTCCGCCTCGGCACCATGACCTTGGGCGAACAGATCCCGGAAAAGGAAGCCCACAAATGGCACGCTCTCAGTGGTGCACTTGGAAGTTGAATCCACCGCTGTGTTCGCTGTGCCCATTCGCTGTGCCTTCGAACCATCCCCCCGCTACTGCAAGGCGAACCAAACAAAACGGCGCTCAGAGCGCGGTTTTGATTTAGCGAGTCAGGGTTTCTTGCTCACGTTGTCGTCTGCGCCGCCGTCTTGAGGTCCGTCCTCGGCAGGAACAGAATGATTAGCGCAACCAGCAGCGCGAACGCTGCCAACGCGTAGAACGCCGCGGCCGAGTCGCCGCCGGTCGCCGTGCGGATGCGGCCGATCATGTCCGGGCCGAATACATCGCCGGTGAACTCGACTCTGACGCAATGGAGTTGTCCTGGCGAACCGTCGCTATTTGGCGACTGTAGTGCGCTTGGTACACCCTCACCGCACTGCGGCAAAGCATTTCGCATGCCGTTCGTCCTCCAAATTTCGCCGCTCGGCGGATGCCACTGGATTTGCTTTTGGACGGGGCGTTAGATGAATCCTGTTGGCTGCGCCGTGAATTAGCGAAAAGGAGACACATCATGCACATCATGGTTGAGGTGGGATCGACGCCGATTGACATCGTGCTGGTCGATGCAGAACCGGAAATAAGTGCAACGCAGAAAATGCGGATGGAGCAACAGGCACTCAAGCCGGGCGGGCTGATCGCGGGGGCGTATTACCGCGGCTACCTCGGCAACACCAGCGCCATCGGCCGCTGGAACGGGCAACAGTATCGCTTCGTTGTCCGGGTACAGGAGAAAGGCGCGACGAAATTGAAGGGCGCGCGGCACGTCCTGGAATCCGGCATCGGCGACGCCTTCGCGCCGTTCGAGCAGTGCCAGGTTGAGAAGGACGATCAGATCAGCGATTTCGAGCTGAACACGATCCGTTGAGTCACCCACTTCTCGCTACTCCAACTTACTTCTCACCACGAAGTCACGAAGAACACGAAGAAACACGAAGAAGTGCGAGAAGAAAAATAAGAAATGGAAACGGACGCGATGACGTAATAGTTACGCCAAATTGGAGTACACGCCGCCATTCCGTTGATCTCTTCCTCTTTTGCCTTTCTTCGTGACCCTAAAAGGGTACTCCACGCTGGTGCGAGGGTATTCGTGCTCTTCGTGGCTTCGTGGTGAGATTGATGTCCTAATCCGTCAGGACGCCGTTACCCCCACCGCTTTATTTTCAGTCCTCGGCAGGAACAGGATGACCAGCGCACCCAGCAGCGCGAACGCTGCCAACGCGTAGAACGCCGCAGCCGAGTCGCCACCGGTCGCTGTGCGGATGCGGCCGATCATGTCGGGACCGAAATAGCCGCCGAGGTTGCCGACCGAGTTGATCAGGGCGATACCGGCGGCTGCGGCGGTTCCTGTGAGGAAGGCAGTGGGCAGCGACCAGAACGTCACCACGTACGCACCCCATCCAATGGTGACCAAGGTCAGCGCGAACATCGACATGATCGGCCAGTGCGGTATGAGCGCAAGCAGCAGCAAACCGACCATCTTGACGAGGAAGCCCGAGGCCGAATGCCAGCGGCGTTCCTTGGTCCGGTCCGAGTGGGTACCCCAATAGACCATCGCGATGATGCTGCCGGTCCATGGAATCATGGTGAGCAGGCCGACCTTCAGGTAGTCATGCTTGTCGATGCCCAGTTCCTGGACGATGGTCGGCATCCAGAAGCTGACCGCATAGAAGGTGACGGCGCCACAGAAATAAACGAGGCACAACGCCCATACGCGACCGTCCTTGAACGCACCGAGGAGGCTGTGCTTGCCGGCGAGTTTCTTCTTGTCGGTGTCATCCGCCTCGACGCGGCTCACGACGAGGTCCCGTTCCGCCGACGTCAGGAATTTCGCGGTTTTTGGGCCGTTGGGCAGTACCACGAGCACGAGGAAGCCGATGATTACGGACGGAATGCCTTCGAGCAGGAACAGCCATTGCCAGCCGCGCAATCCGGCGGCGCCGTCCATGAACTGCATGATGGCGCCGGACACCGGCGAGCCGATCACGTTGGACACGCCGATCGCCGTCATGAATAAGGCCACCATCCTGGCGCGTCGCGCGTCGGGGAACCAGTAAGTCAGGTACAAAATAATGCCGGGGAAGAATCCCGCTTCCGCTACGCCAAGGATGAAACGCAGGAAATAAAAGCTGAACTCCGGGTCGGTCAAGCCGAACGCGGGCGCGAGACCACCCCAGTGGATATTGCCCGTAAACATGAATGCGGAGGAAATGATGCCCCAGGTAATCATGATGCGCGCGATCCATACGCGTGCGCCGACCCGTTCCAGGATCACGTTGCTGGGCACCTCGAAAATGAAGTAGCCGAGAAAGAAGATGCCCGCGCCCAATCCGTAGACGGCATCGCTGTAGTGGAGGTCCCCCGCCATCTGCAGCTTGGCGAACCCCACGTTGACGCGATCCAGGAATGCGATGATGTAACAGAGGAACAGGAAGGGGATGAGGCGGTAGGCGACTTTGTGGAAGGTCGCGTTCTCGAATTCCTGCGAAACGGCAATGGTCATGCGTGATTCTCCTCTGAGCGACTGGGTTCAAGCCTGCAAAATTGCATAAATCAGTTTAATGAAATCTTGAAGCACCGCGCTTTTCCGGCCTGCGTGTTTGCCCCCTCGAACCTCGAGATACAGCTCGACAAACGTTTTATCCCACGCCAGCTTTAATCCCCCGTGTAGTGCAACGACAACATCTCGCTTTCCCCCGTTGTCGCATTGACTTGGCGGGCGTAAGTCCGGCCCATGATGATGCCGAATCCGCCTTCGAGGCGGACGTAGCAGGTCTCGCCTGCGGCGAGACGGACCGGGGTTTTGTCGACGATTTCCGTGCTGACGACGACTTCGTGCGTTCCGGGCAAGCGGTCGACATAGAAGAAGCCGTGCCAGATCGCCTTGCCCACGACTTCCCCGTCGAGGACGACGTCGGGGCGGATGGCGGCGCCGAACTGGCTGGGCCGGTAGAAATAGATACGGCCCATCCCGGCCTGCAAGGCCGGCGTGTTGCCGAGTGTCTCTTTATAAGTCGCTCCGCTGGTCGCGCAGCCGGATAGCTCAACGATGACTGCGAACAGGCCGATGGTGCGATTCATTCCTTCCTCCCTGAAAGAAATCCACGGCGTATCGTCAATATCAGCATCTGCCCATGCAATGGGCGAGCCTTGTATATCAAATACTGAATGTGGGCGATTGTCCAGCGCATGGGAAGAGGCCAGGCGCAACTGCAGCGCGCGCGCCTTGGGGGATGGGCTCCGTGCCGCGCGCAATAACACGCAACGAATTTGCCGTCGTTCACGGCGCAACGGCCGAACGTGGATTCCGCCATCGCATTGCGACGGCAGAACTCCGCGAGGGTCTCGATCAATGGACCGTCCGCTGGTGCGAGCATTTGCATGCTCTTGCCCCCTCTGCATTTACCTTAGGCCAAGTCGTAGTGGGATTGCAACCACTGTCCGCCTGCACGGGGATGTGGGACACTTCCCACAGCCTATAATCAGGCGGTAAGCGGCAACAATAACGTGAAGACGCGACCCGGCTTCGATTGCGGTCGGCATCGGGGCGGCATTGCGCTATTGTTAGCGTGCAACGGTTTTGTCAGGCAATTTTTCTTTGCACAGGAGGAAATAACAGAATGAAACGCAGATCGTTTCTCGGAAAAGCAGTCGCTGGCGTGGCTGGCGTGGCCGGAGCAGCCATCGCGGCGCCCGCCATCGCGGAATCGCAGCCGTCCATCCAGTGGCGCATGGCGGCGAGCTGGCCGAAAAGCCTCGATACCATTTACGGCGGCGCCGAGTTGGTGGCCAAGCGCGTCGCGGAGCTCACCGACGGCAAATTCCAGATCCGCACCTTCGCCGCCGGCGAAATTGTGCCGGCCATCCAGGTGCTCGACGCGGTGCAGGCGGGCACGGTGGAACTCGGACACACCGCGCTGTATTACTACTTTGGCAAGGACCCCGCGTTCGCGCTCGCGTGCTCGGTGTGCTTCGGGCCGAATACGCGCCAGTCGAATGCATGGTGGTATCACGGCGGTGGCGAACAGGCCGCGGAGCCGTTGCTCAAGGAGTACGGCATCAACGCGATCCTCGCCGGCAGCACCGGCTGCCAGATGGGTGGCTGGTTTCGCAACGAGATAAAGTCCGTCAACGATCTGAAGGGCCTGAAGTTCCGCATCGGCGGCATGGCCGGGCTGGTGCTGGCAAAGCTTGGCGCGGTACCGCAGATGATCGGCGGGCCGGACATCTATCCGGCGCTGGAAAAAGGCACGATCGACGGCGCGGAATGGGTGGGGCCTTACGACGATGAGAAGCTGGGCTTCAACAAGGTCGCCAAGTACTACTACTACCCCGGCTTCTGGGAAGGCGGCCCGATGCTGCACACGCTGGTGAATGCGCAGAAGTGGAACGAGTTGCCGAAGTCCTACCAGGCAGCGTTGACCGCAGCCTGCGGCGAAGCCAATTCATGGATGCCCGCCAAATACGATGCGCAGAATCCCGCGGCGCTGCGCCGCCTGGTCGGCGGGGGTACCAAGCTGCGACCCTTCCCGAAAGCGGTGATGGAGGCCTGCGAGAAGGCTGCCTACGAGTTGTACGACGAGCTCGGCGCGAAGAGCGCGCACTGGAAGCGCATGTATCCGGAATGGAAAAAATTCCGCGACGACCAGTTCCTGTGGTTCCGCGTCGCCGAATCCACTTACGACAACTACGCGTTCTACTCGAAGCTCGGCCGGGGCAAATAAGGCCGCGCTCTCACCGCGCCCCACGGCGGTGAGAGCGGACCTTCAGGCCTATTTCGGCTGGGTGAACAGGTTCTCCAGTTCATTACCTTCGTCGGCGCCGGAACGTTCCTTCTTCGCCGGACCGGCATCGCGCCGGGGCAGTCCGGCGGCGCCCGGCTGTCCCTGATCGACGCGCGGGATGTTGATTTCGACCTTGGACGCATCGACCGTGTCCTTCTGCAGCGAGCCGGTCACCAGCGACGGGAAGGCGATGACGATGACCACCATAATGACCTGGATGATCACAAAGGGAACCGCACCCCAGTAGATCTGGCCGGTGGTGATCGGCGCGGTCAGCTTGCCGGTGACCTTGTCGATGTAGTTGCCCGCCGGCGCCACACTGCGCAGATAGAACAGCGCGAAGCCGAACGGCGGATGCATGAACGAGGTCTGCATGTTAACCGCAAGCAGCACGCCGAACCAGATCAGGTCGATGCCGAGCTTGTCCGCCACCGGTGCGAGCAGCGGAACGATGATGAAGGCCAGCTCGAAGAAATCCAGGAAGAACGCCAGCACGAACACCAGCAGATTGACCACGATCAGGAAACCAATCGGTCCGCCGGGCAGGCCGGTGAGCAGGTGCTCGACCCAGAGGTCGCCGCTGACGCCGCGGAACGTGAGGCTGAAGATCGTGGAGCCCATGAGGATGAAAATCACGAACGAGGTCAGCTTTGCTGTCGAATTCATCGCCTGCTTGAGTAGCGACCAGCTCAAACGCCGATTGGCCATCGCCAGCACCAGCGCGCCGGTGGCCCCCATCGCGCCGCCTTCTGTCGGCGTGGCGATGCCGAGGAATATCGTACCGAGCACCAGGAAGATCAGCGCCAGCGGCGGGATCAGCACCAGCAGCACGCGGCGCAGCAAGGGAAACCCGCGCAAAGTGCGCGCCTCGGGCGGCAGGGCGGGCGCGGCGTTGGGGGACAGCATGCTGCGCCCGAACACGTAGAAGAGGTAGAGGCCGGTGAGCACCAGGCCGGGCAGGATGGCGCCCTGGTACATGTCGCCTACCGAGCGGCCGAGTTGGTCGGCGAGCACGATCAGCACCAGCGACGGCGGAATGATCTGCGCCAGGGTACCCGACGCGGCAATGATGCCGGTGGCAAGCTGGCGGTCGTAGCCGTAGCGCAGCATGATCGGCAGCGAGATCAGGCCCATCGAGATCACCGATGCCGCGACCACGCCGGTGGTCGCCGCCAGCAGGGCGCCGACCATCACCACGGCGTAGGCCAGACCGCCACGCACCGGACCGAACAACTGGCCGATGGTGTCGAGCAGGTCCTCCGCCATGCCGCTGCGTTCAAGCACCAGCCCCATGAAGGTGAAGAAAGGCACCGCCAGCAGCGTGTCGTTGGCCATGACGCCGAAAATGCGCTCGGGCAGCGCCTGGAACAGCGCGGGATGCAGCAGGTCGAGATAGACGCCGAGGAGGCCGAAGGACAAGCCGATGGCGCCAAGCGCAAAGGCGACCGGATAGCCGAGCAGCAGAAACAGCACCAGTGCCGCGAACATCAGCGGCGCGAGATTGGCGATGACGAAGGCGCTCATCGGGTCAGTTCCCCCGAGTCATCCTGGATGGCAAGCGGAACCGACGGCCGCTCGATCGGATCCGGGATCAGTCCCATCAGCGCGGCGACGCGCTTGATCAGTTCGGACACGCCTTGCAGGCTCAGCAACAGGAAGCCCGCCGGGACGAGCAGCCGCGCCGGCCAGCGGATCAGGCCGCCGGCATTGCTGGACACCTCGCCGCTGGTCCACGCATTCATGAACACCGGCCATGATAGCCAGACGATGAACACCGTCACCGGCAGCAAAAACAACACTGTGCCCACGATATCGATCCATAGCCGGGCCCGCGCGGAGAGTCGCGACGACACCACGTCGATGCGGATGTGTTCGTTGTGCAGCAGCGTGTAGCCGGCGCAGAGCAGGAATACCGCCGCGAACAGGTACCACTGCAGTTCGAGCCAGGCATTGGAGCTCAGGTTGAAAAGGTAGCGCGACATCGCGTTGGACGCGCTGACCAGCACCATGACCAGCACGAGCCAGATCACGATACGGCCGACCCACTCGTTGAATGCGTCGATGGCGCGCGAAATCGTTAGCAGAATTTTCATCATGTCATTCCGGGAGCGGGGCTCCGTTTGTGGCGGCGGTGGGATTCTCGCCGATCCGGGCCCGGCACGCAAAACCGGCGCATTTCGGCATCCGCAACTTTCCCGGCGGGATTATCATGATCTGCCCTCAACCACCGGTCACCATATCGCCATGTTTGAAACCGCTATCGCAGGCAGCCTGCCCAAACCGTCCTGGCTTGCCGAGCAGAACAAGCTGTGGCCGCAATGGAAGCTCTCCGGCGAGGAGCTCGCCGAGGCCAAGAACGACGCGACCCTGCTATGGGTCAAGTCACAGGAAGATGCGGGCATCGACATCGTCGGTGACGGTGAGCAGGCGCGCCAGCATTTCGTGCACGGCTTCCTCGAATCGGTCGAGGGCATCGATTTCGAGCACAAGGTCAAGATGGGCATCCGCAACAACCGCTACGATGCCATGGTGCCGACCGTGGTGGGGCCCGTGCGGCTGCGCGGCCGGGTGCACGAGCCGGAGACGAAGCTCGCCCGCGCGCACACAAAGCGCAAGCTCAAGATCACCATGCCCGGGCCAATGACCATCGTCGATACCATTGCCGACCGCCATTACGGCGACAAGGTGACGATGGCGATGGCCTTTGCGGATTTGCTGAACCAGGAAGCGCGCGCGCTCGAAGCGCAGGGCGTGGATATCATCCAGTTCGACGAGCCCGCCTTCAATGTCTACATGGACGACGTGGCGAAATGGGGCGTCGATGCGTTGCACCGGGCCATCGAAGGCCTGCGCTGCAAGACCGCGGTGCACATCTGTTATGGATACGGCATCAAGGCGAACATTGACTGGAAGAATTCGCTCGGTAGCGAATGGCGGCAATACGAGGAATTCCTGCCGGCGCTGGCCAAAAGCCGGCTGGACCAGGTATCGGTGGAATGCATCCATTCGCGCGTGCCGATGAACCTGCTGAAGCTGCTCGAGGGCAAGGACGTGATGATCGGCGTTATCGACGTGGCGAGCGACAGGATCGAGACGCCGGAGGAAATCGCCGGCGTCATCGCCGAGGCGATGAAATACCTGCCGAAGGAGAGCCTGCGCCCCTGCACCAACTGCGGCATGGCGCCGATGCACCGTGACATCGCCCTGGCCAAGCTCTCTGCGCTCGGCGCCGGCGCGGCGCTGGCGCGCGAGCGCTTCGGTTGATATAGAACTTAACTCTCACCGCGTCCTAAAAGGGTACTCCGACGTGCTATGCACGTAGGGTATCCGCAGTGAGTGCTTAGCCTTAACCTAGTCGTGGGCAGCGCGGCTGTCTTGAGGCGCCTCGGCGCGTTCGTTCATGCCGTAGTCGCGCAGCACCGACGCGACGCGCAGCCGGTAGTCCGCGAACACCCCCGCGCGTCCCTGCGCCTGCGCGGCGCGATGCCGTTCCAGGTTGCGCCACGCGAGTATCGCCTGTTCGTCGCGCCAGAAGGACAGCGACACGAATTTCTCCGGGGTGGTGAGGCTTTGGAATCGTTCGATGGAGACGAAGCCGTCGATGTTCTCCAGGTCGGCCTTGAGCGCCGCCGCTAAATCGAAATACGCCTGCGCACGGCCCGCGGCGGGCCACACTTCAAAGATCACTGCAAGCATCGCGCCTCCCTGGTTTCGAAATGGCATCATCGTAACCGAAGCCATCGAACTGCAGATTTGAACTGCGGGCTAAAAGAAGACAAGATGCGGGCATCACGGCTTCATGCCGGACAATCGAACGGCTGCCCCGATGAGATCAAGGCGTCAGATCCTGATCGACTGGATGGACCAAGGCCTTATCGCGCCGCAGAAATTGCACGAGGCGCTGTCCGTCGCGGGCGTCTTTCCTTCCGCAGAAAACTGGCGGCACTTCCTGGACCGATTGCTGTTGTGGCTGGGGGCAATGCTGCTCGCGGCCGGGGTCATTTTCTTTTTCGCCTACAACTGGAAGGATCTGGGTCGTTACGCCAGGTTCGGGCTGGTCGAAGCCCCGATCCTGGCTGCGCTGATCGCGGTCTGGCGCATCGGCCTCGATTCGCCGGCGGGCAAGGCGACGCTGCTGGCTGCATCGCTGTTCGTCGGCGCGCTGCTGGCGCTGATCGGACAGACTTACCAGACCGGCGCCGATACCTTCGAACTGTTTGCCACATGGACAGTGCTGATCCTGCCGTGGGTGCTGGTCGGCCGGCTGCCGGCGCTGTGGCTGCTGTGGATCGGATTGCTCAACCTCGCGACGATTTTCTACTACCAGGTGTTCGGCGGCCTGTTCGGATTCATTTTTGCGCCGATGCAGATGCTGTGGGTCCTGTTCGCGCTGAACACGATTGCGCTGGTGATCTGGGAGGTGCTGGCCGCGCGCGGCAGGCGTGACCGGTGGGCCATCCGCATCCTGGCCACGGTCAGCGGCGCCCTGGTTACCGCGCTGGCGGTTTATGCACTGGTGGAATGGCGTGGCAGCAACGGCCTGGGACTGCTCGCCTGGCTCGCGTATTTTGCGGCGGCCTATGTGGTGTATCGCCACCTGACCCCGGACGTCTATGTGCTCGCAGGCGGCGTGCTGTCGGTCATCGTGGTCATCACCACCTGGCTCGCCGAGCAATTGATCAAGTCTAGCGCCGCTGCAGGGGCAATGCTGTTCATCGGCCTGATCGTGATCGGGTTGTCCGCGGCGGGAGGCTGGTGGCTCAAGCGGGTGGTCAATGAGGTGAAGCCATGAGCGCCGCGGATGCCGGCGCGCTGTGGGCGCGGCTCAAGCAATCCGGCCTGATCGAAGGCGACGCGCCGGCCACGCAGGCGCAGCTGACACCGTGGTATATCCGCGCGATGCTCGGCATCGCCGGCTGGATCGGCGCGCTGTTCCTGCTCGGCTTCGTCGGGGCCGCTTTTGCGGTCGTCATGAAGTCCGCCGTTGCGGCGCTCTTCGCCGGCGCGCTGCTGTGCGCCGCCGCGACGGTGATGTTCCGCGGCCGGCCGGACGGCGATTTCATCGGCCAGTTCGCGCTGGCCATCAGCATCGCCGGCCAGGTGCTGATCGGCACGGGTCTCGGCCAGCTTCTGCCGCGCGAAATCGCGCTCATCGCCATCGCCTTCGCGGCGGTGGAAGCGGGCCTGTTCCTGCTGATCGGGAATTTCCTGCATCGCGTGCTGTCGGCCGCAGTCGCGGCAGGGGCGCTGCTTCTGGCCCTCGGCATCTGGGGGTTCTATCCCTATACCCAGGCCATCGTCTTCGCCGCGTTTAGCTGGGCCTGGCTGCACGAGTTCAGTTTTCCCGGCCGCGGCGCCGAACTGCGTGCAGTCGGCTACGGACTGACCTTGCTGGTTGTCCTGGAATTGGTGTCGCGCAGCAGTGTTGGCTATTTGCACGCCGCATGGCCGAGCAGCGGCGCGATGGCGCCGATCGGCGGAGCCCTTGGCTACTGGATCGGCGCCGCGCTGGTGGGCGCTATCACTATTTGGGTGGTGCTGAAACTGTTGCTGCGCCAGGGTATCGGCGTCGCGCAGGGTCCTGGCCTCGCCGCGCTCGCCGCGGCCACGCTGGTCGGGCTGATCTCGGTCCAGGCGCCCGGCCTCGGCATGACTGTGACGATGCTGCTGCTCGGCCACGCCAACGGCAACCGCGTACTCGCCGGACTGGGCATCCTGTCCCTGCTGGCCTACTGGTCGTACTATTACTATTCGCTGGAAATGACGCTGCTGCAGAAATCGGCCCTGCTCATTTGCGCCGGCATCGCCCTGATTGCTGCGCGGCTCGCGATGAGGCGGCGATGGCCGGCGGGCGACGACCAGGAGGAGGGCCATGCGTAAGGCCGTCGTGCTGCTGGCCGGGCTGATCATTCTCGTCGTGGCGAATTATTCGATCTACAGCCGCGAGCGCCTGCTCACCGAGGGTGCGGTGGTCTTGCTCCAGCTCGCGCCGGTGGACCCGCGCTCGTTGATGCAGGGCGACTACATGGCTTTGCGCTTCCAGGTGGCGAACGACATCCGCCAGCGCGTGGGCGGGGAAGAAGCGCATGATGGCAATGCCATCGTGACGGTCGACGAGCGCCGCGTCGGCGCCTTCGTTCGCATCGACGACGGCACGCCCCTGGCCGCCAACGAAGTGCGTATGCATTTCCGCATGCGCGAGCGCCAGATAAAATTCGCGACCAACGCCTTCTTTTTCCAGGAGGGCACGGCAAGCGCATACGCCAAGGCTCGCTATGGTGAGTTGCGCGTGGGCGGCGACGGCGAGTCCATCCTGACCGGTTTGCGCGACGAGCAGCTCGGCCCGCTTGGGGCGGGTGACAGGTGAGGAAGATATGGGCAATGCGCAATGTGCAATGCCTCAAGCGGCAACAATCCTCATGGTTTGGCGAGTCGCCGCCTGCCTTTCGGTTCACCCTCATCGCCCGCACCTCACTGCTTGTTACCTGTCGGCATGCGCGCGTAGATACTCCAACCGTCCGCCCCGCTACTCTGTATATTGGACTTCCAATCAGGAGAATCCCATGAGTGAAGCGAAACCAGCAAAAGCCGCGGCCGTTGAATTATTCGGCCTCAATTCGCCGGCCAAGGCCGCACAGGTGAAGAAAAACCGCGACGAACGCCGCAAGGTGATCCGTTCGCAGAATGCGCGCAGCAGGGTGAAGTAGGAAAGGTCGTGACGAACGTGACGACGTGACGAGGTAAGTACAAGAGATATTAAAGATCGAGAGTTCCGTCACGCCGTCACGGCCCCTCTACCAATATCTGCGCATTTCCAGATACGTAAACGAAGCCGTCCAGCTCACCATGAGCAGGCCGATCAGGGATTCCAGGCCGCAGACCATGCGCAGCGCGCCGGTCGGATAGATGTCGCCGAAACCCAGCGTGGTATAGGTCTCGCTGGAGAAGTACATGAAGCTTGTCAGAGAATCCTGGAACGTTCCGCCGAATCCGCCCATGCCGAATTTGTCGCGCAGCAGCCAGAAGGCGAGCGCGAACAGGGCGATTTGCGCCAAGTGGCTCGCCATTGCGCCGACCAGCGCGGCCAGCACTTTGGCGCGCGTGGAGATCAGCCGGGTAGTGCGTAGCCGATCATTGAGCAGGCGCAGGGCTTCGTAGTGCGTCATGACGCTGACGCTAACGAGAAAAATACACAGGATGAGTGAGGCGATCATGTGCGGAACCGGGACAGATGTTGAGGCCGGGGAAAATTCCCGATTGTCTGGATGAATGTGACGGGGGTTAAACGTGCAAGCCGCAACGCGGTGGACACGCTGCAAAGTAACCGTGTGAGGGCGGCGGGTTGTGGCACGCCGTGACGCCGTCTTTGTTATCCTTCCCGCATCCCACTCCTTCTGCGAGCGAGCCATCTCATGTCCGCAACCGACCTGCGCAGCGAAAACAGCGTGCCCTGGCAGCCGAGCCAGCGCTATCCCGATCCCGCCGTCCAGGTGCTGGACCAGAGTTTCGATCGCTACCGGGTGAAGTCGGCCTCGGTCGATCGCATTGCGCACGGCTTCCGCTGGTGCGAAGGGCCGGTTTGGTTTGGCGATGGGCGTTATTTGTTGTGGAGCGACATCCCGAACAACCGCATGCTCAAATGGGAAGAGGAAACCGGCGCGGTCAGCGTTTTTCGCAAACCTTCGGACTTCGCCAATGGCAACACCCGCGACCGGCAGGGCCGGCTGGTGACTTGCGAGCACGGCGGGCGGCGCGTCACTCGCACCGAATACGACGGCAGCGTGACCGTGATCGCCGATCGCTTCGATGGGAAGCGGCTCAATTCGCCTAACGACATCGTCGTCAAGTCGGACGGCTCGATCTGGTTCACCGATCCGCCTTTCGGCCTGCTCGGTAACTACGAAGGTCATCTCGCCCCGCAGGAGCTGCCGATGAACGTCTATCGCGTCGACGGCAAAAGCGGCGAGATCACTGTGGTCGAGAACGAAGTCAACCGCCCGAACGGCCTGTGCTTTTCGCCGGACGAGTCGATCCTGTACCTGGTCGAGTCGGGCAGTACGCCGCGCAACATTTACGCCTATGACCTGGCAGACGGCGGCAGGAAGCTCACGCGCAAGCGCAAATTTCTCGACGCCGGCCCCGGCACGCCCGACGGCATGCGCTGCGACGTGGACGGCAATA
>JBDTRK010000052.1:0-23512 GCA_039931685.1 Betaproteobacteria bacterium | reverse complement strand
CGCCGATGATAGTGCGGATTGCCCGCGCGAAAGTAGGTCACCGCCAGGCGCCCAAAATGAAAAAGCCCACCCCGAAAAGGGTGGGCTTTTTTATTTGGCGGCCTTTGCGGCGACTTACTTGAGTTTGTGACAATACCTGCCCATCCGGGTACTTGTTGCAGCGGATACTTACCTGCGTAGCAGGTTAGTGGAAGCTAAAACACGCCTCCCCGCTGCGGTCCCAATGTCACCGTCTGCCAGCGCGTTCCTGAAGACAACCCCAAGTCCAAGGCGTGTTTCAGTGCAGGCTAACCCGGCGCCCGCGCTCCAGGCTAAGCGTAGAGAGCCGGAAATAAGGTGGGTCGTCGCCGTTTCAGAACTAAGACCGGGTCAACCCATGGTGGGCGCCATGGGAAGTCCTTTTCGCGAGAGTATCGTCGTTCCTCAGGGTCATCGAATTGATTTGCTTTTTGGAGGAAAACCCCAGAGGTAGATCCGTAAGCTTCCCCCTTAGGTGGACATTCTGGAAGTAGAACTTTCTGGCATCTTTCAGCTAGGAGGTTCGAATGAAGAAGTCGAGATTTACGGAGACACAGATCGTCTCGATCCTGAAGCAGGCCGACGCCGGGATGGCGGTGAAGGACCTGTGCCGCCAGACGGGGATTAGCCAAGCCACCTACTACCAATGGAAGTCCAGGTATGGCGGCATGAATGCGTCGGACCTGAAGCGGGTGAAGGAACTCGAAGGCGAGAACAGCCGGCTCAAGCGGCTGTATGCCGACATGGCGCTGGAGAACGCGGCGATGAAGGACCTGATCGCAAAAAAACTGTAGGGCCGACGCACAAGCGCGAGGCGGTGCGCTACCTGGTGGAAACCCACAGGTTGGCGCTACGTCGCGGCTGCGCTTGCGTCGGCCTGTCGCGTTCGGCCTGGTACGCGCCCCCACTGGATTGGACGGTGCGCGATGCCGAGTTGATCGGCGCATTGTCTGGCCTGGTTGAGGACCGACCCAGCCGCGGGTTCTGGAAGTGCTGCCAGCTGCTGCGCAGGCGCCATCCGGACTGGAACCACAAACGCATCTACCGCGTGTACATCGCCATGAGACTGAATCTTCGGCGCCCCGTCAGGCGCCGCCTGCCCAAGCGCGAGAGCGCGTCGCCTTGTACGTGCCGCGCGAACCCAACAGCGTCTGGTCGGCCGATTTCATGAGCGATGCGCTTGCCTGCGGACGTCGCTTTCGCACCTTCAACGTCACCGACGACTTCAACCGGGAAGCACTGCACATCGAAATCGACACCTCGATCACGTCCTTGCGGCTGATCCGGGTGTTCGAGCAACTCAAGCGTGATCGTCCGCTGCCGCAGGTGCTGCGTACCGACAACGGGCCGGCATTCCTGGGAGAGGCCTTCGTGCAATGGGCAATGGGCCAGGGCATGGCAATTCAATATATCCAGCCCGGCAAGCCCAACCAGAATGCGTTCATCGAACGGTTCAACCGCACCTTCCGCGAGGAAGTGCTTGATCAGCACCTGTTCGCCCGGCTCGACGATGTTCGGGAAGCCACCTGATGGTGGATGCTCGAATACAGCGAGCAACGCCCTCACGATTCACTCGGAGGACTTACCCCCGCAGAACGCCTTCATCAACACGCCAGAAATTCTACTTTTGAAATGTCCGCTTGACGGGGAAGCTTACGGATCGATCATTTCGAAAATCAGTTAAGGCCCTTGAAGGGAAGTGAACAAGCGAGACCCGTCTGGCCTAACTACGGTTCCACACACTCGTTGCCACGCTCGACCATTCCTGACGGCCCTGAAAACGCAGCGCGAGCCAGTTGTATCGCCAGTCAAACGCATTCGCCCGGGTCAAATCAGGAAGGACAAGCAGTGCGGCATGTTCTATATGCAAATAGATCTAAATGAGCATGCGATGCCTGGCCCAATTTTGCCGCGGCGAACTCTGGCAATTCGGCAAAGCATGCCCCATGTTATTTCGCAATCGGAAAGCCATCATGGTAGGAAGGGATATCCTCCTGCCCAGAGCGCAAATGCACATAACTCAGTACATTGGATTTAAACGGTAAATTTGCTAAAATAGCAAAATTGAAGAACAAGACTGGGCCGAGGCCCATTTTTTGTTTGTAGAAACGATAAAGTTTGTAGATACGAATCGTGGACTTGACTGCATTACTGGAAAAAACCGTTGGCGCGTTGGGGTACGAACTCGTCGATATCGAGCTTGCCAACAGGGGCAGGCTGATGCGTATTTTTATTGACAAAGCAGGTGGAATCGGCGTCGAAGACTGTGCAGGAGTCAGCAATCATTTAACTCGTTTGCTGGCAGTGGAAGGCGTGGACTACGACAGGCTGGAGGTTTCCTCCCCTGGCCTGGACAGGCCATTGAAGCGCCCTCAAGATTTTGCGAGATTTGTTGGCGAGCAGGTGCAAGTTAAGGTTCGCCTGCCTATAAACGGCAAACGGCGATTCGTCGGAAAATTGCAGGCGGTCGGAGAGGTCGGAATTGAACTTGATGTCGATGGTGAGATGGTGTCGATTGCATTTTCCGACATTGACAAGACACGACTGGTCCCGAACATTTGATTGGAGAATTCAAGAATGAGCCGCGAGTTGTTGATGCTGGTCGATGCACTAGCCCGAGAAAAGAATGTCGAAAAGGACCTCGTGTTCGCCGCGCTCGAACTCGCTTTGGCCTCTGCCACCAAAAAGCGTTTCAAGGATGACGTGGATGTGCGTGTAGAGATTGATCGCGAATCCGGTGAGTACAAAACCTTCAGGCGCTGGCAGATTGTCGTGGACGAGGAACATGAGCTTCCGCAACAGCAGATTGCAATAACGGACGCGATTGAGCAGAAACTGGACAAGCAAGTCGGCGATTTCGTCGAAGAGCCGCTTGAGCCGGTTGAGTTCGGGCGGATTGGGGCGCAGACAGCCAAGCAGGTCATCCTGCAGAAAATTCGAGACGCCGAACGCGAGCAAATTCTCAATGATTTTTTGCAGCGTGAAGAGTTTATCGTGACGGGCGCGATCAAAAGAATGGAACGCGGCAACGCGATAATCGAATCTGGCCGTATAGAAGCCGCATTGCCAAAAGATCAGATGATCCCAAAGGAAAATCTGCGGATAGGTGATCGCGTACGCGCTTTCTTATTGAAAGTGGATCGCAACAATCGCGGACCGCAATTGATTTTGTCGCGCACCGTTCCAGAGTTTCTGATCAAACTTTTCGAACTGGAAGTTCCTGAAATTGAAGAGGGTCTGCTGGAAATCAAGGCTGCTGCCCGCGATCCTGGTTCACGGGCCAAGATCGCCGTGAAGTCCAACGACCAACGCATTGATCCGATTGGCACGTGCGTCGGCATGCGAGGGTCTCGTGTTCAGGCAGTCACTGCCGAACTCGCCGGCGAACGCGTCGACATCATTTTATGGTCACCGGATCCGGCCCAGTTCGTCATCAACGCGCTGGCGCCGGCAGAAGTCAGCAAAATTACGGTTGATGAAGAATCGCACAGTATGGACGTCGTGGTCGACGAGGAGAATCTTGCGCAGGCAATCGGGCGAAACGGGCAGAATGTGCGCTTGGCGAGCGAACTGACGCAATGGGAACTCAACATAATGACGGAAGAAGAGTCCCAGAAAAAAAATGACGAGGAAGGAACCCTTGTACGCAAGGTGTTCATGGAAAGACTGGATGTGGATGAGGAGGTGGCCAATATCCTGATCCAGGAAGGCTTTACTACGCTTGAAGAGGTTGCTTACGTGCCTTTGAACGAGATGCTCGAGATTGAATCCTTCGACGAGGATACGGTCAATGAATTGCGCAGCCGGGCACGGAACGCGTTGCTGGTGGAAGCGATCGCCAGTGAAGAACATGTCGAAAACGTTGCGAGCGATTTGCTGGCGCTGGATGGAATGGACAATGAAACCGCGAGAGTTCTGGCGGCCAAAGGAGTAACAACGCAAGAAGAACTAGCCGATCTCGCGCTGGATGATCTGATCGAATTGACAGGAATCGACGCGGAGCGCGCCAAACAATTAATCATGACCGCGCGTGCACCGTGGTTCGCAGCGAGTCAGGGGTAAATAAAAATTATGGCGCAAATGAACGTTGCTCAATTTGCCAAGGAACTGGGTTTGGCATCTGCGATGCTCCTTGAGCAACTGCAGGCGGCCGGAATCGGCAAGGCGCTCGCGGACGATACAGTTCTTACCGAACATGACAAAACCCAGTTGCTGGATTATTTGCGCCGGGTTCACGGTGCGAAGGAATCGAAAAACAAGATTACCCTGACGCGGCGCCAGACTACCGAGATAAAAAAATCGGACAGTACAGGCAAGGCGCGCACGATTCAGGTCGAAGTAAAGAAGAAGCGCGTGCTCGTAAAGCGCGAGGCGACGCCTGAACCCGCTGAGAGCGTCGTTGTGCCGGAAGTGGAAACGCCGCCGCCGGCGCCCGTCATCGGCGTTGGCGCGGAGCAGACGGCGCTGCGCGAGGAGGAAGCACGCAAGCAGGCGGAACTTATCGCCCGTCAGACCGCCGAGTTAGTGCAAAAACAACAGCGTAAGCGCAAGCCGACAAAGGAAGCCGAGGCAACGCCTGTTGCCCCTAGTCCGGCGCCCGCGATAGTGGCTCCAGAAACGGCCAAACCCGTCGAAGAACCAAAGAAAGTAGTTACCGAAGGAACACTTCACAAACCCGCCACCAAGCCGGCCGAAAAAGGCGTGAAGCCCAAGCCAGCCAAAAAGCCGGATGCTTGGAAGGACGAATCTGCGAAACGCAGAGGTCTAAAAACCCGTGGCGATACCAGTGGTGGAGGGCAAAGCTGGCACACTCGATCGGGTCGCGGAGGCCGGCACAAGACAGAAGCCGTTACCTCGGAGCAGACATTCACCGCACCAGAGCCGGTCGTCCGTGAAGTGCTGGTGCCAGAGACCATCACGGTAGCGGCACTTGCGCAGAAGATGTCCGTAAAGGCGGCAGAGGTGATCAAGGTGCTGATGAAGCTGGGCAGCATGGTCACAATCAATCAGGTAGTTGATCAAGAAACGGCCATGATCGTGGTCGAGGAAATGGGGCATGTTGCCAAGCCTGCCAAGCTCGACGATCCGGAATCCTTCCTGGTCGATGAAGGCGAGAAGCACGACGTTGTAGCGGAACCTCGAGCGCCCGTGGTCACGGTAATGGGCCACGTCGATCATGGCAAAACTTCGCTGCTGGATTACATCCGGCGCACGCGTGTTGCCAGCGGCGAGGCGGGAGGAATTACCCAGCACATCGGCGCATATCATGTGACGACGCCGCGCGGCATGATTACATTCCTGGATACGCCGGGCCACGAGGCCTTCACGGCAATGCGCGCCCGGGGCGCCAAGGTTACCGACCTGGTCGTGCTGGTCGTAGCCGCCGACGATGGCGTAATGCCGCAGACGCTGGAAGCAGTCAACCATGCGAAGGCCGCAAAGGTTCCCGTGCTAGTCGCCGTCAACAAGATCGACAAGCCCGAAGCCAACCCCGAAAAAATTCGCCAGGAGTTGGCCGCGCACGAAGTCGTGCCCGAACAGTGGGGTGGCGATGCCATGTTTCAGGACGTCTCCGCAAAAACGGGCCAGGGCATTGACGAATTGCTTGAGCGCATTTTGCTGCAGGCCGAAGTCATGGAACTCAAGGCCCCGAAGGATGCTCCCGCACGCGGCGTGGTAATCGAGTCCAAGCTCGATAAGGGCCGCGGCCCGGTCGCCACCATTCTCGTGCAATCAGGAACGCTAAAGCGCGGGGACGTAGTCCTGGCCGGCGCCGTTTTCGGCCGTGTTCGCGCTATGCTGGACGAGGCCGGCCATCAGATTCAGGAGGCTGGCCCATCCATTCCCGTGGAAATCCAGGGGCTCTCCGATGTTCCGTTGGCGGGCGAGGAAGTCATGGTGCTTGGCGATGAGCGCAAGGCGCGCGAAATTGCGCTCTTCCGGCAAGGCAAGTTCCGCGAAGTAAAGCTGGCCAAGCAGCAGACCCTGAAGCTGGAAGGAGTGTACGACCAGATGACGGTTGGGCAGGCCAAGGCGCTTTCGTTGATCATCAAAGCCGACGTGCAAGGCTCGTATGAGGCTTTGTCACAGTCACTGGAAAAATTGTCCACCGCTGAAGTGAAGGTCAACATCGTGCATGCCGGCGTCGGGGCGATTACGGAGTCGGACGTCAATCTGGCTCTCGCATCCAATGCGGTCATCATCGGTTTCAATACCCGTGCCGACGCTACGGCGAGAAAGCTGGTGGCTGCGCATGGCATCGACCTGCGTTACTACAACATCATTTACGAAGCCGTGGACGAAGTTAAATCCGCGCTGTCGGGAATGCTTGCTCCGGAAAAAAAGGAAAGCATTCTTGGCCTGGTGGAAATCCGGCAGGTCTTCAAAATCTCCAAGATCGGGACAGTTGCAGGCTGCTACGTGCTCGAGGGCCTGGTGCGGCGCGGATCCCTTATTCGCTTGCTCCGGGACAACGTCGTCATCCATACCGGTGAACTCGACTCGCTTAAGCGTTTCAAGGACGATGCCCGCGAAGTAAAAGCAGGATTCGAATGCGGTCTGTCCGTGAAGAATTTCGACGATCTGAAGGTGGGCGATCAGGTGGAAGCCTACGAAGTCGTGGAAATCGCGCGCAGTTTGTGAACTCATCGCCATGAGCCGGCATGCGGGCAGTCGAATCGATGTCCGAACCTGACTCGACTTCTCATCGATTCGACGGATGGCAAAGAATCCCTCTAGGCTTGGCAGGATCGGCGACCAGATTCAAAAAGATCTCGCCGAATTGATTCGCACGCAGGTCAAGGATCCCCGCGTCGGCATGATCACGCTTACCGGCGTGGAAATCAGCAGCGATCATCATCATGCCAAGGTGTTCTTTACCATTCTGGGCGGCGCGGAATCCGTAGCCAAGGCCGAAGCCGGGTTGTTGCATGCCTCCGGATTCCTGCGATCCCAGCTCGCCAAAGGCCTCAAGCTTCGGATCGTGCCGGAATTGCATTTCATCTATGACGAATCGGTGGAACGTGGCGTTCGGTTGTCGCGGCTGATCGACGACGCGATAGCCTCCCAACCGGAAGACGTCGATGGCGAGAAGTCCTGACAAGCCGATCGATATCGCAGATCACAAGGCGATCATGAACCACGGCGTTCTGCTACTCGACAAGCCGGCAGGACTTTCCTCGAATGTCGCCCTGCAACGGGTGCGGCGGCTTTTTTCCTGGTCCAAGGCAGGCCATACCGGCACGCTCGATCCATTGGCTACCGGTCTGCTGCCAATCTGCCTCGGCGAGGCAACCAAGTTTTCGCATGCACTCCTCGACGCGGACAAAAGTTACGAAGCATCCATCCGACTGGGAATGACAAGCACCACCGGCGATGCGGAGGGAGACCTGGTGCCGTACGGCAAGCCGGGCTTTTCCATGGCACGGCTGCACGCGGTGCTCCAATCCTTCATTGGCCCAACCGAGCAGATGCCGCCCATGCACAGCGCTCTGAAGAAGGACGGAAAGCCGCTGTACAGTTATGCCAGGGCAGGAGAAACAGTCGTCAGGCAACCTCGAAAAATTATTATAAATACGTTGCAATATATTGATCTTAAATATGATGTATTGAAAATATCCGTGTGGTGTAGCAAGGGAACTTACATTCGAGTGTTGGCGGAAGACATCGGCAAAGCTCTGGAATGCGGGGGTTACTTGCTGGCGCTGCGCCGGACGGGAATCCGCGATTTGAGGCTTGAAGACGCAATAGCCCTGGATGAACTCGGCGAATTGGACGAATGTGCAAGGAAAGCCAGGCTGTTGCCGGTTGACCGGTTGGTCGAAGTTCTGCCCGCGGTCCATCTAGACCGGGAAGCGGGCCAGCGCATTGTTAACGGTCTGCTCGTGTCCCACGTCGTGTCAGCGCCCGGACTCGTCAGGCTTTACGATGCAAATGACGCGTTTCTAGGCGTTGGCGAGATCCGCGCGGACGCCACGCTGGTATCCAAACGCCTGGTTTCCACCGTGCCGATGGCCAGAACCAATCAGTCGGCACTCGATTAACCCCCTAAAAATACTTGGAAACATAGAGATTCCAAAGGTAAAATACTGGCCTTTCTTTCGGAGACTAGGTAATGTCGATTTCGACGGGCCAAAAGGCTCAAATACTGCAGGACCATCAGCGGGCGAAAGCCGACACTGGCTCGCCGGAAGTACAGGTTGCATTGCTGACCGCGCGCATCAACGACCTGACCGGCCATTTCAAGGATCACGTCAAGGATCATCACTCCCGCCGCGGATTGCTCAGAATGGTCAGCCGCCGCCGCAAGCTGCTCGACTATCTGCGTCGCTCGGACCGGGACCGGTATCGCACCTTGCTCGATCGCCTCGGTCTGCGCAAGTAACAGATCAACGTCTTCGCATTCTTCGGACAGGTTTTGTCGGGTCCGGGGAATGTAAGGGGCAGGCAATGAAGTCCGCTCCACCACATCGAAACATTCAACCTTGCCGCGCGGAGCGAATCGCTCGCCGGCATTTTAGCTTTCAAAGGGAACCCTCTTGAACGTCACCAAAAAAACCATCAACTACGGGCGCCACACCTTGACGCTCGAAACCGGCGAGATCGCACGTCAGGCGCACGGCGCCGTTGTGGTCAACATGGACGATACCGTGGTACTGGTAACGGTAGTCGGGAGGAAAGAAGTAAAGCCCGGCCAGGATTTTTTCCCGCTAACGGTGGACTATCAGGAGCGGACTTACGCGGCGGGCAAAATTCCCGGCGGCTTCTTCAAGCGTGAAGGCCGCCCTTCTGAAAAAGAAGTATTGACTTGCCGCCTGATCGACCGCCCCATCCGTCCGCTGTTTCCCGAAGGCTTCTACAACGAAGTTCAAGTCATCGCGACCGTTGTCTCGTCGAACAACGAAGTGGACTCGGACATTCCAGCGATGATTGGCGCCTCCGCTGCGCTTGCGATCTCCGGCATTCCATTTGACGGCCCAATTGGTGCCGCCCGCGTTGGCTATCTGAATGGCGAATACGTCCTCAATCCGACAGCAACGGAACTGAAGTCTTCACAACTAAATCTGGTGGTGGCAGGAACCAGTCAAGCTGTGTTGATGGTTGAGTCCGAGGCAATGGAACTGCCGGAAGACGTCATGTTGGGTGCCGTGGTTTACGGTCATCAACAGATGCAGGCGGTAATTGCCGCGATCAATGAGCTGGCCGACGAAGTCGGCAAACCCCTGTGGGATGTGGCTCCGTCGCTCAAGGATGCAGCGCTGGTCGATCGTATAAGCGCGCTTGCCGAAAGCGAGCTGCGTCAGGCCTATGGGTTGCGGCAAAAACAAGCCCGCACGGAAAAAATTGATGCGGCTCGTGCCAAGGTGCTGGCTGATGTCGTTCCGGAGGGATCGGGTACCGACCACGTCAATCTGGTCAAGACCATTTTCAGCGACATCGAAGCCAAGATTGTCCGCACTCAGATCCTGAACGGCGAACCGCGCATTGATGGTCGTGACACGCGCACTGTGCGGCCCATCACGATTCGCGCAGGCGTTCTGCCGCGCGCGCACGGTTCGGTGCTGTTTACCCGCGGGGAAACCCAGGCGCTGGCAGTTGCGACTCTGGGCACCGCGCGCGACGAGCAGATCATAGACGCGCTCATGGGCGAATATACCGAACGCTTCATGTTGCATTACAACTTCCCGCCTTACTCGACCGGCGAAACCGGTCGGGTCGGTACGCCGAAACGTCGTGAAATCGGCCATGGCCGCCTTGCGAAGCGTGCATTGCTGGCAGTACTGCCCAAACCAGAGGATTTTTCCTATTCAATGCGCGTTGTCTCGGAAATCACCGAGTCCAACGGCTCGAGTTCAATGGCTTCGGTCTGCGGAGGTTGTCTGGCCCTCATGGATGCGGGCGTGCCGTTGAAGGCGCACGTCGCCGGCATTGCCATGGGACTGATCAAGGAAGGCAATAGATTCGCTGTGCTGACAGACATCCTCGGCGACGAAGATCACCTTGGCGATATGGATTTCAAGGTTGCCGGAAGTGAAAACGGTGTAACGGCATTGCAGATGGATATCAAGATTCAGGGCATTACCAAGGAGATTATGAACGTAGCGCTGCATCAGGCCAAAGAAGGCCGTCTGCATATCCTCGGTATCATGCGTCAGACACTGTCCACGGCACGTTCGGAACTGTCCGCCTATGCGCCGCGGATGATCACTATCAAGATCAAGCCCGAAAAGATTCGCGATGTGATCGGCAAGGGCGGTGCGGTAATCCGCGCCATCACCGAAGAGACCGGCACGACCATCGACATCAACGACGACGGCACGGTGACAATAGCCTGCGTATCGTCAGAAGGTGGCGAAGCGGCCAAGCGGCGTATCGAAGAAATTACGGCGGAAGTGGAAGTCGGTCGCATCTATGACGGTACCGTGCTGAAGCTTTTGGATTTCGGCGCGATCGTCAGCGTGCTCCCCGGCAAGGACGGCCTGCTGCACATTTCTCAAATCGCCAACGAGCGTGTCAATAGCGTTGCCGACCATTTGAAAGAAGGCCAAGCCGTGCGCGTCAAAGTGCTCGAAGCCGATGAAAAAGGCCGACTGAGACTGTCGATGAAGGCGGTCGCGGAAGAGCAAAAAGCGGCAAGCTGAGACGATTCCATCCAAAAAAGCCCACCGCATGCGGTGGGCTTTTTTGTTGGCGGTGTTCCTGCGCTGTTATGGCGTCAAGGGCATAATCTGAAGCAATGTGAACGGGTAAACATACGCCTGGAGCATCACGAGGCCGCCGACTAGCATCGCGAGAACGACGCTATGTACGAACACGTAGCGCAGAATATCGCCTTCGTGTCCGTACCAACGCGTCGCGGTCGAAGCAACGACGATCGACTGCGCATCGATCATCTTGCCCATGACACCGCCCGAACTGTTGGCTGCGGCCATAAGGTTGGGATTTAGGCCAAGTTGCTCGGACGTGATCTTCTGCAATCCGCCAAACAGTACATTGGATGCAGTATCGGATCCAGTCAACGCCACGCCGAGCCAGCCAAGCATTGCACCGAAGAACGGATAAAGCACACCGGTATGCGCAAATGCCAGACCCATTGTCGCGTCAGTTCCGGAGTAGCGTGTCGTAAAGCCTAATGCCAGCATCGCAGCGATTGTAAGCAGGGAATATCGGACCAGCACGATAGTTTCCCAATACTTGCGCAACAGCTCACGTAACGAGTAACGCATGTAAAAACCCGCGAGTAGAGCTGCGATGAGAATCCCCGAGCCCGTCGCCGACAGCCAGTTGATCGTGTATACCGCCTTCTCGGTATGCGCCTTGGCGACGACTGGTGGCACTTTCATGACCATGTCGTTAAGACCCGGTACCGGAACGTCGATTTTCGTAAGACCGTTCCAAGCGTACTCAACCTTCGCCTTGGCATCGCCGCCATTGAGCAAGGCCTTGACCTGCGGCACACCCCAAAGGAAAACGAAAACGGATAATACGATCCACGGCACCCAGGCCCGAATGACCGTGGTGCGTGCATGCTTTTCGACTTGCATCGAAGCGCCTGGCGCTGCAGTGCCTTCCTGCTTATTGCCCTTGAGCGCAGTGGTTTTCCAGATGGTCTTCGGTTTCCAGACCTGAAGGAACAAGGTCAGGCTGGCCATGGAGATGATGGCTGCACCGACGTCGACGAGCCAGGGACCGTGGTAGTTGGAAATCAGGAACTGAGGAACGGCGAAGCTCACGCCGGTGACCAGAATTGCAGGCCAGATTTCCCTCATGCCTCGCCAGCCCGCAAAAGCCCAGACCAGCCAGAACGGCACCAGCAGCGAGAAAAACGGCAGTTGGCGGCCGACCATCGCCGAAAGTTGCAGCAAATCCAGTCCGGTCACGGCCGCCAGGGCAATGATCGGAGTGCCGAGTGCGCCATAGGCGACCGGTGCCGTGTTTGCGATGAGCGAAAGGCCGGATGCCGCAAGCGGCGAAAAACCCAGGCCAATTAAAATCGCGCCGGTTACCGCGACGGGCGTCCCGAAGCCCGCTGCCCCTTCGAAGAAGGCGCCGAATGCGAATGCAATCAGCAACAATTGCAGCCGTCGGTCCTCGGTGATACTGGCGATGCTGTCTTGCAGAATTTTGAACTGACCTTTGTCTTTGGTGAGTTGGTACAGAAAAATGATGTTCAGCACGATCCAGCCGATGGGCATCAATCCGAAGAAGGCGCCATACGCCGCGGAGGCCCCGGCCATTTCTGCTGGCATGCCGTAGGCAAAAATAGCGATGAGCAGTGCTGAAGTGAGGCCGAGGAGCGCTGCCACGTGGGCGGACAGCCGGAAGAATGCGAGTCCGCCGAGCAGGACTACGACGGGAATGGTGGCAATCGCCGTGCTGAGCACGGCATTATTCAGTGGATCGTAGATCTGGGACCAGACCATTTTGAACCTCCCCTTTTTATATTCCGGTTACAGCCTTGTAACAGGCCGAGAACGGCATTTATTGATTGTGCATTATATCCAAAAGGACTCGTCCGGAAGCTTGCGCTGGCCACAGTCGGGCAAAATCTGCGCGTGCGTATAATTCAGCGGCGGACTAGAGGAGGTGATGAATGAACAACGACACGCAATCCAGGAGCGGCGGACGCATTCTGGTGGACCAGCTGGAAGTTCACGGAGCGGACACGGCGTTCTGCGTGCCAGGCGAGAGCTATCTCGACGTATTGAACGCGTTTTACGAACTGCGCGAACGCATGAGGTTGATTGTGTGCAGGCAGGAAGGCGGCGCGTCGTTCATGGCAGAAGCCTACGGAAAACTGACTGGCCGCCCCGGCATATGCTTTGTCACCCGCGGCCCGGGCGCGACCAATGCGAGCATTGGCGTACATACTGCGTTTCAGGATTCCACGCCGTTGATCCTGTTTATCGGCCAGGTCGGCAGCGACGTGGTCGAGCGTGAAGCCTTCCAGGAAATGGACTATCGCCGGATGTTTGGACAGATGGCCAAGTGGGTCGCCCAGATCGATCGCGTCGACAGGATTCCGGAATACATCAGCCACGCCTTTCACACGGCGGTATCCGGCAGACCGGGACCGGTCGTCCTGTCCTTGCCCGAGGACATGCTGGTCAGCCAGGCGGCAGTTCGCGATGCGCGGGCGTATGTGCGGGTGAAAGCCAATCCAGGCAATGCCGACATGGATCGATTGCGCGACATGCTGGAGCAGGCGCAAAAGCCACTGATCATCCTTGGCGGTGGCGACTGGTCGGCGAGTGCCGGCGACGACATCCGTGCGTTTATCGAGGCGAACAATCTGCCTGCGTCATGCAGCTTCCGCAGGCAGGACTTGCTGGACAACCGGCATCCGAACTATTGCGGAGATGTCGGCATTGGCATCAGCCCGGCGCTGGCAGAGCGCGTACGTACGGCCGATCTGATCCTGACGATCGGCGCGCGCCTGGGTGAGATGACCAGCGGCGGCTATACGCTGTTCGCGATTCCGCGTCCCGCGCAACGCATGGTGCATGTTCATCCCTCGTCCGAAGAACTCGGACGTGTCTACCATGCAGATCTGATGATCAATGCCGGCATGCACGAGTTTTCCGCGATGGCGGCCAAGCTACCGCCGGTAGATTCTTCGCACTGGCGCGACTGGACGCACCGGGCAAGGGAGGAATACCTTAAGAATTTGCAGCACGGGGTCATGTCGGGCGACCTGGATCTGGGTGAAGTCATGGCGTTTTTACGCACACGTCTTCCTGCAGACGCAATACTTACCAATGGCGCTGGAAACTACTCCGGATGGGTGCAGCGCTTTTACCAATACAGCGGGTTTCGCACGCAGCTTGCGCCGACCAACGGCGCTATGGGCTATGGTGTGCCGTCGGCGGTTGCCGCGAAAGTGGTTCACCCCGATCGTGTCGTGGTGAGCTTTTCCGGCGACGGATGCTTCATGATGAACGGCCAGGAACTGGCGACCGCGATGCAATACGACTTGAGGGTGCTCTTCATTGTCGTCAACAACGGCATGTACGGCACGATTCGCATGCACCAGGAACGCGAGTATCCGGCGCGGGTCTACGCGACAGCGCTGAAGAACCCGGATTTCGCGGCGCTGGCACAAGCCTATGGATTGCACGGCGAAGTCGTCAGCCGGACCGAGCAGTTCGCGCCCGCCTTCGAGCGCGCCATGGCATCCGGTAAGCCGGCCCTGCTGGAACTGCGCATCGACCCCGAAGCCATTACCACCCGTACCAGCCTGACCGCTGTGCGAGAGCAGGCGGTCAAGGCCGGGCGCTGAACCGCTGCGGTTTGGTTCTGCCGATCAGCGCCGCTTCAGAACCCGACCGCCTGGCCGTCGCGGCGTGGCTCCGAAGCAGCAACGTAGGTCGTGTCGAGGCGATGAATAAGCTGAGCCGCGCCGAATTCCGTGCTACCCGCAGGCGCGCGCACCACGCGATGGCCCAGTGAAGCCAGCCCTCTGGCTACGTCTTCTGCGACGGCATGTTCAAGCAGCAGCTCCCCGTCCAGGGTTATTTTCCAGCGCGGCGCGTCGGCGGCCGTCTGAGGATTTTGACCGTAATCGACCAGGCGCACCACCATCTGCATATGACCCTGCGGCTGCATGTCGGCACCCATCACCCCGAAACTCATTACCGCCTTACCGTCGCGCGTGAGAAAGGCGGGAATGATGGTGTGGAAGGGGCGTTTGCCGCCGCCGACCAGATTCGGATGGTGTGGTTGCAATGAATAGCTTGACCCGCGATTCTGCAGGCTAATGCCGGTGCCGGGCACCACGACGCCGGAACCGAAGCCCATGTAGTTTGACTGGATGTAGGACACCATCATGCCATCCGCGTCCGCGGTGGTAAGGTAAACAGTGCCGGATGGCGGCGAGCCGGCGACCGGCTGCCCGGCGCGGTCGCGGCGTATCAGTTGCGCCCGCGATTTGAGGTAATGCGGATCGAGCAAGCTCGAACCAGGAATCTTCATCGTGTTTACATCGGCGACGTGGCGATAAACATCCGCAAACCCGAGTTTCATGGCCTCGATCTGAAGGTGCAGACTGTCGACGGAATCGGCGCCCATGCTGCCAAGATCGAACTGCTCCAAAATACCCAGCCCGATCAGCGCGGCAATGCCCTGGCCGTTTGGCGGGATTTCGTGCACCCGGTAACCGCGATAGTCCTGGCCGATTGGTTCGACCCAGTCCGGCTGGTGCGTGGCCAGATCATCGGCATCCATCACGCCACCACACGCGGCGCTGAATTCGGCGATGCGCCTGGCGAGCGTACCGCGATAAAACGATTCTCCGTGGCTGGCGGCAATCTGCGCCAGCGTGTCGGCCTGTTCGGGAAAGCGGAACAATTCTCCCGCGCGCGGGGCGCGGCCGTCGCGTGCAAACGCCTGCGCAAATCCCGGCTGATCCTTCAGACGCGGAATCTGCGATTGCCATTGGGAGGCAACGACCGGCGACACGGGAAAACCGTGGTTCGCATAGTCGATAGCCGGCTCGAACAGCGACTCGAACGGCAGTTTGCCGAACTTCGTGGACAGACTTGCCCACGCCGAAACCACACCCGGTACGGTGATTGAATCCCATCCTTCAGTCGGCATACGGTCGCGGCCGGAAAAGCGTTCGGGATTCCATGCACGCGGGGCGCGACCGCAGGCGTTGAGGCCATGAAGCGCTTTCCCGTCCCATACCAGCGCGAAGGCATCCGAACCGATGCCGTTCATGACCGGCTCGACAACGGTAAGCGCGGCCGCGGTTGCGATCGCGGCATCGACCGCATTGCCCCCGCGCAACATTGCGCGCAATCCCGCCTGGGCTGCCAGCGGCTGTGACGTCGCCACGACATTGCGTGCCAGGACCGGCATGCGGCGCGAAGGGTAGGGGAAATCCCAGTTGAATGCGGTCATTCATCACTCCTGAAAAGTTTTTTCACGATCCTTTCGCACCAAAGCAAGCATAGCCAGGACGACAAGCGCTTGCACCATACGCTTCAGTGCGAAGGTCCATCGATAGGTAAAAAGCCCGCCGGGAATGGCGGGGACAACAAAGGCGCTACCTCAATCTGCTGCCCGCCGATATTTATTGCGTCGCGCACCAAGGCGGTGGCTATTCTTCCACAAGCACTCCCGTGTTCGCAAACGGCGCACTTACCGGCCCGGCGACGCAATTATGGTTTGCTACAAAGCGGCACTTGCAACGCCTGCAGGATCTCTCCGCTGCGCTGATCCTGCACGAAGGCGACCAGAGCCAGATCCGGCCGCTTCCAGTCTGTGTGCAAGGTTATGGAAGATTTCCAGTGGATACTTCCCGCCGCATCTGCCGGAATCGGACCCGCGAGCTCGCGCACCACGAAGTCATGCCGGAGCAGTTTCCCCTGATTCTCTCCGGCCTTTATGGCGGTTTGCAGGCGATTCTCGGTAATTGCCAGGAAGGTTTGCGCGACGCTTCCGGCAGCCGCTTGCTTGAGCTGCATATCAAGTTCGATTTCGACGTCGGCAGTGCCCGTCCGTTGGCGTAGCAGCAAATCCGCCGCCGCTGGCAACCGGTTCAACTCGCCAACCCGTTCGCCGAAGCGGGCATCCGAATAGGATGACCGGTAGTCCGAGCCGTTTAACAGCAGTTGCGGCGTGTATACCATGCTGGCGCGGTTGCGTTGCGCCTGGACGCGTTGCCGCGCGCTGAATTGTGCTTTTGCCATTCGATCAGGCCAGCCGAGCTGGTCCCAGTAGTCAACGTGGAAAGAGAGCACCGCGACCCGGTCAGCCGTGAATCCCTTGGCGGGCAGCGCGCTGACCCAGCGATCGGCCGGCGGACAGCTGTTGCAACCCTCGGACGTATAAAGTTCGAGCACGGCGACACGGCTGGCCGGACTGTGCGTTTCGCAGGCCGCCCCGTGCGCAGACCCCGCCAGGGCAAGCAGCGTGAAGGCAATTGCCGTCGAGAATGGTGTATTAGTGGGGACCTGCAGTGCAGTTGCCAGCTTCATCGTTTAATCCTCCTTCAGGGCGCCCTATGGGCATAAGTTCTTTCGGAAGGGCGGTTTTGCTATGATGCATGTCCATTTCGCCCAGTAACGCAATCCTTGAGTATTGATTTGCACACCCACTCCACCTATTCCGACGGAGTGCTCACGCCCGCGGAACTGGTCCGGCGGGCGGCATCGAGGGGCGTGAGCCTGCTCGCCCTGACCGATCACGATGAAACCGGTGGTCTCTCCGAAGCCATGCAAACGGCGTCCGAACTCGGTATCCGGTTGGTCCCCGGGGTCGAGATCTCGGCTGTGTGGAACGGCCAGACCGTGCACATCATCGGCCTGGATATCGATGCAGATGCACCCCAGCTCGCCGAGGGGCTGGCCTCGATCCGTCGCTCGCGCGGTGAACGTGCCACACGCATTGCTTGCCAGCTTGCCGCCGTGGGCATAACCGACAGCCTGCCGGGTGCCGCGCGTCATGCTGGAAAATCGGCCGCGATCGGTCGCAGTCATTTCGCCCGCTTTCTGGTCGAACAAAAACACGTGCGCAATACCAGTGATGCCTTCAGCCGCTACCTCGGCACGGGCCGGTCGGGCTACGTGCCACCATGTTGGCCGCCACTCGCCAGCGCCGTCGCCTGGATCCACCACGCCAACGGCCAGGCGGTGCTGGCCCACCCGGATCGCTATCGGCTCGCCCCGCGCGCGCTGCAGTCACTATTCGAGGCATTCGCGCAGGCCGGAGGCGACGCCGTCGAAATCGCCGGTGACGGACGCTTCAAGTCTTCAGCGCAGATACGACTGGCGCGCCAGTTCGGATTCGCCCTATCGTCGGGTTCGGACTTTCATGCACCGGGAAAAAACGTCGCCGACCTGGGCGACGTGACACCGCTTGCGGAAGGTGTAGCGGCGGTCTGGCAGCGGTTGCGGGCAGTCAGATGACGCGTGCCGCATGGCTGAATACCTGGCAGTACATCCGGATAATCCCCAGCAGCGCCTCATCCGCAGCGCGGTGGAAATCGTGCGCAAGGGTGGACTGATGGTCTATCCGACGGATTCCTGCTACGCGCTGGGCTGCCATATCGGTGACAAAGCCGCGATGGAGCGCGTGCGGCGCATCCGTCAGGTCGACGAGCATCACAATTTCACGTTGATTTGCCGTGACCTGTCGGAACTTGCGCTGTATGCAATCGTCGACAACATCCAATACCGGTCGCTCAAGTCGGCGACACCGGGCAGCTATACTTTCATTCTCAAGGCGAGCCGTGAAGTTCCCAAGCGCCTGCTCAATCCAAAACGAAAGACTATCGGCGTGCGCGTGCCGGACCACAATGTCGTGCGTGCATTGCTGGAAGAAATGGGAGAACCGCTGTTGAGTTCGACGCTGATGCTGCCCGGTGATGAGTTGCCGCTGAACGACATGGACCAGATCCGTGATCGCCTCGACCATGATGTCGACCTGATCCTGGACGGCGGCTCGTGTGGCGTGGACATGACCACGGTCGTGGACCTGACAGGCGATACGCCGGTAGTCGTCAGGCGCGGCAAAGGCAGCGCCGCGCCGTTTGGGGTGCCGGCATGATCGAACTGGAACAGACCGTCCGCCTCATAGCGCTTTATGCCATTCCTGGCATATTCGCCATCACCTTGCACGAAGCGGCGCATGGCTATGCCGCCCGGCACTTCGGCGACATGACCGCCTACCAGGCCGGGCGCATCACGATCAATCCGATCCGGCACATCGATCCGATGGGCACGATTGTCATCCCGATCCTTATCCTGATAGCGAGCGGCGGAAAATATGCCTTCGGCTGGGCAAAACCGGTTCCGGTCGATTTCGGCCGCCTGCGCAATCCTAAACGCGACATGCTCTGGGTTGCCGCAGCCGGACCCGGCGCCAATCTGGCGATGGCGGTTTTCTGGGCTCTGGTCATCAAGGCCGGGCAGGGCATTGCGCCCAACTATTTCACCCAACCGCTGCTGCTGATGGCTCAGGGTGGCATCATCATCAACGCCGTGCTTATGGTGCTGAACCTGTTCCCGCTGCCGCCGCTGGACGGTGGTCGCATCGCGGTGAGCCTGCTTCCGCACCGTCTTGCCTATACATACGCGCGCATCGAGCCCTACGGCATGATCATTCTGCTGGTGCTGATGTTCCTGGGTGTGCTCGGCATGGTCATGCTGCCGTTCGTGAATATTTTCGTCGGCGCGCTGGCCTTCGTTTTCAACATCTGAATAGAGTAAACGGGAAAATCAATGTTCGACGATCGAGTATTGTCTGGTATGCGTCCCACCGGCAGCCTGCATCTGGGGCACTACCACGGCGTGCTGAAGAACTGGGTGAAATTGCAGCACGAATTCCAGTGCCTGTTTTTTGTCGCCGACTGGCACGCCTTGACCACGCACTACGATGCGCCGGAAGTCATCGGGCAGAATGTATGGGACATGGTGATCGACTGGCTGGCCGCCGGTGTTGACCCGTCACAGGCGACGCTGTTCATCCAATCCCATGTTCCGGAACACGCGGAGTTGCATCTGCTGCTCTCCATGATCACGCCGCTGGGCTGGCTGGAGCGGATTCCGACCTACAAAGATCAGCAGGAAAAGTTGACCGAAAAAGACCTTTCGACCTATGGCTTTCTCGGTTACCCGTTACTGCAGAGCGCGGACATCCTGATTTATCGCGCCAATCGCGTGCCAGTCGGCGAAGACCAGGTTCCGCACATTGAATTCACCCGCGAAATCGCGCGCCGCTTCAACCACATCTACGGCCGGGAAACCGGATTCGAGCAAAAAGCCGAGGCCGCCGTGAAAAAACTCGGCGTAAAGCGCGGCAAAGTCTATCGGGAATTGCGCACGCGCTATCAGCAGCAGGGGGACCAGGAGGCGTTGTCGGCAGCCCGGGCATTGCTCGATGAGGCGGCGAATTTGTCGATGGGCGACCGCGAACGGCTGTTCGGTTTTCTCGAGGGTGGCGGCAAAATGATACTTTCCGAACCGCATGCCCTGCTTACTGAAGCGCCTAAAATGCCGGGACTGGACGGGCAGAAAATGTCGAAGTCATACAACAACACGATTACCTTGCGAGAGGATGCCGACAGCGTCACCAGAAAAATTCGCACCATGCCGACTGATCCGGCGCGCGTGCGCCGGACCGATCCGGGCGATCCGGACAAATGTCCGGTATGGGATTTTCACAAGATATACTCCGATGACAGCACGCGCGAGTGGGTGCAAAAGGGATGCCGGAGCGCGGGCATCGGTTGCCTGGAATGCAAGCAGCCGGTGATCGAGGCGGTGCTCAAGGAACAGGAGCCCATGCGCGAGCGCGCCCAGCTTTACCTCGATGACCCGGCACTGGTTCGCAATATCATTTCCGAGGGCAGCGATCGCGCACACAAGCTCGCCGCCGAGACCATGCGTGACGTGCGCAACGCCATGGGGTTGAACCATTCCTGAGTGCGGGGTTATGGGGCGCAACCCTCGAACGGGTTCACAACGCGCTCGGTACGGACAGCCTGCTGTGGGTTTCGCGACGGTTACGCCTTATGTCGCATCAGGCGTTGCTGTTCGCGCTTCCAGTCCTTTTCCTTTTCGGCATCACGCTTGTCATGTTGCTTCTTGCCCTTGGCCAGTCCGACGTCCAGTTTCACACGCCCGCGCGTGTAGTGCAGGTCGAGCGGAACGAGGGTATAGCCGGCGCGTTCCACCTTGCCGATCAGTTTGCGAATTTCCTCGATATGAAGCAGCAGCTTGCGGGTACGCGTCGGATCGGCCTGGATGTGCGTCGAGGCGGCCGTGAGAGGCGTGATGTGACAGCCGATCAGGTATATTTCGGCGCTTTTGACGACGACATACGCTTCCTTGAGTTGCACGTGGCCGGCGCGAATCGATTTGACTTCCCACCCCTCGAGCGCCATTCCGGCCTCGAATCGTTCCTCGATGAAATAATCGTGGTACGCCTTCTTGTTTTGAACGATGCTCATGACAACGTGAGTTTTTGCGACAAGGCGTGTATTTTACCTACGCTGGCGCGCACATTCGGGCGTATCTGATGGCATTGGTGGAGAAATCCGTGCTGATCGAGTATTCCGCCGCCCAGATGTATGCGCTGGTGGAGGATGTGGCCGCCTATCCGGATTTCCTGCCATGGTGCGGCGGCGCCGAGATCCTGAATAAGGAAGGCAACATGACGCGCGCGGCAATCACCATCGATTTTCGCGGGATCAAGCAGCGCTTTTCCACCGAAAACCGCGCGGAGCCACCGCAATCAATCGAAATGAAGCTGATCGACGGCCCGTTTCGCAAGCTCGATGGCAGCTGGCGCTTCAAGTCCCTGGGCGATACCGCCAGCAAAGTCGAATTCCGCCTGCACTACGAGTTCTCCAGCAAATTGCTGGAGACGGTCATCGGGCCGGTATTTCACTACATTGCCAGCACCTTCGTGGAGACCTTCGTCAAGCGAGCGCAACAGTTACACGGCAAGCGATGAAGATCCAGGTTGAAGTCGTCCATGCCCTGGCACAGGAGCAAAAGGTCATCACGCTGAACCTGGAGCAGGGCGCGCGAGTAGCCGACGCACTCGCCGCCTCACACCTGCAGGGCCTGCTGCCAGAAGGGCTGCCGGCCGGCGCCGACACCGGTATCTGGGGACGGCCCGCTTCCCTGGAAACCGAATTACGCGACCATGACCGCGTTGAAATCTACCGGCCGCTGCTTGCCGACCCGAAGCAGGCGAGACGCCAGCGTGCCGGCCTGGAGCGACAGAAACGTGCCCGTGGCGGTGGCTAGCGGCCGGCTATTTGCACCAGTTGTCGACTGATTTTTTGGCATTCTCGATCGCGCCTGCAATCTGCGCATCGTTCATATATTCGCGCTCACCCTTGGCATTGGTTTGCGTTACGCGCCCGCCTGCTTGCAGGCCTTGCAACTGCGCGCGAGCCTGTTCGCAATTCTGTTTTTTCGCAGACGCATCTTCAGCTTTTTTCTTCTCCGCGGCTTCGCGCTCTGCGGCTTCCACCTGGCGTTTCCTGAATTCCGCTTCCTGCTCGATGTAAGTCTTGGCCTTCGGCGGCGCGGCTTTGTCCGTTGCCGCCGGTGCTACCCCGGGTGCGTTGGTCGACGACTTGCCTGGTTTTACCGTTACCGACCCTTTGACACTGGGGGGGGGCGGCTGGTCGGAATAGTGAACCTCGCCGTTCGCATCCGTCCATTTGTAGGTGGCGGCAAGGGACGGAGCGGCGAGCCACAGGCTGCCAAGAAACGTCAGTATCAAGCAGTTGATGACGATCGGATGATGTTGCATAGACGGTACTTTCCTCCAGATTTAACGGAACAGCGGATAGCTTTTCTGGGCAATCCCGAGTTTGGAATGCTTTTGCGCGATACGCGCCAGGTCAATCGCCAGCGGGGCGTTTCCGTCCTGCAGGGCGCTCCGCGCCCGGCGCAGGGCGTCTTCGGCGCTGGTCCATAGCGCATGCTCCGCCGCCGCGCGTTCGACCGCCGCCTGCGCCTCATCAATGGCCGCCTCGGCCGCGCGCGAAGTTTCTTCTGCGCAGGCGACTCCGATCATGAACAGGGCAATTGGCACCATGACCATCCAACGCATGAAGGTGTTCATCTGTTTACCGTTCAGGGACCGCGAACTGGCTGCCAACCTTAGCTGCTCGTGCCGCCGCGGTCAACGGACAATGCTCGCAGGTCATGGATTTACCACACGAAATCCGCTCTGTATAATGGCGTCTTTGTGAAGGATCATAAAGCATGCGAGTCCTGCAAAAGGCGCTCACCTTCGATGACGTTCTCCTCGTACCCGCGCATTCGACCGTCCTTCCCCGCGACGTCAGCCTGACGACGCACCTGACCAGAAGCATTGTCCTGAATATCCCCTTGCTTTCCGCGGCCATGGATACGGTCACGGAAGCGCGCCTGGCCATCGCCATGGCACAAGAGGGCGGCATCGGCATCGTCCACAAGAACATGCCGCCCAAGACGCAGGCTGCCGAAGTCGCCAAGGTCAAACGCTTCGAGAGCGGCGTCGTCAAGGATCCGATCACGATTTCGCAGGACATGACGGTGCGCAACGTTCTCAACCTGATACACCAGCACCGCATATCCGGTCTGCCGGTGGTTGACGGAACCAAAGTGGTCGGCATCGTCACCAATCGCGACCTGCGTTTCGAAAACAACCTCGATCAGCCGGTAAAGAACATCATGACTCCGCGCGACAGGCTGGTGACCGTGCGTGAAGGCGTCAGCATCGAGGAGGCGATGCGCTTGTTGCACCAGCACAGGCTGGAGCGCGTGCTGGTGGTCAACGAAACCTTCGAATTGCGCGGCCTGATCACTGTGAAGGATATTCTGAAGTCCTCCGAGCATCCTCACGCCAGCAAGGATCAGCTTGGTCGCCTGCTCGTCGGCGCGGCAGTCGGTGTTGGCGAGGGCACGGAGGAGCGCGTCGGATTTCTGGTCGAAGCCGGCGTGGACGTCATCATTGTCGATACCGCGCACGGGCACTCGCAAGGCGT
>JBDTRK010000051.1:0-23535 GCA_039931685.1 Betaproteobacteria bacterium | reverse complement strand
AGGGTTTCGACGTGCATGTGCCGAAGGGTTACGTCTATTTTGCGATGGCATTTTCTGTCGCCGTCGAGGCACTGAATATCCGCATGCGCAAGAAGCAAGCCGCACCGGTCAAGCTACACAAGCAGATACGGGAAGGAAATTAGCGCGACGGACGCATCACTCAAGCCGCACACGCGCGCAAGGCGACCGCGCCTGCCTGCAGGCACTTGCGTGCCGCGGTTCTGTGTGGTCGCGCGCTAATCGCGCGCGGCCACGAATATGCCTGTGAGCAACAACACAAAACCGGCGAATTGCGCGATGCTGAATTGCTCGCCGAGCATGAAGTAGGCGAGCAACGCCGATCCGACCGGCTCACCCAGAATCGCCAAAGCCACAAAGGTCGCGGTCAGGCGGCGTAACGCCCAGTTAAACGTGGTGTGTCCGATCAATTGGGGGCCAAGCGCGAGGGCGACCATGAATAGCCATGCTGAATCAGACAGGGACAGGAACGCTACGCCGGCGGCCGCCGCCGCCACAAGCAATACCAGCGCTGCCGCCGAGTACGCCAGCCAGATATAGACGGTCAGCGACACCTGCGCGCGTAGCGCCCTTCCCACCAGCAGATAACCCGAAGCCGCGATCGCACCGACGAGAGCCAGGCCGTTTCCGAGCATTGGGGACGCTGCGGAATCCGCACGGTAATCCTGGGCATCGGCCGAAAAGATCAACACACTTCCTGCGAGCGTCAGCAGAATTCCCGTCATCGCCGCGCGTCCCGGCCGTTCCCGAAGGAATACGGCCGAGGCGAGGGCGACCCAAAGCGGATTGGTCGTGACCAGGGCCGTGCTGCTGGCAACGGATGTGTATTCCAGGGACGTGATCCAAGCCCAAAAATGCACGGCCAGCAAGACGCCGGACAAAATGCATAGTCCAAATTCGCGCCGTCTTATGCGCAGGATTTCCCGGTCGGCGCCCAGCCACGCGAACGGCGCCAGCACGAGTGAGGCGACCGTCAGCCGCACGGCCGCAATCGCCACGGATGACGCGCCTTCGGCCTGGGCGAAGCGAATCAGGATGGAGGCGAAAGAGACGACCACGACTCCGACGCCGAGAACGAAAAAGGGCACTGCGCGGGACGACATGGCGCGCTATATTACGCGCACCTGCCCCTCACGCATTCAGTGAAGTTTTTCCGGTAACGCTGGCGCGCCGGGAAAGGCCATCACGTCGATGCCTTCGTCTTTCAGATTCCCGACTTCCTGACTGGTGGCCGTGCCGCGGATCGCGCGCTCCGGCGTTTCCTTGTAATAAATGCGACGGGCTTCCTCGGGAAAGCGACAGCCGACGTCTTCGGTGTTGCTCAGAACGTGCTCGATGAATTTCTGCTTGAGCTGGCGGGCGGCGTTGGCGACGGAAACCATTTGCGCATCTTCGTCCTTACTGCCGCCCGAACGCGTGTTGACATAGGGCGCCGAAAGTTGTCGCGTGATGCCGACCGAGCCGCACACCGGACAGGCGATTTCGCCCGCCTTCGCTTGCAGCTCGAAGGCGTCGGCAGAACCGAACCAACCCTCGAAAGGATGGTTGTTTTGGCACGCGAGATCGAAAACGATCATGTTGTCCCCGGCCGCAACGGCGGCGGCAAGAAGTTTAGCATTTGCAAATACGGCATCGGCAAGACTGAAGCCCTCAAAGGATAGAAACCATCGCCTGCCGATAGTTCCGGCGATCTCCGCAGCCGAAATCGCCATCGTCCACTTCTGAACGCGCGGGCCGGTGCAACGGATGACCTGCTAAAGGGTTTCGTGCTGCGTTCAGGGCAGTGTGCACTCTCCGGCGAACAATTGTCCGAGCTGTTCGCGTTCGCGCACCAGATGCAGGTGCGTGCCGTCGACCATGACCTCGGCGGCGCGTGCACGGCTGTTGTAGTTCGAGCTCATGCTCATGCCGTAGGCGCCGGCCGACATGATCGCCAGCAGATCGCCTTCGTCCAACGCGAGTTCACGCTCACGCGCCAGGAAGTCGCCAGTTTCACACACCGGCCCGACGATCTCATAGCGCCTGGTAGCGGTGGCAGATGCCCGAACCTGGCGGACTTCGTGCCAGGCGTCGTACAGCGCCGGACGCAGCAAGTCGTTCATCGCCGCATCCACAACCGCGAAATTGCGCGCGTCGCCGTGCTTCAGATACTCGACCCGCGTGAGCAGCACACCGGCATTGCCGACCAGCGAGCGGCCGGGCTCGAGCAGGATCTGTTGCGGCCTCCTGCCGACGGCGTCGAGCAATGCCTTTACGTAGGACTCGGGCGGCGGCGGTGTTTCATCGCGGTAGCGAATGCCCAGGCCGCCGCCGAGATCCAGATGCTTCAGCACGATACCTTCGGCTGCAAGCTGGTCCACCAGCTCCAGCACCTTCGCGAAAGCGTCGATGAAAGGCGCGATTTCGGTCAGTTGCGAGCCGATATGGCAGTCGATGCCGACGACTTGCAAGCCGCTCAATGCATTCGCCTTGCGATAGATGCGCAACGCCTCGCCGAAGGCGACGCCGAATTTATTCTCCTTGAGTCCGGTCGAGATGTAAGGATGGGTCTTGGCATCGACATCCGGATTGACGCGAATGCTCACCGGCGCCTTGCGCTTCATCTCGCTGGCCACGACGTTCAATCGGTCCAGTTCGCTTTCCGACTCGACGTTGAAGCACATGACGCCCGCGGCGAGCGCCTGCCGCATGTCGTCACGTGATTTGCCCACGCCGGAGAAGACCGTCCTTGCCGGGTCGCCGCCGGCGGCGATGACTCGCGCCAGTTCGCCGCCCGAGACGATGTCGAAACCGCTGCCCAGCCGGGCAAACAGATTCAGCACCGCGAGATTGGAGTTGGCCTTGATCGCGTAACAGATCAGGTGCGCGTGCCGTCCGAAAGCCTGGTCGTAGCTGCGGTAAGCCTGTTCGAGGGCCGCGCGCGAATAGACGAAACAAGGCGTGCCGAATTGTCCGGCGATCTGCGACAGCGCGACGTCTTCGGCGAACAGTTCGCCGCTGCGGAGGGTGAACGAGCTCACTTCTCGATGACCCCTTCTTCGTTCTTTCTTGGCTCGTGCTTCTTTGGCTTGTCGCTGTCCTTGGGCAGGTAGAGCGGGCCCTTTTGGCCACAGGCGGACACGAGGAAGGCGAGGATGATCAGGATGCTGAGGTGGCGCATGAAGGACTCCGGATGGTGGCCGAGTTTAGCACAGCGAATTGTCGCGACCGGAGCACTGTCGCGATTCGCAAACTAACCTGACTCACCGCAAAGGACGCCAGGGACGCCAAGGAAAAGCGGGGGCAAAAAATATTCGGGAATTCGATCGCAGATTTTCCCCGGCCTGGTTTCCCTTTGCGGCCCTGGCGTCCTTTGCGGTTAGAGTCGATTCGTATGGATGAGGTGCGCGGCGAATTGCTTTACGTTAGTCAGCGGACGAACGGTTCAGATATCCATGTAGTAAAGGCCCATGCGGTTGAGATCGGCGCACGCTTCGCGATAGTGCGGGCAGGCCGATTCCACCAGCGCCCAGAAGCGCCGGGAATGATTCATCTCGATCAGATGAGCCAGTTCGTGGACGACGACGTAGTCGATCGTCGGTTGCGCGGCCTGGATCAGGCGCCAGTTCAGGCGCACTTCGCGCTTCGCGTTGCAGCTGCCCCAGCGGGTGCGGGCAGCGGAAAGGAAGAGCCGCGGCACGCTCACGCCGAGTCTGGCGGCCAGTTCGCCGATGCGGCCGGAAAAATTCGCCAGTGCGTGGCGCCGGTACCACTTGACGACAGCGGCTTTGACCGAATCAGCATGGGCCGGGTTCGCGAGCGAGACCGCCAGTCGGTCGCCGTCCTGCAAGGTCGCCAGCGTCGCCACCGTGTCCTGGGTCAGGTGCAGACTCAGGACGCGACCCAGGAATCTTACCGTGTCGCCCTGCATCCAGGACTGGGTGCGCGCCGGCAAGGCGCTCCAGTCATCGAGCTTCTTCAGCACCCAGTCCTCGGCGTCGCGGATGGCGCCGACGATGCGCCGTTCCGAACTGCGCCACGGCGCGCTGACCGTCAGGCCGTGTTCGTCGACGCTCAGCATGATGCTGCGGCGTTGCTGGCTGCGCTTGAGGAGGTAGGCCACCTCGCGGTCGCGCAGCCGGATGCTTTTCGGCTCGGCAACCGCGCTGACCGGGAACAGATCGCTTATGAGCGGGCGCTCCCGAGACGGGTGACTTCGTTTTCTATCCAGTCTTCGGCTTTCCTGTTGATGTCGTCCGGGGTCATCCCCGACGCATCGATTACGGGGCCGATGCTGACGGTGATGGTCCCCGGATATTTAATGAAGGCATTCCTGCCCCACACGGTTCCCGCATTATGCGCGATCGGCAGCACCGGTGTGCCGCACTTGCTGGCCAGCCATGCGCCGCCAAGATGATAGCGCGCACGTTGCCCGGGTGGAACGCGGGTGCCTTCCGGAAACACGACGATCCACCAACCGTCGGACAAGCGCCGCCTGCCCTGTTCCAGTGTCTGTTTGAGGGCGCGGGTCGCGGAGCCGCGGTCGATTGCGATCGGGCTCATCATCGCCAGGCCCCAGCCGAAGAAGGGAACGCGCAGCAGTTCGCGCTTGAGTACCCAGACCTGCGGCGGCAGCAGGACCTGATAGGCCAGCGTCTCCCAGGCCGACTGGTGCTTGGACAGCACGATGCACGGGACGCGCGGCAGGTTCTCGCGACCGATCACGCGATAGCGCACGCCGCAAATCGTCCGCGCCAGGGCGATGACCAGATGCGACCATGCGGTAATGATGCGATAGCGGGTGAGCGGGCTGAATGGAAAAGTCAGAAGCGACAGAACGGCGAAGATGACCGTAATGGCGAAGCGCAGGGTTTCGTAGACGACCGAGCGCAGGAATGCCGCAGTCTGGTTCATGCAACGATATTGCGAACCGCCTCGGCCAGATCGGCGAAAATCGGCGTGCCCGCGGGCACGCCGCCGGCCGCCTCGGTCTTCGCCCCCTTGCCGGTCAACACCAGCATCGGTTGCGCGCCGGCCGCGGCGGCGGCCTGCAGATCGCGCAGCGAATCGCCGATGCTGGGCACACCCGCCAGATTGACGTTGAAGCGCTGGGCGATGTCGATGAACATGCCCGGTTTGGGCTTACGGCATTCGCAATTGGCTTCCGCCGCATGCGGACAGTAAAACAGGGCGTCGATGCGGCCGCCCACTTGCGCCAGGACGCGGTACATCTTGTCGTTGATCGCGTTCAGCGCGCCCATGTCGAGCAGTCCGCGGCCGATGCCGGACTGGTTGGACGCGACCACGACGCGGTAGCCCGCGTGGTTGAGCCTGGCAATCGCCTCCAGGCTGCCGGGAATTGGCTTCCACTCCGTGGTGTTCTTGATGAACTGGTCGCTGTCCTGGTTGATGACACCGTCGCGATCGAGGATGACGATTTTCATGCGGCGAGTCTCGAGATGTCGGCGACCTGATTCATCAGCGCGTGCAGTTCGCGCAATAGCGCAACGCGGTTGCCGCGTATAGCGGGATCTTCTGCCATGACCATCACGTCATTGAAGAAGGCATCTACCGGCTCCCGCGCCTGCGCCAGGACCTTGAGGCTTCCGGCATAGTCGTTGACGGCGAACCGCGCGGCGACATCCGGCCGGACTTTTTCGATGATAGCCGCCAGTGCTATTTCCGCCGGGTCGACCAGCAGTGCGGAATCGAACTGCGCCGGCGCATCCTGAGCCTTCTTCAAAATATTGCCGATGCGCTTGTTGGCAGCAGACAGCGCGGCGGCTTGCGCAAGGGCGCCGAATTCGACGACCGCATTCACACGCGCCACCACCTGGTCGAGCGGCGGCTGCAACGCCATGACGGCATCCACGGCGTTGCGCTCATGCGTCACGGTCAGCTGGTTGCGATAGCGCTCGTAGACAAAATCCACCATTGGCTGCAGGAGGTCCTTGCCCAGCGCGCCCGGCTTGTAGAGCGTCGTAGCTTCGTGGAGCAGTGCCGGCAATTGCAGTGCAAAGGCTTGCCCTGCGGCTCGTGAACCCGCGCCGAGCAATTCGAATGCGCTGATCAGCCCGAGCGCCGCGCGACGCAATCCGAACGGATCCTTGTCGCCGGTGGGATGCAGGCCGATGCCCCAGATGCCGACCAGGGTTTCGGCGCGATCGGCGATGAACAACGCCATGCTCACCAGATTTTCCGGGTCCGAGTGCTCGTCCATGCGGATGCGGTACTGGTCGCCGATGGCGTCGGCGACTTTCTGGTCTTCACCATCGGCCAGTGCGTAGTAGCGGCCCATGATGCCCTGCAACTCCGGAAACTCGCCGACCATGTTGGTGGCCAGGTCGGCCTTGGCGAGCAGCGCCGCGCGCTCGGCGAGCGCGGCATTGGCGCCAATTTTTTGCGCGACGCTCTTCGCCAGTGCGCGCACGCGTTCGACGCGATCGAGCTGGCTGCCGAGCTTGTTGTGGTAGACGACGTTGGCCAGTTGAGCCACCCGATCCGCGAGTTTCGTCTTCTTGTCGGTATCGAAGAAGAACCGGGCATCGGCGAGCCGCGGCCTGACCACGCGCTGGTTACCCTCGACAATGTTCTTCGAGTTGGGGAGCCGCATGTTGGAGACGATCAGGAAGTTATTCGTCAGCTTGCCGTTCAAATCGAACAGCGGAAAATATTTCTGGTTCTGTCGCATCGTCAGGATGAGGCATTCCTGTGGTACACGCAGAAATCCCTCCTCGAATTCGCCGATGTAGACCGTCGGGTACTCGACCAAGGCCGTGACTTCATCGAGCAGCGGCGTGTAATCGGCCTCCGGGCCCAGCGATGATTTGAGTGCCTGCGCCTTCTCGGAAAGCTGCCTGGCCACCTCGCTCTTGCGTCTGTCGAAATCGGCAATGACCCCACCTTCATTTTCGAGCCTGGCCTCGTATTCGTCGGCGCGTTGCAGCGAGATGTCCATGGCGCCCTTAAAGCGATGCCCGTGGGTCACGCGCCCGGCGGCCAACCCCAGTGCCTGGACGCCAAGCACCCTGTCACCGTGCATCGCCACCAGCCCGTGCGCGGGTCGTACGAATTTCACAGTCGTCGTGCCATCGGCCAGCTGATAGCTCATGACCTTTGGAATCGGCAGTCTTGCGATGCTGTCTTCGAGCGCCGCGGACAATGCCAGGTCGAGCGTCTGTCCAAGCGCAACGGTGCGCAAAAAGATGCTGTCTGACTTGCCGTCCGGCTTGACCAGCAGCGAATCCGTGCCGATCCTGGTATTCACCGGCACGTCGGCGAGTTTTTCACGCCCCATGCCGGCCAGTTTCTTACGCAGGGCGTCGCTCCAGCTGCCGTCTTCCTTGCGCGCAACGCTGGCCGGCATGAGTTTTTGTTCGATCGGCCGGTCCGATCCCTTCGGCATCACGGCATTAATATAGACCGCCAGGCGCCGGGGCGTGGCAAATGCCTTCGACCGCGAGGTGGCATCGAGCAATCCGCTGGATTTCAGGCCGGCGACGATGCCGCCGGCAAATGCGTCGCCCAACTGCTTCAACGCCTTCGGCGGCAGTTCTTCGGTGAACAATTCGACCAGCAGGTTGGCGCTCATGCCGGTGCCGCCGCTTCCTTGCCGGCCAGCGCCGCCTTCAGCGCTGCGACATCGATGCCGAGCTTTTGCAGTTGCTCCGGCGTGCTCATCGGGAAGCCGCCGCGCAGCCGCGAATCGAAATAGGCCTGGGAGACGCTGCGCGCCAGATTGCGGATGCGCGCGATGTAGGCGGCGCGTTCGGTGACCGAAATCGCGCCGCGTGCGTCGAGAAGATTGAAGGTGTGCGCCGCCTTCAACACCATTTCGTAGGCGGGCAGCGCGAGCTGTGCCGCCATCAGCCGCCTGGCTTCGGATTCATAGTCGTTGAAATGCTGGAACAGGACCACGGTGTTCGATTGTTCGAAGTTGTAGGTCGATTGCTCGATCTCGTTCTGCAGGAAGACGTCGCGGTAAGTCAGTCCCTTCGTCCATACCAGGTCGAACACGTTCTCGACGCCTTGCAGGTACATCGCCAGGCGCTCGATGCCGTAGGTGATTTCTCCCGTGATCGGCCTGCAATCGAGCCCGCCGACTTGCTGGAAATAGGTGAACTGGGTGACTTCCATGCCATCGAGCCAGACTTCCCAGCCCAGGCCCCATGCGCCGAGTGTCGGATTTTCCCAGTCGTCCTCGACGAAGCGGATGTCGTGAGCCTGCGGGTCGATGCCGAGCGCGCGCAGCGAATCCAGGTACAGGTCGATGATGTCCGGCGGCGACGGCTTGAGCACGACCTGGAACTGGTAGTAGTGCTGCATGCGGTTCGGGTTCTCGCCGTAGCGGCCATCCTTTGGGCGGCGCGATGGCTGAACATAGGCCGCGCGCCAGGGCTCCGGTCCGATGGCGCGCAGAAACGTCGCGGTATGCGAAGTGCCGGCGCCGACTTCCATGTCGTAGGGCTGCAGGATTGCGCAGCCGCGCTCACCCCAGTAGCGCTGCAGCGTTAGAATCACTTCCTGGAAGTTCAACATCGATGAATTCTGCTGAAAAATTCCGGACATGAACGTCCTGGAGGAAAGCCCGAATTGTACTCAAAACCGTTTGCTTTAACGAGGATGCAGCAATGATGTCGCGCCTGATCGTTCTGGTCTTCGCCTTGTACCTGCCTGCGGCGGCCGCGTCCGCGGATGCAGCCGCGCCGTGGGGACGGGCAGGAGTCGTGGAAAAAACCTACAGCAAACAGAAAGTGGTGTACGACGTGGCGGTCAAGACCGTCGCGCAACTGGAAAACGTACTGGATCGGGCGAGTTATCTTTCCGCGCTGAACGACGCCGATCCCTTCGACAGCAAGATCGTCATCGTGCTGCATGGCGACGAGATCGGTTTCTTTGCGCTGCGCAACTTTGAAAAGTACCGGGAACTGATGGTGCGCGCGCAAAGCCTGACCGTCGGCGGCATCATCGACATGCGCATGTGCCGCGTGTCTGCGCACCGCCGCGGGTTCGAGCCGTCCGACATCCACGGCTTCGTCACCATGGTGCCGATGGCGGATGCAGAAATCATCGACCTGCAGAAGCAGGGCTTTGCCTACATGCAATGATGCCGGGCCGATTGCAGTCGCGAAACGGCATGCCAAAAATATTCACCGCAAGGGACGCAAAGGACGCGAAGGAAAACCGAGAATAGAGGGGTCGGGGATGAAAAGTGTTCGCTGATAATTCTTTGCCACGCTTCCCAATTTTCTTCTTTTTTCGCCCTTGAATTCCCTCGCGTCCTTTGCGTCCCTTGCGGTGAGCACTTATCGGGTCTTGCGTCCTACCTAACCGCGGCTACCCCTCAGGGAACTCTTACGCATTTTTTTGCGGCGCCTTCAGCGCGCGCGGGTAAGCCTCGCGATGATCGGCGCAATCAGCAGCATCGCCAGCGCCAACACAAGGACGCCGTAGTTGCCGAATAAGACGTAGGGCGTGCTGCCCTGATAGCCGCGCACTTGCCCACTGACTTTCGTCGTCGTGAATTCCGGAGCCGCGGCGACAACGTGTCCGGCCGAATCGATTATGGCCGTGACGCCGGTATTGGTTGCGCGCAGCATCGGGCGCCCGGTCTCCAGCGCCCGCATCTGCGCCATCTGCAGGTGCTGCCGCGACGCTACCGTATCGCCCCACCAGGCGTCGTTGGTGAAATTCGCAAGTATCGTGGCGTGCGGCAGCTGGCGGATGATTTCCTCGCCGAACGCATCCTCGTAGCAGATATTCACCGCGACTTTCTGGCCGGCCACCTGTATGGGCTGTTGAACCGCCTGGCCGCGCGAAAAATCCGACATCGGTATGTGCAGCAGGTCCATGATCCAGCCCAGCAGCGGGCGTAGCGGGAAATAATCGCCGAAGGGCACCAAGTGGTGCTTGCGGTAGGTCTGCGCCGGGGACGATCCGATGCTCATGACGCTGTTGAAGTAACGTTCGGAGGCATCGAGTTCCGGAACGCCGTAGAGTATGTCGCCGCCGTTGCGAACGGCCACGCTGCCCAGTGCCTTGAGATAGTCCGGCGGCACATCGACGTCGAGCATGGGCAGCGCGGTTTCCGGCAGCACGATCAGTTCACTGTCGGCCGAGCGCGCCAGCTCCAGATAGGTCTGCAGCGTGGTCACAGCGCGCTCCGGACGCCATTTCAATTCCTGCGGGATGTTTCCCTGCAACAGCGTCACGCTGGTCGGTTTGCCCGACAGGGGTTGCGTCCATTGCCGCGTCTTCAGGGCGGCGCCGGCGGCAACGATGGCGAGCGCGATACCGATGCCCAGCACGAAACCGGGAACCCGCCTGCCCGGTCGCGCAGGCAAGCGATGACGTGGCCAGTCGTCGATTGCGCAGGCGAGGGCGCCGGCCACCGCAGCGGTCATGAGAGAGACGCCGAATACGCCTAGCAGTGGCGCGTAACCTGCGAGCGGGCTCGAAGGAACCTGCGAGTAGCCCAGCGAGAGCCACGGGAAACCGGACAGCACCCAGCTGCGCAGCCACTCCGCAACGGCCCACAAGGCCGGAAACAGCAGCATCAGCCGCAGCGGCGTGTTCATTCGCGGGCGCGGCAGGATCGCACCGACCAGCGCCGGATAACACGCTTGGATCAGGCAGAAGAGCAGCGTGAACAGCGCGGCAACCGGGCTGTCCATGCCGCCGTACACGTGCAGGCTCACGTAAACCCAGCTAGTACCGGCGAGGAACAGGCCGGCGCCGAAAGCGAAGCCGGCTGCCGCGCCGGCCAGGCTGGTTTCGCATCGCCGCCAGATCAGCAATAGCACCGTCAGGGACAAGGCGGGGACAACGTAGTACCCGAACGGCGCGAAGCCGAGCACGCTTATCGCGCCCAGCGCGAGGGGTGCAAGGACAAGGCGCAGGAAGGTCAGCAGGCGGCCGGCGCGAACACTTGCGGAAAACTCAGGCCGCACTCTCCGTCCTGACTTTCTCGACCAGAAGCGCGTGCAGTCTGCGGCTGTCGGCGCGCACCACCTTGATGTTCAGGTCGCCGATGCGGAACTGTTCGCCGCGCTTGGGCAGCCTGCCCAGATGGGACAGCACCAGTCCGCCGACAGTATCGAAGTCCTCGTCACTGAACTCAGTGCCGAAACTGCGGTTGAAGTCCTCGATTTCGGTCTGCGCCTTGACGCGAAACTGGCCGTTGCGGTCGAGGATGATGTTGGCCTCGGTTTCGTCGAAGTCGAACTCGTCCTCGATCTCGCCGACGATCTGTTCGAGCACGTCCTCGATCGTGACCAGGCCGGCCACGCCGCCGTATTCATCGACCACGATCGCGATGTGATTGCGGTTGCTGCGAAAATCCTTGAGCAATACATTGAGTCGCTTCGACTCGGGAATGAACACGGCCGGACGCAATCTGTCGCGCACGTTGAATTCCTCGCCCGCGTAATAGCTGAGCAAATCCTTGGCGAGCAGGATGCCGATGACGTCGTCCTTGTTTTCCCCGACCACGGGAAAGCGCGAATGGCCGGTCTCGATGACCCAGGGTATGAATTTCTCCGGGGTATCGGCGATATCGATCACGTCCATCTGCGCGCGCGGAATCATGATGTCGCGCGCCTGCATTTCGGACACCTGCATGACGCCTTCGATCATGGCCAGCGCGTCGGCATCCAGCAGGTTGCGCTCGTAGGAGCGCTGCAGCAGTTCGATGAGCTGCTCGCGATCTTCCGGCTCGCGCATCAGCAGTGCGCCCAGCCGCTCGAGCAGCGATGGTTTGTTCGGTTCGTCTTCCATGCTTTAAGAGAGGGTCAACAGTGAACGGTGAACGGTGATCCGGAAAATCCCCACCCCACCGGCTTTACACCGTTCGCTGTTCACCGTTTACCGTTTACCTGGTTTCGTAGGGGTCAGCATACCCGAGCTTCATGACAATTTCTGCCTCGAGCGTTTCCATGACCTCGGCATCGTCGTTTGTTTCGTGGTCGTAACCCTGCAGGTGCAGCATGCCATGCACGACCAGATGCGCGTAGTGGGCGTCGACCGGCTTGCGCTGCGCGTGCGCCTCCTTTGCGATGACCGGCGCGCAAAGCACGATGTCTCCGGCCAGCGGCTCCTGTTCGGGGTAGGCAAATGTCAACACGTTGGTTGCGTAGTCCTTGCCGCGAAAATCGCGATTGAGTTTGCGCCCCTCCCGGCCGCCTACCAGCCTGAGCGTGACTCGCGCGTCGGCGAGCAAGGCGGCTTTCGCCCAGGCTTTCAGGCGCCGCGGCGGTGGCAGGCTGTCGCTGGCGATGCCGTACTGCACTGCCAGCGCGAGCGCGCAGGCGGTCTTGCCGGCGATCTGACGTGTTGCGCGCGCCATCCGCATCAGCCCGCCTTGCTTGCCTGGTGGCGCTCATAGGCCTGGACGATGCGCTGCACCAGGGGATGGCGGACCACATCGTCGGCGAGAAATTGGGTAAAGGCGATGCCGTGCACTTCGCCGAGAATCAAAGCCGCCTCTACCAGGCCGCTCTTCTGGCTTTTCGCCAGGTCGATCTGGGTTACGTCGCCAGTGACGACGGCGCGGCTGCCGAAACCGATGCGCGTGAGAAACATCTTCATCTGCTCGGGTGTCGTGTTTTGCGCTTCGTCGAGAATGACGAAGGAGTGGTTCAGCGTACGGCCGCGCATGAATGCCAGCGGGGCAATTTCGATCGAGCCGCGCTCGAACAGCTTGGCGACTTTCTCGAAGCCCATCAGGTCATAGAGCGCGTCGTAGAGCGGACGCAGGTAGGGATCGACTTTCTGCGCCATGTCGCCCGGCAGAAAGCCGAGCCGCTCACCGGCTTCGACGGCAGGACGCACCAGCACGATGCGCTTGACGGTGTCACGTTCGAACGCGTCGACGGCGCAAGCCACCGCAAGATAAGTCTTGCCGGTGCCCGCGGGGCCGATGCCGAAGGTGATGTCGTGTTCGCGGATCTGCCGGATGTACTGGATCTGGCGCGGCGTGCGGCCGTGCAGGTCGCGGCGACGGGTCTGCAGCACCAGGGAGTCTTCCGCCGCCGCCGGTGCAGAGGCGGCAGATATTTCAATCAATCCGAGCTGGATGTCTTCCAGACTGACATCGTTGGCCGCCTGCTGATAGAAGCGCTGCAGGGCCTCGGCGGCCAGGCGCGACGGTTCCTGAGCGCCAGCTATGCTGAAATGCTCGCCGCGGCGCGCGATCGATACGTCGAACGCGCCTTCGATCTGCCTCAGGTTCTCGTCCAGCGCGCCGCACAGGTTGGCGAGACGCTGATTGTCGACCGGCGTGAAGGACAGTTCCAGGGGATTCAAGCGGGCTCGGTCACACTTGCTTCGCCGCGCAGCGTGTGCGCCAACGCGGCGGTAATGTGCACATCCATGAGCTTGCCGATCAGACGGCTCGGGCCCGGGAAATTGACGACGCGATTGTTGCTGGTGCGCCCGGCCAGTTCCCCCGTGTGCTTACGTGAACTGCCTTCGACCAGGATGCGTTCGACGCCGCCGACCATGTTCTGGCTGATCGCTTTCGCGCTCGCTTCGATCGCCGCCTGCAATCGTGACAGTCGCGTCTGCCTGGTTTCCAGCGGAACCTGATCGGCGTAGCCGGCAGCCGGCGTGCCGGGACGCGGGCTGTACATGAAACTGTAGCTGTCGTCGAATCCGATTTCCTCGACCAGCTTCATGGTCCGTTCGAAGTCCTGTTCGGTTTCGCCGGGAAAGCCGACGATGAAATCCGAGGCGATCGAAACCTGCGGCCGCGCCGCGCGCAATCGCCGGATGATGGATTTGTATTCCAGCACGGTGTAGCCGCGCTTCATCGCTGCCAGGATGCGGTCGGACCCGGACTGGACCGGCAAATGCACATGGTCGACCAGTTGCGGCAGGCGTCGATAGGCGTCGATCAGGCGTTGCGAGAAGTCCCGCGGATGCGAGGTCGTGTAGCGCAGCCGTTCGAGGCCGGGCATTTCCGCGAGATACTCCAGCAGCAGCGCGAAATCGGCCGTCTCGCCGTCGCTCATCGTGCCGCGGTAGGCGTTCACGTTTTGGCCGAGCAGCGTGATTTCCCTGACGCCTTGTTCCGCCAGTCCTGCAATTTCCGTGAGTACATCGTCGAAAGGCCGGGAGACTTCCTCTCCCCGGGTGTAAGGCACAACGCAGAAAGTACAGTATTTGCTGCATCCTTCCATGATCGACACGAAAGCGCTGCCGCCTTCGACTTTTGCCGGCGGCATGGCGTCGAATTTTTCAATCTCCGGGAAAGAAATATCGATCTGCGGCCGGCCGCTGCGCTGCCGCGCTGCGATCAGTTGCGGCAGGCGATGCAGGGTCTGCGGACCGAAGACGACATCGACGTAAGGCGCGCGATCGACGATCACCGCGCCTTCCTGGCTTGCCACGCAGCCACCCACGCCGATGATGAGATCCGGGCGCGCCTGCTTGAGCTCACGCAGGCGCCCGAGCGCGTGAAACACGCGTTCCTGCGCGTTTTCACGGACCGAACACGTGTTGAACAGGATGACATCCGCCTGCGCCGGATCGTCCGTTTTTTCGTACGCCTCCGCGGCATTCAGCACATCGGCCATCTTGGCCGAGTCGTACTCGTTCATCTGGCAGCCGTAGGTGCGGATATGGAGTTTCTTCATTGTTCCGCGTTCCCTATTTCGGCAGCGCAATCCGCGCCGCTTCGTCGCCGGTCAGCAGCCAGACGCTGGCGAGGTCGCCCCTGGTGTCGAGCGTGTACATGACCGGTGCGGCCTGAATCAGCAGCGACGCCGGCATGATGATCAGGTTCTGCTGATTGAAGATGCGGCTGCCGGGCGACAGCCGGTAGACGTTCTCGCCGATTTTCATCGATGGATAGTCGTACGCCTTCATGTCGCCGCGCACTGCCTTTTCCGGAAAATTGCGTTCGGCGCAGGCCGGAGATACGACGGCAAGGGCCAGTGTGGCGGCAAGGAAGGCGGTAAGAAATTTCGTCATGGTCATCAGTCCGGGTACGCGCCGGCGGCCTGGCGACGTCGACACCGGCGAAATCCGCAAAGGGGCGGTACGCATTGTATCGCGCCGCCAAAAAGAGGGTTTGCATCACTGCAAATCCCTCTTCTTCTTCATGACGCGATTGCGTGGTGGTGATAGGTGGACTTGAACCACCGACCCCAGCATTATGAGTGCTGTGCTCTAACCAACTGAGCTATATCACCGGAAGCCTGGATATTCGTTCCTCGCGCAGCTTGGCGGAAAGCGAACCGCGGAAATCCCGCTGCATTGCCCGGCAAGTGAAAAACGCTTGAATGAAATGTTAAACCGGTTGCGCGTGCCTGAAACGGCGCGGTTTTCCGCCCCGCGCGGCAGGGTGGCGAAGATTACTGACGCCCCCAGCCCTTGTCAAGGCACTGTCGGTAGCAGGGCAACGGCCGCAAGCTGTAGACTTTGCACATGAATGTCGATGTTGCAATAGTCGGTGGCGGGCCTGTCGGCAGTAGCCTGGCGCGGGCGTTGGCGCCGAGCGGGCTGAGCCTGGCGCTGGTTGAACCGAGGGCACCGCGACCGTTGCCGGCGGCCGGCTTCGACCAGCGGGTGTATGCGCTCAACGGTCACAGCCGGCGTTTTCTCGAACGCAACGGCGTCTGGCAGCGGTTGTTGCCGGCGCGTGTCGCGCCGATCCGCGAAATGCGCGTTTTCGGCGATGACGCGTCGACCATCGAGTTCAGTGCCTACCGTAGCGGCGTTTCCGAGCTGGCATCCATCGTCGAAGAGGCCAATCTGCAACAGGCCTTGCAGGCGGCGTTGTCAGCCCAGGCCAATCTCACGCTCGTGTCGGGTAGCGGCTGCGTGGAAGCGCACTGGGGCGACGCGCAGGCGACGCTTTCCCTGTCCGATGGCAGCCAGATCGCAGCGCGCCTGGTCGTGGCCGCCGATGGCGCTGAGTCCGCATTGCGCCGCGCCGCCGGCATCGCGACGCAGATTCATGAATATGGGCAAACCGGCGTTGTCGCCAGCTTCCACGCCGGGCGCCCGCATCGCGACACCGCCTACCAGTGGTTTTTGCACAAAAGCGTGCTCGCGCTGCTGCCATTGCCTGGAAATCATGTGTCCATGGTTTGGTCCGCCGCCGACGCCGACGCGCAAGAGTTGCTTGGCTCCGGCGCGGATGAATTGGCACGAAGGGTCGAACTGGCGAGCGCCGGCATGCTCGGTGCGCTGCGACCGGCGGGAGAAGCGGCGGGGTTCGCGTTGCGACGCATGCGTGCCGCGCGACTGATTGCTCCTCGCCTTGCCCTGGTTGGGGACACTGCCCATAATGTGCACCCGCTCGCGGGCCAGGGACTCAATCTGGGCTTCGGCGATGCGCAGGCGCTGGCGTCCGTGCTGGCGGTTCGGGGCATGGAGCATGACTGTGGCGCTGTTTCTTTGCTGCGCCGCTATGAACGCGGCCGGGGCGAGGAACTGCTCGCAATGGAAGCGGTAACGGACGGATTGCAAGTGCTTTTCGACAGCGAGCTGCCGGGAGCAAAGCGGTTGCGCAATGCGGGCCTGAGCCTGGTCAACCGGATTTCTCCATTAAAGCGATTGCTCGTGAAACGAGCTTTGGGGTAAGCGGTCCAACGATGCCTTTCATCGTAAATAGAGGTTTTTGGCAAATCATGATCATTCGTCTCCTGACCGTCGTAATAGGCATGCTGGCATTGCTCAGCGGCGTCGCCTGCGCCGACGAGGCTTCCATCCGCGCCGAATTTTCCAAGAAGTATCCGCAGGCCAAAGTCGAAAGCATCGCCAGGACGCCTTATCTGGGCCTCTACGAAATGCTGGTCGACGGCGAGGTGCTCTACACCGACGCCGACTTCAATTTTCTGATCGTCGGCAGCATCATCGACACCAAGACCAAGATCAACGTTACCGATGCCCGTCAGCGCGAGATCGAGGACAAGAAGCTCAAGAGCCTTGCCTTTCCCTTCGAGCAGCTTCCCTTCGATCTGGCGATCAAGAAGGTCAAGGGTGACGGCAGCCGCAAGGTGGCCGTGTTTTCCGATCCCGATTGCCCTTACTGCCGCAGGCTGGAAAAGGACCTCGAGAAAGTTACCGATGTAACCATCTACATCTTTCTGTTTCCGATCGAGCAATTGCACCCCAAGGCGCCGGAAATGTCGCGCGCCATCTGGTGCGCGCCGGATCGCGCGAAGGCATGGGATGAATACATGCTCAAGGGCGTCGTGGCGAAGTCCGCCAAATGCGACAACCCGGTGGACAAGATCGTCGCCTTCGGACAATCGAAGAAGATCAATGGCACCCCGACCATCTTTTTTGCCGACGGCAAACGGGTTCCGGGCGCTATTTCCGCCGAGCGCTTCGAGGAGCTGCTGGGCAAGGCCGCCGGCAAATCGTAAACCGTGGTTGCGCATCGGCGCTGACGCTCTAGAATTAGGGCGTCAGCGTAACCCTTACGGGAGCGGTGCGTGCGCAGGCTACAACAATCCTCTGCCGGGCTGTCGTCGGCGCTATTCGGCCGACTGTTTGCGGCGGTCGCCTGTTCCGCAGCGCTCCACGTTTTCCTGATCTACGGATTTTCGCTGCCGGCCGGTTCCGGACGCGTCGCGCGCACAAGTGTCGTCCACGCCCGGCTTGCCGCGCCGCCGCTTCCCGCCGGTCCACGGGGGGCGAAGCGACCGGAACGCGATCGCGTGTCTGATCCTGCCCCGGTAGCGGCCGCGTTGGCGGCAACCGCGGCTGGGGCCGAAGCACAGGTTGCGGCGCCGCCGGCCAATGCAACCGCAACGAACAATGCTGATGCTGCGGCGCCGGCGGCCACGGACTTTGCGGACCCTGTCCCCTATGCGGCCAGCGAGCTGGATGTCTATCCGCGGGCGCTGGCGCCGATCGTGCCGGACTACCCGCAGGCGGTACGCGAGGCCCGGGTCGCCGGCTTCGTTACGCTGCAGGTCGTGATCGACGAAGCGGGCCGTGTCGTGGATACGTCGGTGGTCGATGCGGCACCTGAAGGCGTGTTCGAGCGGGTCGCGCAACAGACGTTGGCGAATGCGGCGTTTTATCCGGCGCAGAAAAACGGCCGCACGGTGCGTTGCCGCCTGCTGGTCAGAGTTGAGTTCGATCCTGACGCAGCGCAACCCGGGCAATGATCAGGGCGTTTTTGGCCGCAAACCGCGCGGATACAGGATCCACATCCTGCCGCTCTGGCGCATGCGTCCGGCGGACTGCCCGGCGTCATCCCCGAATCCCCAGAAAAAATCCGCGCGCACGGCGCCCTTGATCGCCGTCCCGGTGTCTTGCGCAATGACCAGGCGGTTCAAGGGACGCGCCGACAGCGGCGCGGTGGTGGCCAGGAACACCGGCAAGCCAAGCGGCGTGGTCATGGGGTCGACCGCAATACTGCGCTCCGGGGTCAGCGGCACGCCCTGGGCGCCGATCGGTCCGAGCGGCGATGCCGGCAGTTCGCGAAAAAACACGAAGGCCGGGTTCTGCTGCAGCAATGCCGCAAGCTTGTCCGGGTGTTTCGCCGCCCATTGCTTTATGCCCTGCATCGATGCCTTGTCCGCGGCGAGTTCGCCGCGCTCGACGAGCAGCTTGCCGATCGACTTGTAGGGGTGGCCGTTGTGTTCGGCGAAGCCTATGCGAACCGTTTCGCCGCCCGGCAGCCGGACGCGGCCGGAACCCTGCACGTGCAGGAAAAACAGCTCGATCGGATCGTCGACCCAGAGAATTTCCTTGCCGCGCACCGGGGCCAGGCCGCGCTCGATCTCCGCGCGGGTGTAGTACGGAACAACCTTGCTGTTCTGCAGGCGCCCGCGCAGGCGGATGCCCTTGAGGTCCGGATTGCTGTCGGCCAGGTCGATCACCAGCAAGTCGTCGGGTACGCCGTACACCGGGTAGCGATAATTGCGGCCGAAGATGCGGCTGCCGTGCAGCAGCGGCTCATAATAGCCGGTCACCAGGCCTTCGCTGCCGCCGTCCGCGTTGCGCACCAGCCAGGGCGCGAAAGCGGACTCGAAGAATTGCCGTGCCGCCATCGGATCGGCCTTGCGCACCTGCGCCGCGGACGTGCAGGCGGTGACCCATGCGGTCGCGCTCTTAAGCGCGTTGCACGACAGCAGGAAGGCGGGCAGGGCTTCGGCAAGGTTGTCGTCGTTCCAGCCCGGCAGCGCAGCCCACTCCTGCGATTCGTAGCTGCGCGTCTGCGTTGGCTCCGGCGCGGTGACGATTGCCGGTTCGGGCGACGGCGGCGAGGCGGGCTCGGGCGTCGGCGGGGATTGTGGCGACTGCACCGGTTCCGGCACGGGCTGCACTGGTGGTGCTGTCCCGGGATTGGTTACACTCGCGCAACCGCCGGCGATCGCGACGCATAACGCGAGCGCCAGCCGATTCAATGAGAGCATCCGGTGAGCGTGCATGAACATTTTGCGTTGCGAGTATAACAAGGCGATATCCCGTTCCCGGGCTCCGCGGCGATGATTTGGCTGATTCTCGAAGCGGTCTTGTCCGTCGTCTTGTTCCTGCTCATCATCTGGTGGACGTTGCCGCGCAAGCAAAAGCAGGACAACGACGAAAAGGAAAAGTAAGGGCAAGGCGGGGCGGAAACGGCGCGGCGGATCTGCGCGACGCAGACTTCAGTGCAGCACGCGCGGCGCGCTCAGTGTGAATTCAGGTATCGGCGCATCGAAAGCCACCCCGTCTTCGGCAACCATCTGGTAGCTGCCTTGCATGGTACCCACCGGGGTCGCGATGGCGGCAGCGCTGGTGTATTCGTAGCGTTGCATCGGCTTGAGCAGCGGCTGCTCACCTACCACACCCATTCCGCGCACTTCCTGGACATGATTGTCGGAATCGGTGATGATCCAGTGGCGCGACATCAGCCGCGCGGCAACGCTGCCCGAGTTGACGATGGTGATGGTGTACGCGAAAACGTAGCGGTTGCTGGCTTCGTTGGACTGCCCGGGAACATGGATTGCTACTGCGTTCACCGTGATGTTGTATTTTCTGGATTCGGCCACCGCCGCATTTGACCTGAATCCCCGGCGAGCGGCAAGGCCGAAAACGGTACAATGCCGCGGTCCTTTCGACCCCCGGCCCGAACATGCACCGCATTGCCCCGAGCATTCTGTCCGCCGATTTCGCCAGATTGGGCGAGGAAGTGCAGTCTGTCGTCGCTGCGGGTGCGGACATTGTTCATTTCGACGTGATGGACAATCACTACGTGCCGAACCTGACCATCGGCCCGATGGTGTGCGAAGCCATCCGACCGCTGACCAAGGCGCTGATCGACGTGCACCTGATGGTCAAGCCGGTCGATCGCATCATCCCCGATTTTGCGCGGGCCGGTGCCAACATCATCAGCTTTCACCCGGAAGCGTCGGAGCATGTCGACCGCACGATTGGCCTGATCAAGGAATGCGGATGCAAGGCGGGCCTGGTGTTCAATCCGGCCACGCCGCTGACCTGGCTGGACTACACGCTCGACGAGCTGGACCTGATCCTGATCATGTCCGTCAATCCCGGCTTCGGCGGGCAGAAATTCATCCCTGCGGCGCTCGATAAGCTGCGCGCCGCGCGCGAACGCATCGAGAAGTCCGGTCGCGATATCTGGCTCGAAGTCGACGGTGGCGTCAAGGTGGACAACATTGCCGGGATTGCACGCGCCGGCGCCGATACTTTCGTAGCCGGCTCCGCGATATTCGGGACCAGTGACTACAAGGCCACCATCGCCGCCATGCGCGCCGAGCTGGCCAAAGCCTGAAGCACTCATGCCTAACCCAACGCGAACCGCAGAGGACGCGGAGGACGCAGAGGAAAACCAAATGCAGGAAACTATTCGATAGTTAAAATCCAGTATTAGGGATCGCGTTAGCATCGCGCCTGCTTTTACCTTCCGCATGTTTTTCTCGCATCTGCCTTTCCTCTGCGTCCTCCGCGTCCTCTGCGGTGAAAGAGTTTCTTGAAATTCCCGATCGAGATTAAGGCGATAGCGTTCGACCTGGACGGCACGCTGGTCGAGACATTGCCGGATTTGCACGAGTCCGCGCTGCGCATGCTGGCTCAGCTTGGCCTGCCTGCCGTTCCCGAATCCGTGGTGCGGGCTTATGTGGGCGACGGCGTCGACCGCCTGGTCAAGCGGCTGCTGACCGGGACGCCCGACGGTGAGCCCGATGCCGCGACCTTCGAGCAGTCCGCGCAGGCCTTTCGCAGCCACTACGCCTCGGTCCTGACACGCGCCTCGCACCCGTTTGCCGATGCCGTTGCCACCCTGGAAGTGTTGCGTGGCCGCGGCTTCAAGCTTGCCTGCGTGACCAACAAGCCCGCGCGCTTCACCGAGCCGTTGCTCGATGGATTGGCGCTGACGGCCCGTCTGGATTTGGTGCTGAGCGGCGACAGCCTGGCGCGCAAGAAGCCCGACCCATTGCCGCTCCTGCATGTCGCCGGCGCCTTCGGCATCGCGCCCTCGCGGCTGTTGATGGTCGGCGATTCTCCGGCCGATACCGGGGCGGCCCGCGCGGCGGGCTGTCCGGTGTTTTGCGTGCCGTATGGCTACCGTGGTGCGCTGACGGTGCAAGAGCTTGATTGCGATGCTATAGTACCGACGCTTTCCGACTTGCTCGATCTCATCAAACTTGCTCGTTCATGAACTCGTCGAAACTTGAAAATCCGGGAATGGAAATTCGGGCCGGTTGGCGCTGGTGGCGCCAATCTGCGTCCTGGCGCCGCGCCTGAGGCGACGCCGTTTCCGTTGTCCCGTTTTCAAAGTTTCAGGAGTTCATCATGACCGAGCAGGAATTCACGCAACTCGCCGCGCAGGGCTTCAACCGCATTCCGCTGGTGCTGGAAACCTTCGCGGACCTCGATACCCCGCTTTCCGTTTACCTCAAGCTGGCCAACAAGCCCTACTCTTACCTGCTCGAGTCGGTCCAGGGGGGCGAACGATTCGGCCGCTATTCCTTCATCGGCCTTCCGGCCGAGACGCGTTTTGAAGTGCGCGGTCATACCTGCAGCGAATACCGTCGCGGCGAATTGATCAGCAAGGCCGAACACGCCGATCCCCTGGAGTTCGTTTCGGCCTGCCATGCGCGCATCAAGGCGGCTTCGCTGCCGAACCTGCCGCGCTTTCTCGGCGGCCTGGTCGGCTGCTTCGGCTACGACACCGTGCGCTACGTCGAGAAAAAACTGGCCGGCGCTAGCCGGCCGGACGCGCTGCATACCCCGGACATCCTTTTGCTGCTGTCGGAGCAACTGGTCGTGCTGGACAATCTTTCCGGCAAGCTGTTTCTGGTGGTCTACGCGGATCCGGGCGCCGCAGACGCCTATGCGCGCGCGCATCAGCGCCTGCAGGAATTGCTGTGGATGCTGCGCCAGCCGGTGGTCGTGCCGCCGGAAGCGCCGGTGCCGCCGGCGCTTCCGCGACTGGAATTCACCCGCGAAGCTTTCATTGCCGCCGTCGAGCGCGCCAAGCGTTATATTTTCGATGGCGACATCATGCAGGTCGTGCTGTCTCAGCGCATGAGCCTGCCTTTCCGTGCTTCCCCGCTTTCGCTGTACCGTGCATTGCGCGCGCTCAATCCCTCGCCTTACATGTTTTACTTCGATATGGCTGACTTCCATGTCGTGGGCGCTTCTCCGGAAATCCTCGTGCGCCTGGAGAGCGGCATGGTCACGGTACGGCCGATCGCCGGCACCCGGCCGCGGGGCGCGACGCGCGAGCAGGACGTTGCGTTGGAGTACGAGCTTCTGGCCGATCCCAAGGAGCGCGCGGAACACGTCATGCTCATGGATCTGGGGCGAAACGATATCGGTCGCGTTGCCGAAATCGGCAGCGTGCGGGTGACCGAGAACATGACCACCGAGCGCTACTCCCATGTCATGCATATCGTGTCGAACGTCGAGGCGCGATTGCAAGCCGGTCTGGATGCAATGGCCGTGCTCAAGGCGACGTTTCCGGCCGGGACGGTCAGCGGCGCGCCCAAGGTGAGGGCCATGGAAATCATCGATGAGCTCGAGCCGAGCAAGCGCGGCATTTATTCCGGCGCGGTTGGCTATCTTGGCTTCAATGGCGACATGGACCTTGCCATCGCCATTCGTACCGCCGTGGTCAAGGACGGCACGCTATATGTGCAGGCCGGCGCGGGCATCGTCGCCGATTCGGTTCCCGAGAGCGAATGGACCGAGACGCAGAACAAGGCGCGCGCCTTGTTGCGTGCCGCGGAAATGGCCCAGGCCGGCCTCAACAGCGGTTTGCGCTAGGGAGCTCACCATGCTGCTGATGATCGACAACTACGATTCGTTTACCTACAACCTGGTGCAATATTTTGGCGAACTGGGAGAGCAGGTCAAGGTCGTGCGCAACGACGAAATCACCGTGGAACAGATAGCCGCGCTGAACCCGCAGTGTATCGTCGTGTCACCCGGCCCCTGCACGCCGAACGAGGCCGGGGTATCTGTGCCGGCTATTCGCAGTTTCGCCGGAAAAATCCCGCTGCTGGGTGTATGTCTCGGTCACCAGAGCATCGGCCAGGCTTTCGGCGGGCGCATCGTGCACGCCAGGCAGTT
>JBDTRK010000050.1:0-23554 GCA_039931685.1 Betaproteobacteria bacterium | reverse complement strand
ATGTATTCGCCGCCGCAATCGAGGGCAAACTCGCGCAGCCGGGCAGCCGGCCATTCCGCGCAGTGGTCATCGGCGACGGCGATTTCGCCAGCAATTCCTTCCTGCCTTACATGTCCAACAGCGACCTCGCCCTGTCGATGGTTCGCTGGCTGGCGCGCGAGGAAAACAATACCGCGATCGCCTCGCGCATTCCGGTGCCGGCGATGATCCTGCTGACCAAGCGCCAGATGCAGGAGATTTTCCTGGTCGTCGAAATACTGCTGCCCCTCGCGGTCATCGTCCTGGGCGGATTCATCTGGTGGAGGCGGCGCTGATGCGGAAAATCGCGCGCCTGTGGCCGATCGCCGCGGCGATTGTGGCCCTGGGCTACCTGACCGTGATGCTGGTCACCGGCGCACTTCCGGAAAATCGGCAGATCGCCGAATTCGAGGCGACGGGATTGCTGACCCAGTTGCCCGAGAGCGTGAATCGCGTCGAAGTCCGACTCGCCGGAAAATCGGCCGAATTCTCGCGCCAGGGTGCGGGCTGGGCCGCAAAGGATGGCTTGGTGCTGGACCCGGCTCGTGCCGCCGCGCTCGAGCGTGCGCTGAAGTTCATGCACAACTCCGGACCGGTGCGCGTGATGGCGCCGGAAGAGATTGCGGGTTCGAAGCCTGAGTCGTTCGGCTTCAGCGACGCGAGCCTTTCAGTCGCGCTTTCCGGTCCGGGCGGCGTGCTGCTGCAGGCCGAATTCGGCAACACGAATACCGACGCAATGCTGCAGTACATGCGGCTCAAGGGCCGCGGCGAGCTTTATCTGATGTCGGGATTCGTCGGCAAGGAATGGGAAAGCGCGCTCGCGCAAGGCAAGAAGTGATCCGCAATCGCCGTCGTCCCGGGACCGGGATGGTCTTCGTTTCGCCGCTTTCCTGCCTAGCGCCTGACGGTCAGGACGGTAAATCCCTCGCCGATCAGTTCGCGGCCGATCGCGCCTTTCAATCCCGCATCGCGCAGCAATTTCTCCTGCTCTTCGCGCGTCGGAATCACGTTGCCCCAGATCAATTCCTCGAATCCAGTTTGCAGGGGAAAGCGGAACTCGGGACGGCGCGCTTCCTCCAGCGTCGTCGGATAGGTTTCATCGACAATGACCATCCAGCCGCCGGCTTTTAGCGTGCGCGCCGCGGCGCCGATGACCGCAGGCCGGATCTGCGGCGCGATTTCGTGCAGTACTTCGATCATCACGACCGCGTCGAAGCCGCCGACTGCGTCATCCACCTTTTCCCGATGCAGGGAAATGCGTTCGGTCAGTCCGGCCTGCTGCACCTTGTCACGCGCCTTTGCCAGGCTCTCGTCGTCGATATCCACGCCGGCCAGCCGCGCGCCCGGAAAAGCCTTCGCTGCCTGCAACAGAAAATTGCCGGTGCCGCAGCCAATTTCCAGGATTGCGCCGCCTTCGCCCAGGCGTTGCGCCAGACCGTCCAGCGCGGGCAGGATTTTTTTCGCCGTTACGACCTGCAGGCCTTGGGTAGATTCAGCGATCGCCTGGTTGAAATGGTCACCGCGCCCCTGGAAAGGTTTCGCCTGTCCGGACTTGAAGGCTTCGCGGCAACGGCGAAAATCCTCCGCTGCCACCTCGGTGCCGAGCCGCACATAACCGCCGAGGTAACGCGGATGCGTCGGGCTGGCGAGAATCACATCGAAGTAAGGCGCCAGCCGATATTTTCCGACGTCATCCGCATCCAGGATCTCCAACCCGTAGGCGGTCTTGCACCAGACATCGACGTAGGGTGCATGCAGGTCCAGCACGGCCGCCAGATCGGCACCGGTCTGTCCGGGCGTCTGCGCCAGCGCACGGAACAGGCCCAGATGCACGCCCAGATCGATGAGATGGATGGTGTTGAATCCGCGCCGCCATTCGAAGATGCGCGCGACCTGCGCGTCGGCGCTGATCTGATTGCCAGTCTCGGCCATTGCCCGAACTCCCGGAATATTTTTCTGATCGGCAAAGTATACTGGTGCCTATCGACCTCCGACCAAGCATTTCGGACCCTGCCCACGCCGCGTATGAATCCGCTCAAATCCCTTGCCGTCGTGCTTTTTTTTGCGTGTACCGCCGCGCTGGCCGCTCCGCCAGCTGAAATCGGCGCGCTGCCGCCGGTTTTGAAGGGCACGCTGTTTTCAGGCCAGCCCTTCGATCTGTCGCAAATGCGCGGCAAGGTCGTGCTCGTCAATTTCTACTCAAGCTATTGCAGCTTCTGCGCGTATGAGATCGGCAACCTGGAAACTTTCTACGAACAGCATCGCGACCAGGGATTCGAGGTCATCGTCGTCGGCATCGACGCGCTGGAGGATCGCCATCGCGTCGAACGCATGCTCGGAATATACGGCTTGCCCGGGATCATGGCCGACGATCTCGAGCAAAGCGGATTCGAGCGCAAGTATCCAACGCCGACCGCGTTCGTTATCGACCGTGAAGGCATCCTGCGCAGCTGGACCCGCGGCGCGAAACAATCGTTCTATTACGCGGAGAAGGTGTTGCCGCTGCTGCAGCAGCAATAGCCGCGACCAGCCCGCGCCGGGCGCGGCTAGGCGCGCACCGGCACTTGACTGCGCTTTGCCGGGGCAACTTCGACGACCTGCGTCCAGCCATAGGGATCGGCAACGCGTCCGTACTGGATGTCGGTCAGGCTTTTGAACAGTTTGCGTGCCACCGGCCCCGCTTCGCGCGACGAAAAAGTGTAGTTGCGCCCCTTGTAGCCTAGACTGCCGACCGGCGCGATGACCGCACCGGTTCCCATGCCAAAGGCTTCGGTGATTCTGCCGGCCTCGAGGTCGCGCACCACTTCGTGGATGTCGATGCGGTCTTCGCTAACCTGATAACCCAGGTCGGGAGCCAGCGTGAGCAGAGAATCACGTGTCACGCCGCGCAGAATGGCGCCGGACAGCATCGGCGTGCGGATCTGCCCGCCCTCGTATACGAAAGCGATGTTCATGGCACCGACTTCGTCGATGTAGCGCCGCTCGACCGCGTCCAGCCAGAGCACTTGCTGGTAGCCCGCGGCGATCGCCTCCTCGGTGCCGGCCAGGCTGCCCGCATAATTGCCGGGCGTCTTCGCCTCGCCGGTGCCGCCACGCACGGTGCGCACGTATCCATCGGCAACCATCACCGAGACCGGCTTGAGTCCGCCCGCAAAATACGGCGCGACAGGACTGAGGATGACGTAGTGCAGGAAACTGCGGCTGGCGCGCACTTCGAGCGTATTTTCCACCGCGATCATCACCGGCCGGATGTACAGCGCCGCACCGTCCTGCTTCGGCACCCAGTCGTGCTCCAGCCTCACCAGCTCCGTTATGGCCTGCACGTGCTGGTCGGCATCGACCTCGGGCATCGCCAGCCGTGCCGCGGAAAGATTGAAGCGCTGAGCGTTCTTGCCGACACGGAACAGGTTCAGATTGCCGTCCGGTCGCAGGTAAGCCTTGGTACCGTCGAAAATCATCTGCCCGCAGTGGAAGACCTGGGCGGCCGGATCGAGCGCCAATGGCCGATAAGGTCCGATGGCCGCGTCGTGCCAGCCTTTAGCGCCGGTGTAGTGCTGCGTGAACATGCGCGCGGTGAAGTGCCGACCGAATCCCAGTGGGTCCGGCAGCGTCGCGGGCGCGCGCTGGGTTACGGGTTCGATGCGGATGTCGAACTTGCTCATTGAACATTCTCCCTGAGGAAATGCGCGACCAGCGCTTCCCATTCCTCTTCCAATGCGACGTCCGCCGTTTTCCTGCCGGCACGGCGATACCAGTAGCCGGCATTGGCGAGATCGCCCTCGATGCGATGCAGGTGGGCATGGATCACCGCATATGCCCGGTCGTCCTCCTGCGCCTGCACGATCGCGTGAGCGCGATTCCAGTCGCCCTTGCGCAAATGCCACAGCGCTTCGAGCGCGGGACTCAATGCCGCAGGCGGCGCATCCCTGCCTGTGGTCAGCGTGAATTCCTGCAGGTCCATGTCGCTCGGGAATGATTATCGACGGTCCGGGGGCGCCATTATCGATGGAATTAGCGTTTCATGCCCGCCAAAAAAACAGATGGGCGCCCGAAAGCGCCCATCCTCCCTTCCCCTTGAGGCTCTTTTTTTTAGGGAATTCTGATCTTCAGGAAGTCGTCACGCGGCCGTCGAGCTCCGCGCCCTGGTCGCCCGCGTACTCCTTCTTCACGTAGCGCGTGCTGTAACCGTTGAACAGATGGCCGAGCAGGCCGCGCCGCAGGTCGCTGGTGCCCATGTACCAGTCCGCGACCGGGTAGGTCAGGTTCATGTTGCGCTCCATCATGATCGGCTGGCTGTGATGCGCGGCGTGGTGGCGGCGGATGGTGTTCACCAGCGGCATGTTGCGCACGAACCAGTTGTCGTGCACGTGGCAGCACAAATGGAAGGTTTCGTAGTTCAGATAATAGATCGGCGTGAGCATCATCAGGATGTAACCGGCGTTCGCCGACCACAGGTAGCCCAGTACCAGCGCCGCCGGCAGCGTCATCACTATGAACACGATCAATGCGTAGGGCGGAAACAGCACGATGCGCCATTCGCGGTTGCTGTCGTAGGTCATGACCTGCGCGGTGAAATACTGATGGTGCTGATGCGTGTGGCGGTGATAGACCGGCATCAGGACGCCGCCGAAACCCTTGATCGGGCGATGCATGGCGTTCTTGTGCAGCCACCACTCGTTCCAGTTGTAGAACACCAGCACCGGGATCACGAACAGCAGTTCCGCGGCGGTCGGCTCATGGATGTGCGCAATGCAATACCAGATCACCGCAATGCCCGGCACGAAGATCGACAGCAGGTGCCCCCAGCCGTTGTACCAGGATGCGATGTTGCGGCGGTATTCCTCGCGGAATGCCGCCTGCTTCGGGGTGAGGATTCCAGTATTCATGGCCGTGTGCGCGTCACCGTGGGCACCACTGATATATCAGTGGTAGGCGACCTTACACTCCGCGGCCACCAGCCGTCAAGCCGGCGCTAGACGCCTTCGACCGTCGAGCGCGTGAAAGCTTCGATGTAGTCGAGCAGGCGGTCCGATGCCGCCGCCGCCGCCCTGGCGTCGGCCTTTGCAATGGCGCGGGCCACCGCAGCATGCAGCCTGGCGGCGAGCGGCATGTCGGCGGCCTGCTGGTAGTGGATGAACCAGAAGCGCCGCGACAATGAATTCATCAGCGCCATTGCGCCGGCCGCGTATTCGTTGTGCGCCGCCACCAGGCAAAGTTCGTTGAAGGCGCGGTCGGTTCGCATGAATGCGGTGGCATCATCGCTGCGCGCGGCGGCGGCAAAGGCATGGGCAAGCTCGACGAACTGCCCGCGTTCGGGCGCGCTGGCGCGCCTGGCGGCGGAGCGTGCCACCAGGCGCTCGATCTCGCGCCGCACCTCCAGCAACCGCAGTTGCGCGCCGACGTCGATATCGGCGACCGTCATGCCGCGCCGGGGCAAGATGTTGACCAGGCGTTCCCGTGCCAGGCGGTGCAACGCCTCGCGGATCGGGGTGCGGCCGATGCGAAGGCGCCGCATGAGTGCCGCCTCGGACACGATTTTTCCCGGCGCCAGCTGCAGCGTCACGATCATCTCCTCCAGCTTCGAGTAGGCCTGGTCCGTCAGGCTGTGATCGATAGCGCGCTGCGCGTGTGGCACGGATCTGGTTGGGCGTCTGGTGGCGGGCATGAAAGGATCGGTTTTATCTGGAATTGCTGCGGATTATGCCTAAATCGCCGGAAAATAAATCAATGCGAAACAATCGAGGTGGCCACCGGATTTGCCGGAACGGCCGTGTTGCGCTATGTTGCCACTCTCGCTTTTTCCTGCCGGCCCCATGACTGCCGCAACAACCGTTTCCTTCCGGCGCGACGCCCAGGTCATCAGCCTGGTCGGCCTCGCCCACGGCACATCGCATTTTTTCCATCTCTCCCTTGCGCCGCTTTTTCCCTGGCTCAAGGATGCCTTTGCGGTAAGCTACGCGGAACTCGGCCTGCTGATGAGCGTATTTTTCATCGTCTCCGGGTTGGGCCAGGCCCTTGCCGGTTTCGTCGTGGACCGGTTCGGCGCAATGCGCGTCCTGTTCGGCGGCATCGCCCTGCTCGGCCTGTCGGCGCTTGGACTGGCGGCCAGCACGAATTACCCGATGCTGGCGCTGTTTGCCGGCGTCGCCGGCCTGGGCAATTGCGTATTCCATCCGGCGGATTTCACGCTGCTGAACCGGCGCGTCAGCGTGCCGCGGCTGGGCTATGCATTCAGCGTCCACGGACTGACCGGCACGCTGGGCTGGGCGGTCGCGCCGGTGTTCCTCGCCGGCATCGCCAGCATTTCGACCTGGCGCGTGGCGCTGCTGTCGGCCTCGGTGCTGGCGTTTACCGTGCTCGCGGTGCTGATCGCCTTTCGCCATCTGCTCGATCCGCGCGAATTAAGTGACGCGGTGGTCGATCCGGCCGAAAAGAAGGCCACCGCGGGCGGCATGCTGGCCTTCATGAAGGTGCCGGCGGTGTGGATGTGCTTCGCCTTTTTCTTTATCTCTTCGATTTCCTTCGGCGGCATCCAGAGCTTCGCCGCCACCGCGCTGCACGAGCTGTACGAGATCCCGCTGACTTATGCGACGGCCTGCATCACCGCCTACATGCTGGCAAGCGCTGGCGGCATCGTCGTCGGCGGCTTTCTGGCGGCGAGATTTGCGCAACACGACAAGGTGATCGCAATCGCCTTTGCCGCCGCCGGCGCCGTGTCGGTCCTGGTGGCGAGCGCGGTTCCGCCTGCAGCCATGGTCATCGTGCTGCTCGGCGCAATCGGATTCGGTTCCGGCGTGGCCGGGCCGTCGCGCGATCTGCTGGTGCGCGCGGCCGCGCCCAAGGGGGCGACCGGTCGCGTCTACGGCGTGGTGTATTCCGGCCTCGACATCGGCCTGTCCGGCGCGCCGTTGATGTTCGGCATGCTCATGGATGCCCACCATCCGGGCTGGGTCTTCATCGGCATCGGCGCGTTCCAGGCGTTATCGCTGGTGGCGGTGCTGGGAGTGGGCGAACAGGCGATGAAGCGGCAGGCGCAAGCGGCGTAGAGCAGGACTCGGGACGTAGGACTCAGGACTGAGTAAGTGCAAAAAGCGGTGAAACCACGGTCTTCGCTTCTACACTTAGTCCTGCGTCCTACGTCCCGAGTCCTGCTCTTTCCACTCAGTCCTGAGTCCTACGTCCTGAGTCCCGCCTTTTCCCCCTAAAATTGCGCTGATCAGCGCAATTTTAGGACCGCTTCGCGCACCAACTCCATCAATTCCGCGCCACCGCCGTCCACGTACGCGACGATCTCCTTGCGCATGCGAGGATCCCAGAATCGTCTGAGGTGCGTGGCCACGCCATCGACCGCCGTTGCGTGATCGGGTTCGGACTTGAAGAAATTGCCGATGTCGTTCGCCATGCGAACCAGCCGTTCGATGTTCATGCTTTCCAGTCCTCGTCCCGGGTCAAGCGGCGCGCGTCGTCGGCGTAGACCATGCATCGCTCGCCGCGAGCGAAACCGGCCAGCGTGACGCCCGACTCGCCGGCTACGCGCACCGCCAGCGCGGTCGGCGCCGACACGGCGGCAACCAGGCCGATGCCGGCCATCGCCGCTTTCTGCACCATCTCGTAACTGGCACGGCTGGTGATCACCGCAAATCCTTGCGAGGTATCGATGCCGTCCGCCGCGAGCGCGCCGATCAATTTGTCCAGCGCATTGTGGCGGCCCACGTCCTCGCGAATCTGCTGCAACTCGCCCTTCAGGTTCGCCCATGCCGCCGCATGAACCGCGCCAGTGGCCGCGTTCAGTGTCTGCAGCGACGGCAGCTGCTTCATGGCGGCGACGATCGCGGCCAGCGCAATCGGCTTCGAGTTCGCGACTTTCGGCACATCGCGCATCGCCTGTTCGATGGTCTCGGCACCGCATAACCCGCAACCCGTGCGCGCAGTCATGTTGCGCCGGCGTTGCTCGATCATGGCCACGCGCTCGGGTGGCACGCTCAGGTAAACCGTATAACCGGCCTGTTCCGGCACGATCTCGAGGCCGCCCAGTTCCGCGGGAGAACCGATGACCCCCTCGCTCAGGCTGAAGCCGAGCGCGAGATCTTCGAGGTTGGCGGGCGAAGCCATCACCACCACATGCGGCACGCCGTTGTAGACCAGGGCGACCGGCGCTTCCTCCGCGATCTGCTCGACTTCGGCACGGGCCAACCCGCCCTCAAAACGCACCGCGGGAACCGTACGCCTGACGCCGGAAGCCATGTCGAACTCGCGCCGCGTCACGCGATCACGCTCCGCTGGCTTCGCGCTGCGGCAGCAGGTCGAGCTGCTCTTCGGTGAATTCGCGGAAATGTTTCTGCCAGGACGACGGCTGGCTCACACGCGAGACCTGCACCGCCGTGACCTTGTACTCCGGGCAGTTGGTCGCCCAGTCGGAGTTGTCGGTAGTGATTACGTTTGCGCCGGATTCCGGAAAGTGAAAAGTGGTGTAGACCACGCCGGGCTGCACGCGCTCGGTGAGTGTGGCGCGCAACACCGTCTCGCCGGCGCGGCTGGTGATGCCAACCCAGTCGTCCTGCTTGATGCCACGCTGCTCGGCATCGTGCGGGTGCAGTTCGAGGCGGTCTTCGCTATGCCAGGCATTGTTCGGCGTACGCCGTGTCTGCGCGCCGACGTTGTACTGCGACAAGATGCGGCCGGTGGTCAGGATCAGCGGGTATTTGCCGGTGGTGCGCTCCTCGGTCGGAATGTACTCGGTAACCACGAAGCGGCCCTTGCCGCGCACGAATTCCTCCACGTGCATGACTGGCGTGCCTTCCGGCGCGTGATCGTTGCACGGCCACTGGATGCTTTCCAGCTCGTCGATCTTCTCGTAACTCACACCGGTGAAGGTCGGCGTGAGCTCGGCGATTTCGTCCATGATCTGCGACGAGTGCTCGTAATTCATCGGGTAGCCGAGCGCATTGGACAGCGCAACCGTGACTTCCCAGTCTTCCTTTCCGGCCAGCGCCGGCATGACCTTGCGCACGCGCGAAATGCGCCGCTCGGCATTGGTGAAGGTACCGTTCTTTTCGAGGAAGGATGAGCCCGGCAGGAACACATGCGCGAACTTTGCGGTTTCGTTGAGGAAAATGTCCTGCACCACCACGCACTCCAGCGCCTCCAGCGCGTGGGTGACATGCTGGGTATCCGGATCCGACTGGGCGATATCCTCGCCCTGGATGTAAAGGCCCTTGAAGCTGCCGTCGATCGACGCATCGAACATGTTCGGAATGCGCAGGCCCGGTTCGTTGTCCAGCTTCACGCCCCATTTCTTCTCGAACTCTCCGCGCACCTTGTCGTCGGAAACGTGGCGGTAGCCGGGCAATTCATGCGGGAAGGAGCCCATGTCGCAGGAGCCCTGCACGTTGTTCTGGCCGCGCAGCGGATTCACACCGACGCCCTCGTGGCCGATGTTGCCGGTGGCCATGGCAATATTGGCGATGCCCATGACCATGGTGGAGCCCTGGCTGTGCTCGGTGACGCCCAAGCCGTAATAAATTGCCGCGTTGCCGCCAGTGGCGTACAGCCGCGCCGCGCCGCGCACGTCGGCGGCGGGCACGCCGGTTGTTTTTTCCATCTCTTCGGGGGAATTGCGCGGCTCGGCGATGAACGCCTTCCACTTGGCGAATTCCTTGACGTCGCAGCGCGCGGCGACAAAGTCCTCTTTCACCAAACCTTCGGTCACGATCACGTGGGCAATCGAATTGATCAGCGCCACATTGGTGCCGGGACGCAGCTGCAGGTGAAAAGCGGCTTCGACATGCGGCGTGCGCACCATGTCGATGCTGCGCGGATCGGCGATGATCAGCTTCGCGCCCTCGCGCAGGCGGCGCTTCATGCGCGAAGCGAATACCGGATGGCCGTCGGTCGGATTGGCGCCGATCACCATCATCACATCGGATTTCATCACCGAATCGAAATCCTGCGTGCCGGCGGATTCGCCCAGCGTGGTCTTCAAGCCATAGCCGGTGGGTGAATGGCACACGCGCGCGCAGGTATCGACGTTGTTGTTGCCGAATGCCGCGCGCACCAGCTTCTGCACCAGATAGGTTTCCTCATTCGTGCAACGCGAAGACGTGATGCCGCCGACCGAGTCGCGGCCGTACGTCGCCTGGATGCGCTTGAATTCCGCCGCGGCATGACCGATCGCCTCGTCCCAGGAAACTTCCTTCCAGGGGTCGGTGATCTTGCTGCGGATCATCGGCTTCTTGATGCGGTCAGGGTGCGTGGCATAGCCGAAGGCAAAGCGGCCCTTGACGCAGGAATGCCCGCGGTTGGCCTTGCCGTCCTTGTTCGGAATCATGCGCACGACTTCCGTGCCCTTCATTTCCGCGTTGAAGGAACAACCCACGCCGCAATAGGCGCAGGTGGTGGTTATGCTATGGTCCGCCTGCCCCATGTCGATGACGGATTTTTCCATCAGGGTCGCGGTCGGACAAGCCTGCACGCAGGCGCCGCAGGACACGCATTCGGATTCCATGAAAGGCTGGTTTTCGCTCGGCGACACCATGGACGCAAAGCCGCGCCCGTCGATGGTCAGCGCGAACGTGCCCTGCACTTCCTCGCAGGCACGCACGCAGCGCGAGCAGACGATGCACTTGCTCGGGTCGAAGCTGAAATAGGGATTGGACTCGTCCATCTCGGCCTTGAGGTGGTTCTCGCCTTCGTAGCCGTAGCGCACTTCGCGCAGACCCACCACGCCGGCCATGTCCTGCAGTTCGCAGTTGCCGTTGGCCGAGCAGGTCAGGCAGTCGAGCGGATGGTCGGAGATGTACAACTCCATTACACCGCGGCGCAGGTCGGCGAGCTTCGGCGTCTGGGTGCGCACCTTCATGCCCGGCGCGACCGCAGTGGTGCAGGAAGCCGGATAGCCCTTGCGGCCTTCGATCTCAACCAGGCACAGGCGACAGGAGCCGAAGGCCTCGAGGCTGTCGGTGGCGCACAGCTTGGGCACTTTCACACCGGCATCGACCGCGGCCGCCATGACCGAAGTGCCATCGGGTACCGTCACTTCGACGCCGTCGATTTCCAGCGTAATCAGTTTTTTCGATACCCGCTGAGGGGTGCCGTAATCGGGAGTGGTATGCAGGGACATGGTAATTACCTCCAGTAATGCGGCGCTCACGCAACCTTGCGTTTGGGCGTGGCGCGAAAATCGTTCGGAAAATACTTCAGCGCGCTTTGTACCGGGAACGGCGTCATGCCGCCCAGCGCGCACAGCGAACCATCGATCATGGTCTGGCACAGGTCCTCGAGCAGCGCGAGGTTCTTGTCGCGCTCCTGCCCGGCGACGATGCGGTCGATGACTTCCACGCCGCGCGTCGAGCCGATGCGGCAGGGCGTGCACTTGCCGCAGGATTCGATTGCACAGAATTCCATCGCATAGCGCGCCATCTGCGACATGTCCACGCTGTCGTCGAACGCGACGATGCCGCCGTGGCCGACCATCGCGCCGATCGCCGCGAACGCTTCGTAATCGAGCGGCGTGTCGAACTGCTGCTCCGGCAGGTAAGCCCCCAGCGGACCGCCGACCTGCACCGCCCGGATCGGCCGCCCGCTTGCCGAACCGCCGCCGAAGTCGTAGAGCAATTCGCGCAGCGTCACGCCGAAGGCTTTTTCCACCAGGCCGCAGTACTTCAGGTTTCCTGCGAGCTGGATGGGCAGCGTGCCGCGCGAGCGGCCCATGCCGAAATCACGGTAGTGCGCGGCGCCTTTCGCGAAAATGATCGGCACCGAAGCCAGCGTGATGACGTTGTTGATCACCGTGGGCTTGCCGAACAATCCGGCGATGGCCGGCAGCGGCGGCTTGAAGCGCACCATGCCGCGCTTGCCCTCCAGGCTTTCCAGCATCGAAGTCTCCTCGCCGCAGATGTAGGCGCCGGCGCCCTTGCGCACTTCAAGGTCGAACGCCTTGCCGCTGCCCAGCACATCCTTGCCGAGAAAGCCGCCCTGCGTCGCCAGCGCGATCGCCTCGGCGAGCACCTGGCAGGCATGCGGATATTCGGAGCGCACGTAGATATAGCCGCGCGTCGCCCCCACGGCAATGCCGGCGATCGCCATGCCTTCGATCAGCACGTACGGATCGCCTTCCATGATCATGCGGTCGGAGAAAGTGCCGGAGTCACCTTCGTCGGCATTGCACACCACGTATTTCTGGTCGGCCGGCGTATCCAGCACGGTTTTCCATTTGATGCCGGCGGGAAAGGCAGCGCCGCCGCGACCGCGCAAGCCGGACTCGGTGAGTTGCTTCACCGCCGCCGCCCCGTCGAGCGCCAGCGCCGCGCGCAAGCCCTGCCAGCCGCCATGCGCCGCATAGTCGGGAAGCGACAAAGGATCGGTGATGCCCACACGGGCGAAAGTCAGGCGCTCCTGTTTGTGCAGGTAGGGGATCTGGTCGGTGGGGCCGAGACACAGCGCATGCGGCTTGCCCTGCAGGAAGTCGGCCTCGAACAGCGACGCGACATCCTTGACTGTCACCGGTCCATACGCGACACGGCCTTGCGCGGTTTCCACTTCGACCATGGGCTCGAGCCAGAACAGGCCGCGCGAACCGTTGCGCACGAGGGTGACAGCAACCTTGCGGCGCACTGCCTCGGTGGCGATGGCGCCGGCCACGGCTTCGGCACCCAGCGAGAGCGCGGAGGAATCACGCGGAACGAAAACGCGCGTCATGCGCCCGTCCTCAATTCACGCACAACTTCCTCGAACCGCTCCGGCGTCACCCGGCCAAACACCTCTTCGTCAATCATCATTGCCGGCGAACAAGCGCAATTGCCGAGGCAGTAAATCGGCTCGAGCGTGAACGCGCCGTCTTTGGTGGTCTCGTGGAAGTCGATACCGAGCCTGGCCTTGGCATGCTCGACCAGCTTGTTCGCGCCCATCGCCTGGCAGGATTCCGCGCGGCACAGGTACACCGTATGCCGTCCCGGCGGCGAGGTGCGGAAGTAATGATAGAAACTGACTACGCCGTGAACCTCGGCGCGCGACAGATTCAGCGCCTGCGCGATCTGCGCGATGGCCTCGCGCGGCACATGGCCCAGCGCATCCTGGATGCCATGCAGGATCGGCAGCAAGGCGCCAGGCTGATCCTTTCGCTCTTCCAGTGCGCGGCTGATCAGCGCACTGCGATCTTTTACGTCTTCCGACACTACGCCTCCTTGCATCGCCGACTCGCGGTTCCGGGACCTCTGCTCAACCGCTTCGACAAATTGTTATGCATGAAATTGCATATGACCAGGACAATAGCTATCCTTTGCCGGGCAAAAGCTAGCGCCTGGGGGATGATCCGACAATATGAACATTAGTGCATATACGAGGCGGGCGTGAGCAAGATCGTGGTCCGCCCGGCCTGGCTGGTGAGTAACGAGGCCGGCGACGAGCTGGACCAGCAGCTTTTTCCGGTGCTGCAGGCCATCCACGACGCCGGCAAACTGACCGTGGCCGCTGCGAAGGCCGGCCTGTCTTATCGTCACGCCTGGAACCTGATTGGCCGCTGGTCGGATTTTTTCGGCAGTCCGCTGGTCAACCTCGAGCGCGGCCGTGGCACCACACTGACCCCGCTCGGGGAAAAGCTTCTGTGGGCGGAGCAGCGCATCAATGCCCGCCTCGCGCCGCAACTCGAAAGCCTGGCCTCCGAACTCAACCTGGAGATCAGCAAGCTCATCACCTCTGCACGCTCCACCCTGCGCATTCACGCGAGCCACGGCTTCGCCGTTGCCAAGCTGCCGGAACTGCTGCGGGCGCATTCCCAGATCCAGCTCGACCTGCGCTACCTGGGCGCGCAGGAATCACTGGCATCGGTGGCGCGCGGCGCCTGCGAATTCGGCGGCTTCCACGTCCCGGAAGGCAAGCTGGGTGAGCAGGCACTTGCTCAGTACGCCAAATGGCTGCTGCCTGGGCAGAAACTGATTCATCTCGTAACCCGCACCCAGGGATTGTTCCTGGCGAAGGGCAATCCGAAGAACATTCGCAGCTTCACCGACCTCGGCCGGCCCGGCGTGACCTTCATCAACCGCCAGCGCGGATCGGGCACGCGCCTGCTGATCGACCAGCTGCTCGAAGAAGCCGGCGTCGATTACCAACGCCTCGATGGCTACCAGACCGAGGAATACACGCATGCGGCCATCGCCGCCTATGTGGCCAGCAGCATGGCGGATGCCGGTTTCGGCGTCGAACCGCCGGCGCGGCAGTTCAATCTCGATTTCATCCCGATGGTCAAAGAGCGTTATTTCCTGATCGGCCGCGACGAATCGCTGGCCCTGCCGGAATCGCGCGAGATGATCCAGCTCATCCGCGGGCCGGCTTTCCTCGCACTGATCGCCGGACTGGCGGGCTACAGCGCGCCGCGCGCCGGCCAGATCGAAACCATCGCGCAGGCCTTTCCGTCGATTGAGTCTCGTAAATAAATAGATCAAGCACTCACCGCAGAGGACGCAGAGGACGCGGAGGAAAAGCGAAATACATACTTTAAATTGTCAAAAACGTCGCGCTATGTCGATCGTTGTTCACACTACAGTTCATTTGCAATGTCAGATTCTCCGTCCTTGCATTTCCTCCGCGTCCTCTGCGTCCTCTGCGGTGAGCGTTTTACCGTATTACCAAGTTGACGCAGGGCGGCGCTGCTAGAATCCTCGCGTGAATTCCTCGCCCAACGCCCCCGCCGCCGTCGACATCCGCGGCGCCAGCAAGACTTACCCGAATGGCACGCGCGCGCTCGAACCGATCGACCTGACGGTGCGCGAGGGCGAGTTCGTCACCATCGTCGGGCCGTCGGGCTGTGGCAAGAGCACGCTGCTGCGGCTGATCGCGGGCTTGTCCGCACCGAGCACGGGCGACATTTCCCTGTCGCCGGGCTTTACCCCGCCGCGCCTGGCTTATGTCTTCCAGTCGCCGACGCTGATGCCTTGGGCCAACGTACGCGCCAACGTCAGACTGCCGCTCGACCTGGCCGGCATGGCGCGCAGCGAAGCGGAACAAGCGACCGACCATGTCCTCGACCTCGTCGGCCTGCAGGAATGTGCGCGCGCCTTTCCACGCGAACTGTCCGGCGGCATGCAGATGCGCGTGTCGATCGCACGCGCGCTCGCCACCGGGCCGCGATTGCTGCTGATGGATGAACCGTTCGGCGCGCTCGACGAGATCACGCGCAATCGTCTCGACCGCGAAATCTCCGAACTGAGTGCGCGCGAGAACCTGACCGTGCTGTTCGTCACCCACAGCATCTACGAAGCGGTATTCCTGTCCTCGCGTGTACTGGTGATGTCGCCGCGGCCGGGGCATATCGCCGGCGAAGTGGCCATCGATGCCCCGCGCCCGCGCCGCGCTGCGTTTCGCAACATGCCCGAGTTTTTCGCGCGCAGTGCCCAGCTTTCGGAAATGCTCGGCGCCGCCATGACCGAGGCCGCGCAGTGAACGCGCGCAGCTGGACGACCATCGCCGCGCCAGTCGCGGTCGGCCTGGTTTTTCTGCTGCTCTGGCATCTGATCGTTGCCGTCAACGACATTCCGCCCTACATCGTGCCCGGTCCGCTGCTGGTGCTCGACACGCTGCTGCAGGACTGGGACGCGCTGTTCCGCTCGCTGCTGATCACCTTGCAAGTCACCGGCTCCGCGCTGCTGCTGGCGGTCGTGCTCGGCAGCCTGCTCTCAGTTCTCTTCGTGCAAAGCCGGCTGCTCGAAGCGGCTCTGCTTCCCTACGCGGTGATCCTGCAAGTCACACCACTGGTCGCCATCGCGCCACTGATCATCATCTGGGTGGATGATCCCTTCGACGCGCTGGTGATCTGCGCGACGGTGGCTTCGATATTTCCGGTTATCGCGAATACCACCGTGGGACTGCGCAGTGTGGACACGGGTCTACTGGACCTGTTCCGTCTCTACGGCGCATCGCGCACGCAGATCCTGCTGCGTCTGCGCATCCCGAGCGCCGCGCCGTACTTCTTTGCCGGACTGCGCGTCGCGACCGCGCTCGCGCTGATCGGCGCCGTCGTCGCGGAATTCGTCGCCGGTACCGGCGGCACGCGCTCCGGCCTCGCCTACCAGATCCTGCAGGCCGGCCTGCAACTGAAAATCCCGCGGCTGTTCGCAGCGCTGTTCCTGATCACGGCGACGGGGGTGGTGCTGTTTCTGGTGGTGAGCTGGCTGTCCAGGCTGGCGCTGCGGCGCTGGCATGAGAGCGAAGTGGCGCAGGAGGATACCCGACGAACGTGACGGCGCGACGAACGTGACGGGGTAAAGGGCGTAACGGTGTGACGTGGTTGACAATGCAGTTGGCAGCCCTGCAAACTGGCCCTAAATCCTTATGCGGATGGGATTAATATGCATGTTCCTGTCGAACCATCCAGCCCTTTGACGCTTTGTAAAGCGTCTTTTGGGACGCCCACTTCGCGTTAGAACGCATTACCGATGGCGAACGCATCCCAAACTTTCACGCCACGACCTCTCGCGGATCAAGACCCGATCAAGAGCCCTCATATTCTGTCGGGAAACTATTTCAAGACCGCCGCAGAGTTCCGGTCGATGGCCGCAGACGACAAGTCGCGATGGCCTGGTCACTTCTATGTCTTTCCGGCCGTTGTCATATACACGGCGGCTTTTGAGGCCTTTCTGCAAGAGCACTTAGCGTTCTCACGCTTTCACCTTGAGACGTCTGATTCTCCAACCAAGGATGCCGATCTTGAGCGTATTGATGCACTTAAGATGCAGCAAAAGCCCTATAACGACTTCAAGGACTGGGTAAAGGAGATCTTCCGGCTATACGATCCGAAAAATGCGGGTCTAGATCCAAATTGCGAGAAGTACCAGAATCTTATCGCGCTTAGGGAGCTACGAAATTCGGTGATTCACTACAACCCGACCTTCATAGAGCACGCCGTATGGCCCGCACGGCTGGAACAGGCGCTTCATCGCAGCAAGGTCCAAGTGATGAACGCCGGTTGGGTTACGAATTTTCTTCGCGTCGAGGTTGCGGATTGGGCACATGCAACCATAAGAGCTGCCGTAGAGCTCTTTAGTCGAATCACCGGTGCTGAGAATCCTTTTACTACCACCGATGCGGACGGGATGCTCAATTGGGAATATGTGCGTTCTAACCCCGCGTCGCAGCCGACACCCGCGAGCGGATGCGGCTGAACGCAACGTTGGGCGTCAGGATACGTTCTTTCCGAGGGTTGACACCGTGCAAGGAGTTCGTGACATGCGACTACTGTTGCTCATATTGGTGCTTGGCGGCTGCACCATGTCTACCCCGATTCATTACACGGACGGCAAGCCCGCCCAACTCATCGAGTGTGGCGCGGCAGTTGCATGGTCGGTCTGCTACACGGAGGCAAACAATGCCTGTCCAAAGGGCTACGAAGTGCTGCGTGAGGAAGCTGGTTTCAATCGAAAGTCACTCACTGTGCGCTGTAAATGACTAGGTCATACGCGTGACAGACAAGTACGACGCGAGGCTTCAGCAAATCGCCGAGCGCACCCTCGCCGCAAAGTTCAGCCTGTGGACAGGCTTGCTTACTGCCCATACCGTCCTGCTGTCGGTGGCAGTCGCTACTGGTAACCACAACACCTTCCGCCGGGTGGCCCTTTCGGCTTGCCGGTCTGACTGCGATTTTCTGCCTGGTTGTTCTTCTGCTGAATTTCGCACTAACGAAAGGGCAATACGAAGTGATTGGTCAACGCCTGGCTCGCCCGAATGCTGAACAATCTGAGACTGACCAAAAGCGCGATATCGAACAGGCTCTGCTTCGCTGGAAACTTTCTGTTATCTCCGAGTCTGTGGCAGCACTGGGGCTCGTTGTGCAGGTGATAATTTTTGGTTGGGTTTTAGTAGTGGCATGAACATGACGCCCAACCCGGCGCTGGTGCCGACCGTCCGCCTGCGGCGTCCGGCCGCACAGCTTTTTCGTTATACCGCGTGAGATGCCCGGCGAGCTTGTAAAAGTGCTCTTCGAGTTGCCCGTAGCCGATTGGTATTCAGCAGCAACCGAAACTCTGTGGGCAACGCCTCTTGGAGATGGACAGTATCGTCTGGAGAACTCGCCGTTCTACGCTAGTGGCTACAGCTTCTTGGACGTGATTTTCGCCGAATTCGACCCGGAGCAAGGTTTTCCGGTTGTTCGCAGAGCTCTCAAAAAATCCGGTCATTCGACGTACGCGTTGTGGGTCATCAACGGAATAGACAGCAATGGTATGTTCGCAGCGTATTGGGAGCCAATCGAAAAACTTGGCTGTTCGTTCGAAGGCATTGACGGGAAATTGCTTTCCGTGGATGTGCCGCCCGGCGCCGACATTCACGAGGCTTTTCACCTCATGGAGTCAGGCAAAAGCGCTGGTGTCTGGGACTTTCAGGAGCAAGACGTTGGGCACGCGGTATAACCTTCCGATCCAGCCGACCTTCGCGAGCTGCACTCGCTGGTCGGCTGATCACGCACGTTAGACCTCATGAACAACTCCCTGCTTTTTCAAAAAACGCAAGAACGTACGTTTTTCGCACATCACATGCTCTTGCATGCGGCGCAGGTTGCGATTGCCGAGGCGGAGGCAACGGAGCGAGACCGTTTCGACAAGTGTTTGGCCGCGATGGCGATGACGGCGCTCGCCGTGGAAGGTTTGGCAAATGCTGTAGGTTCTTGCGTCGTCGGAGATTGGCCCACGTTTGAACGCCTTCGGCCGCATGAAAAGATCAATTTGCTGATCGAGAAACTCCATATTTCACGGAATACAGCCGAGGAACCCTGGACGACGCTCCAGTTCCTTGGCGGATTCAGGAATGACATTGCACACCCCAAGCCCGAGGCCGTGATAAAGGAATGTGTCTTGCCCGCAATTGGTTTGGCGAAGACCGCTTTTCATGCGCCGCTGTCTACGCTCGAACGCGAGATCACGGTTGGTAATGCAAAGCGTGTATATGCCGCCGTCCATGAACTCAAGGGACTGTTTGCCGATGCGTTGTCAGCGGAGGCTAGGTTCGGAATTTATGCAGATATGTGGCACGGATGCACCACGCCGCACGAGGTCTAACATGACGGTCGAGACGAACGTTTTCGCGGTACGCCGTCGCGTGCCTATGGCCCGCCGGTCATTTCTACGTTAGAAGTCACAACGAGGGGGTACGATGCTGATCATCGAGATCGCGCTTGGTATTGTCCTTGGAGTACTAATACTCAGATTTTGGCCCGCAGTTGTCGGCGGATCACTTATTCTTGGCGTGCTTGCACTTGCGTTCCTTATAGTTGTTTTCGTGTGGTCGAAGATTGAAAAGGTACCCTCTGAACACGCGGCTGTAGTTGTGGCGACAATGGTTGGCTTGGGGTTGCTATACGGAGTCCCGTTATGGTTAAAAGACAACTTAGCGACCCGTTATCCAAAACTTCACGCGCTGATTACCGGGCATATCCCTTTCAATGGCGTCGCGAAGTTGCCACTTCGAATAGCCGTAATAACGTCACTTGTGATAACACTCGTCGCGGTAAGTATTACTTCATTCGTCGCCTCTTTTTACTTTGTAAATACGGCCGTCCAGGTATTCGGCAATTGACTTCGAAGTAAAAGTTAGAATTCATGCTCACCGTCAAGCAACTCGACGACGCGAATGCCTATGGCGAATGGCTGCGGCTTGCAATACACGAGCGCAGCCTCCCCGCCAACAACCGTGTGCGTGCAGCGGGGTCCTGTTTGGCCATTGCGCAAGACCACCATCACGCCATAGTCGTACTTCTTGGTAGCCGGCTTTATGGGTCGTGTTTCGCTCTTGTGCGCATTGCATTCGAGGCATATGTCCGCGGCGAGTGGCTGGCGCTATGCGCCACTGACGCGCAACTTCGAAAGTTCCTTAAGGGGCGGGAGCCCCCGAAAATCGACGTTTTGCTGAAAGGGCTTGAGCGAACCGACGCATTCAAGGAAGGGGCGTTAACTCTCATCAAAAAGCGCACCTGGAAATCCATGTGCGCGTACACGCACACTGGCGGTCTTCATGTTCAGCGCTGGAATACTTCGGACGGAATCGAACCAAACTACTCCATTCACGAACTGCTTGAAGTCCTGCGCTTTGCGGACATCATCGCCACCATTTCCGTATTGGGTGTGGTTTCGCTGATGAACGACGAAGACCTTGCGCAGAAATTGTTGGAACGGTTTAAAGCGCGAGTAAAAACGGAGTGGCCGGGGAGATAGGTAACAAAAGTGTAGAGGGACATGGGTTACAACCACCTGGAAAAAATGTCAGAGAATGGCCTAACTTTAGGTGCAGCCGACGCCTATCGGCGCCGCTGACCATCACGTTAGACCTCAGAAAACACACCTTATGCGCGACACACGCTTCCTTCTGAAGACGCACTACACACGCAGTCGTGCCCTAGTAATTGGGATCGATCGATACATTCTTGCATCCCCACTTGAATACGCAGTAAGTGATGCCGATGAGTTTCGCCAGACTCTTGTGGAGTCGCTTGGCTTTCACCCTGAGGACATTACATATCTAGCCAACGAGGTGGCCACTCGGCAAGCTATCCTAAAGGCATTTCTTCGCTTCTCACGCGAAGATATCGACGTAGACGAGCGATTAATCGTTTTCTACGCCGGCCATGGGCATACACAAACAGGATCGCGAGGTGAAATTGGATATCTAGTTCCACACGATGCAGACATGTCTGATTTTTCGACCCTCATTCGATGGGACGAATTCACCAGAAACTCCGAGGTTGTCCGAGCTAAGCACATTCTCTTCATCATGGATGCATGCTACGGTGGCTTGGCATTAACTAGAAGCATTGCGGCTGGCGGAGCGAGGTTCTTGAAAGACATGATGCTCCGGCACTCACGACAGGTACTCACGGCCGGGAAAGCGGATGAAGTTGTCTCGGACTCTGGCGGCCCGCTTCAGAACCACTCGGTTTTTACTGGCCATCTACTTGAGGGGATGAGGGGTAAAGCTGCCGCCGAAGACGGCGTGATCACTGCGGCAGGTCTGATGGCCTACGTGTATAACCGAGTTGCTACGGACAAGAACTCCAACCAAACCCCGCACTACGGTCACTTTGATGGTGACGGTGACCTTATTCTGGTCGCACCTGGTCTCTCAGCGCTAGAGGTGGTTGAAGAGCGAGACGACGACCGACTAATAAGTATCCCCTTTGCAAAGGATGAACCGAAGGAAGAGGGAACTCTTGAAAAAGTCAAACGAGCGAAAAGTTTGCTTTCGAGTGATTCAAGTGCAATAGAACTACATGATTTGCTTGCCAACGAAGTTCGCCGCTTTCTCTCAATTACATCCGAAGATAGCTTCCCTACTGCCGGACAGTTCACTAAGGAGGAAATGCTTGATCGGATCGGAAGATACGAAGACGCTGCCGCAGATCTATCAATACTGCTCGCTTGCATTGCGCATTGGGGGAAAGCGATCCACGCAAGCACTATGCAAAAATGCATTGCTCGGTCGAGTGATCGACTTGAATCTCGTGGCGGGCTCACAATTTGGCTAGAGCTTCGCTGGTACCCATTGATCTTAGAGCTATACACAGCAGGCATTGCTGCGATAGATGGACAGCGCTTCGACAACCTTGCGACCCTCTTCTACACACAACTGCCGAGCAGTGAGTATCGGGACAAGACTGACACATTTGTGGAAGCCAGCTCTAACGGTCTCCTACAGATAATTCGTACCAACGCGTTCAAGCAAATTCCGGGGCACGAAAAACACTACACGCCGCTCAGCGAGTACTTGTTCAAAATCCTTCAGCCAAAATTGGACGATACCTTCTTTCTTGGAAAGAACTATGAGACAGCCTTTGATGAATTTGAGGTCTACTTTGCACTCGCGATAGCCGATATGCGACGAGCAAGGGGCGGGGATGTTTGGGGGCCGATCGGACGCTTTGGCTGGAAACACCAAAATCGAGACAATGCCCCGCTGGCAAGGATCGTCGATGAGGCAAGAAACCGGAAAGAGTCGTGGCCTCCCCTGAAGGCCGGAATGTTTGGAGGAGACTTCGAGCGCTTTGATAAAGTAGCAACAGAGTTTTTGGAACTGGTAGGGCGACTGAATTGGTTCTGAGGTCTAACTCATCATTCCACCGGACCTGCGCGAAAAGCCGCGCAGGCCAGTGAATTCAGACGTTGGGCGTCATAGGAGAGTAGTCGAGTGCCAAGGAAGCTCACCAAGAAGCATCAGCGTGAAGTGGTCCCTCGAATGGCCGAAGAACTTGCGCGGTCGGGCCAGTTTTTGAACTGGTGGGCTATTGAGACCCATCTGCGTTCCGAGGGGTATACGGAAGCTCGGTGGATTCTCGATAATGAAGATACTCGAGCGAAGCTCGACTCGCTATGTCGTGAGGCAAAGCCCGATTAAGCTGGAATCTCGGGCTCTCAATCGTTCTCAAGGGTAAGTTCGGAAGAGGAGGGAGGAAAAGCCATGAAGCCGCTCTACGCTGTCGCATTGTGCACGCTCATGGTCGGGTGCGCGACCTCAAAGGAAACATACTTGCCAGACGGCGGGAAGGGACACAGCATCGACTGCTCCGGATCGGCGCTGAACTGGGGAATGTGCTACGAAAAGGCTGGGGAGATCTGCAAGACAAGTGGATACGACGTAATCGCGGGAGGCTCAGATCAAGGTGTAGTGGTGGCCGGCAACCAGTACGGCCTCTACGGTGGCTCAGTGATGACCCGCAGCATGCTTATCAAGTGCAAGAATTAGGACTTCTGGAGTCCATCGAATGAAGGTCACTATTTTCGCAAGGTGGCCTTTTTCCTTTGTTCTTTCTGCCTCGCCAGAGCCATTCACAAGATGACGCCCAACAATGCCATCCAGCGGACCGTTCAACAGCGTCGCTTCGCGCCGCTATTGCTCGCCCGCTGATGGCAGGCGTTAGGTCCCTTCCATGTCGCCCGATCAAGAGGCCGAGATCCTCCATCTGATGCGCCGGGCGCGCGAACGTGATCGGGGATATGCCAGCTTCTTCGGCTGGGCTATTGATCGCGACCTCGAAGAACTGGGCGTCGTCCGAGCACTTGCGGAATCACTCGCGACGGACGGACGACTGGTCTTCAATGAACTCAAGAGCCGAGGCAGAGGGCAAGACCCGCCAGATGTAGAGGGCTTAAGCCAGGCCGGGCATCGTGTTGCCTTCGAGGTGACCGAATTGGTTGATGGTCGCGCTATCGAAGCTTTCAAGGCAGGGCGTCACTACGACTATGCCGACTGGGATCGGAACAAGTTCTTGGTGTCGCTTCGCGTCCGTCTTCAATCCAAGGTGGATCGACTGCCGAAGTTGAAGGATGGTCCATACGAGGGTGGGTATGTGATCGTGATACACACTGATGAGCCGGCACTTCCTGTCGAAACAGTCGCAAGCTTCTTACTCGGCCAGTCGTTCCATGAGCTATCCGGTGCTGTCAGTGCTTTCCTGCTGCTTTCGTACGATCCGAAGGCGGGGCATTGCCCGTACTTTTGTCTTGCCCCAGGAACCTAACCCTTCCATCGAGCGGACGTGCCAAGGGCCGCTTCGCGCCCCTTGCCC
>JBDTRK010000049.1:0-23872 GCA_039931685.1 Betaproteobacteria bacterium | reverse complement strand
CCGCGGCGACTGGCAGATCCTGCTGTGGCTGTTTCCGCTGGTGGAAACCGTTCATATCATGGGTTTCTCGATCCTGGTCGGCGCGGTCGTAATGTTCGACCTGCGCATCCTCGGCATCTCAAAACGCATTTCAGTACGTCTGATGGCGCGGCACCTGCTGCCGTGGTCGATGGCCGCACTGTTGCTTATCGTGCCGACCGGCACGCTGATGTTCGCGTCGGAAGCGTTGGACCTGGTCGGAAACCGCGCATTCGTCATCAAGATGCTGCTGCTGATGCTGGCGGGCGTCAACGCCGCCGCTTTCCATCTGGGCTCTTTTCGCGGTGCCGAATTCTGGGACCAGAACACGCCCTCCCCGGCGGGCGCGAAGCTGCATGCCATCGCCTCGCTGTTGATCTGGGCCGGCGTCATCACTTGCGGGCGCATGATCGCCTATTTGTGACAGTGCTCCAATCGGCGCCGGTGCGGCTGCCGTATCCCGGGCGCAAGTCAGAAGCACCGGCACCAGCCACGAAAGCGGCCATAGCCGCGCCGACGCTCCTGTTTCCAGTAACATGGAAACGACAGGAGGCGGTGGAGTCTCTTACAACGACCGGAGAGCGCGGGCACCAGCGTTATTCACAATGGAATATAATGACTTCCGCGCGTTGGCGGTGAAGCCGGTGCCGCAAAATCAAAAGCCGCCCATGCCCGAAGTACCAGGATGACACCACTGAAAAATACCGCCATCGCAGCAAAGACCGCCGAGGAGACAGCGCCCGCGCTGGTCGACACGCGCGGGCGCGCGCTGCGCGACCTGCGCATATCGGTCACTGACCGCTGCAATTTCCGCTGCACCTATTGCATGCCCAAGGAAGTGTACGGTCGGGACTTTCAGTTCCTCGAGCGCGCCCAGTTGCTCAGCTTCGACGAAATTCACCGACTGGTGAAAATTTTCCGCGGACATGGCATCGAGAAAATACGCATTACCGGCGGCGAGCCGCTGGTGCGCCGGCAGCTGGAGAAGCTGATCGCGATGTTGGCGCAGGAGCCCGGCCTGGACCTGACGCTCACCACCAACGGATCGCTGCTGAAACAGAAGGCCCAGGCACTCAAGGATGCAGGCCTGAAGCGGGTTACCGTCAGCCTGGATTCCATGGACGATGCGGTTTTCAAGGCGATGAACGACGTCGATTTCCCGGTGGTCAAAGTGCTCGAAGGCATTGAGGAAGCCGACCGCGTGGGCTTGAAGCCGATCAAGGTCAACATGGTAGTCAAACGCGGCACCAACGACCGCAGCGTCGTCGACATGGCGCGCTTCTTCAAGGGCAGCGGTCATATCCTGCGCTTCATTGAATTCATGGATGTGGGCCACACCAACGGCTGGAAAATGGAGCACGTCGTACCGTCGCGCGAACTGGTGTCGCGCATCGGCGCCGAATTTTCCATCGAGCCGGCCAATCCGAATTACGTTGGTGAAGTCGCCGAGCGCTGGCGTTACAACGACGGTTCAGGCGAAATCGGATTCATCTCCTCGGTCACCCAGGCGTTTTGCAAGGACTGCACGCGCGCGCGCCTTTCCGCCGAGGGATCGCTTTACACCTGTCTGTTCGCCACCGAGGGCACGGACCTGCGCGACCTCATGCGCGGCGGTGCCACCGATGAGGAACTCTCCGCTGCCGTCGCCCGGGTCTGGAGCGCGCGATCAGACCGGTACTCCGAAATCCGTACGGCCGACACGGCGAAACTGCGCAAAGTGGAAATGTCCTACATCGGCGGTTAATCGCGTCACCGGTAATGAATCTCTGGTGCAAAAGCATGACTCGCGCAGAAGTGGCAAAGCGCGAGTTCCTTCCCGAACTAACTTGATAAAAAAGTCAGCCCCTTGAAAAGAACAGAGCTCGCAAAAAACAAAGGCAAGAAGATCGACCGTCAGATGGACCAGTCGGTCACGCCCGGCCGCTTCGGCCAGGGCGCCGCCGTGGTGCCCGACCGCCGCGAACAGCGCAAACGCGATCAGGCCCTCGGTCTGGTCCCGTTCGCTGTGAAACTCGACAATGGACTGGTGTCCCAGTTGAGGTCACTTGCCCAGGAAAACGGCACCAGTCTGAATGAGCTGACGGCCGAACTATTGAAAAAGGGCTTGGCCGCCAAATAGGCGTTTCCAGTCCGGCGCAATCCCGGCCCGCCCCTCCTCCCTCGCTCCGGTTTTCCCATGACCCCCGATAAATCCTTGCACGACCTGGCCGCTGCTTCCGACTACGACCCGAACTCCATGCCGGTGGAAAAAGCGCGCAAGCATATCCGCGCCTTTCTCTCGCCTGTCACTGCGGTCGAGCGCCTCGGCATCCGCGCCGCGCTCGGCCGGGTGCTGGCGCAGGACGTGATCTCGCCGGTCAACGTGCCCCAGCACGACAATTCAGCTATGGACGGGTTCGCAGTGCGCTTCGCCGATCTGGCGCCCAACGCGCAAGCCACGCTCGAGGTCATCGGCACCGCGTACGCTGGAAAACCCTATGACGGCGCGCTAGCACCCGGACAGGCCGCGCGCATCATGACCGGGGCGGTAATCCCGGCGGGTGCGGATACGGTGATCCCGCAGGAGCGCGCGAAACTCTCCGGCAAGCAGGTCACGGTAATGTCGGTACCGGCATTGGGGACTAATACGCGCCGCGCTGGTGAAGACTTGCGCGCGGGCGCAGCCGCGCTCATGCGGGGCCAACTACTGCGTCCGGCCGAGATCGGGATGATCGCCTCGCTCGGCATCGGCGAAGTCGCCGTGTACCGCAAGTTGCGCGTGGCGTTTTTCTCGACCGGCGACGAGCTCGTGCCGGTTGGCGCACCGCTTGGGCCCGGCCAGATCTACGACAGCAACCGCTACACGCTTTACGGAATGCTGGTGCGGCTGGGCTGCGAAGTACTCGATATGGGCGTGATCCGCGATACGCCGCAGGATGTCGAGCGTGCCTTCATCGAAGCGGCTCAGGCCGCCGACGTTGTGATGACCAGCGGCGGGGTCTCCGTTGGCGAAGCAGATTACGTTAAGCAGATCCTGGATCGCCTTGGCGAAGTACTGTTCTGGAAGATCGCGATGAAGCCCGGCCGGCCGCTGGCCTACGGCAGGATCGGCAGCGCGCATTTCTTCGGGCTGCCGGGTAACCCGGTGGCGGTCATGGTGACGTTTTATCAGTTCGTGCGTGATGCGCTGCTGTATCTGCAGGGACAGACCAAGGTCATGCCGCTGCTCACGCAGAAAGTCGTCTGTACTTCTCCGATCAAGAAGGCACCCGGACGCACCGAGTTCCAGCGGGGCATCCTCTCGCGTGACGATAGCGGCCTGTGGACCGTGCGCACCACCGGCGACCAGGGCTCCGGCATCCTGTCATCCATGAGCCAGGCCGATTGCTTCATCATCCTGCCTACAGACTTGGGCAATGTCGCGGCCGGGACGACTGTCGACATCCAGCTGCTCGAAGGCCTGATCTAGCCGCAGACCGCACGGGCGCGCTCAACGGACGTTGACTTCAACGCGCCGGTTCCTCGGCTCTGCTACGCCGTCCGCGGTTGCCACCAATGGTTCGCGCTTGCCGCGCCCTTCCACCGAAATGCGCACTTCGGCAATCCCGCGCCTGACCAATTCATCCCGCACGTGCGCCGCACGCTGCAGCGACAGCTTGTCGTTGTACTGCATCGTTCCGACTGCATCGGTATGACCGATCACCAGGATTTCCGGTGCCGGCCGCGTGGTCAGCTCGGCGAATACTTTCTCCACCTCGGCTACTGAATCAGGCGTGAGCTCGTCCATGCCTTCGAGGAAATACAGCAGAAACTGGGTAGGCCGGCCCGGCAGTGCCGTTAGAACCGGCGCGAAATCGATCTTCGCCTGGTCCGCGTCGTAGGTCGATTCCGTCAACATGCCCGGCCCTTCGATCAGGACCGTGGCGTAAGGCTGATCGAGGACGACGACATTGTCGCCTTGCCGGACGACCACACCTCCGATCGGCCCCTCCTCCTTGGGAAGAATGGTTATCCGCTCATTCGTGGTTTTCCTTGGGGCGGGCGCAGGCGGCGAGGGGGACGGTTCCGGCTGCGGCGCGGCAACCTTCGGGGGGTCGACTGCCGGCAGCGGCGCATAGTCGAACTGGACCGCCTCGCGTTCGGGCTCGAACTGTGGTTGCGGCGACGGACAGAGCCAGGCACAACCGGCAATCGAAGCAATCAATGAAATCGCCAGTGCGCAGCGCACCAAAATTCCCGCACGACTCCAATCAATGAGAAAACAGCGTGTTATGAATTGCCAAAGGTTCAAGGCTTGCCTCCCCCAGTTCATTATTATTGCCCGTTGGAACCGCCGCCTGATTATTGATTATAGTAACGGCGCAAGCACGCTTTTCTAAGCGTGCGAGAAATAGCACAACATTCAACGCCGGGCAACTCTGGACTTTTGGCAGTAGCCGTCGGCGCGCCGGGCATAGGGGGAGGAGCATCGCAGCATGGGGCAATTTGACAAGTCCGAGTCGCAGTGGCAACGAGATCTGACACCGGAGCAGTACGCGGTTTTGCGCGAGGAAGGCACCGAGCGCCGCTTTACCAGCCCACTGAACGGCGAATACCGCAAGGGCGTATTCGTCTGTGCAGGCTGCGGAGAAGCGCTCTTCAAATCCGACATGAAGTACGACAGCAAGACCGGCTGGCCGAGTTTTTTCACGGCCGTGCCGGGTGCGTTGGAAACCAGGGTGGACAGAAAACTGTTTATGGAGCGCACCGAGTACCATTGCGCCAGGTGCGGCGGCCATCAGGGCCATGTGTTCGAGGACGGCCCTGATCCCACCGGCCTGCGTTATTGCAACAACGGCGTCGCTCTGAATTTCATTCCGGAACAAGAATAGCCGCGCGAGGCAAAACCGCGGCGCGAATGCCCGCCGCATCGTCTTATCGGGCGCTTGCGGCCATCATGCAGCCCAATGGCCGGCAGGCTCAGGCTACCGCGCCAAACATGGCCCCGACGCCGGCAGTCAAACCCATTGCGAGCGCGCCCCAAAATGTGACCCGCGTCGCACCGACCACCATTCCGGCCCCCCCCGCGCGCGCCGCCAGTACGCCCAGCAGCGCGAGAAAGCCAAGAGAAGTCACGGACACGTAGGGGATCAGGTTTGCGGCCGGCGCCAGCGCGGTGACGGCAAGCGGCAACACCGCCCCGGCCGCAAAGCTGCCGGCCGAGGCGTAGGCCGCCTGCAGCGGACGCGCGCGATGGGAATCCGTAATGCCGAGTTCGTCGCGCGCGTGTGCGCCGAGTGCATCATGCGCCATCAACTGCTCGGCAACCTGCTTTGCCAGCGCATGATCGAGCCCGCGTCCGACATAGATCGCCGCAAGTTCACGTCGCTCGCCGGCATCATCCGATTGCAGTTCGGCCCGCTCGCGGTCCAGATCCGCCTTCTCCGTATCCGCCTGCGAGTACACAGATACGTATTCGCCCGCCGCCATCGACATGGCACCGGCGACCAGACCCGCGACACCCGCGACCATGATGTCGCCATGTGTCGCATGCGCCGCCGCGACACCCAGTATCAGGCTCGCCGTCGAAACGATGCCATCGTTGGCGCCCAGCACGGATGCGCGCAGCCAGCCGATGCGTGAACTGCGATGTCGTTCCCAATGGCGTTTTGACATGCGGGCAACCCAGAAGTTATTGTGGATGAGAACAGGCATGATGCCAGTTTATGCCGAGGACAGAAATGCGCCCGGCGACTGGTTGCGAGCGGCATCACGCCGACTCCACCGTGCGAAGCAAGCCTTCCAGCCCGGTGAGCATGGTATCGATCTCTTCAATCGAGACATTCAGCGCGGGCATGAAGCGCAGCAGGTTCGGGCGCGGGGCATTGAGCAACATGCCTGCATCGCGCGCCAAATCGACGACTTGCGCCGCAATGTCCCGCTTCAAATCGAGCGCGACCAGCAGGCCGCGGCCGCGCACCTCTCCCAGGTCATGCCGCTGCGACAGCGCGGACAGGCCCTTCATCAGGTAGGCTCCGCTTGCAACCACGGCCGGCAGGAATGCCGGCGCCAGGATCACCTGCATGATCGCGCAACCAACAGCCGCCATCAGCGGATTACCGTTGAAAGTTCCACCCTGGTCACCATGCTCGAATACGGATACCGCTTCCTTCGCGACCAGTGCAGCAAGGGGAACGCCGCCGCCCAGGCCTTTGCCCAGAGTCATGATGTCCGGCTCGATACCCGAGTATTCGTATCCCCACAGCTTGCCCGTACGGCCAACGCCGGTCTGGATTTCGTCGGCAATCAGCAGAAGACCGTGCTGCTGCGTGAGCGCGCGCAGATCGCGCATGAAGGCATCAGTCGCGATGATGACGCCGGTCTCCCCCTGAATCGGCTCGAGCATGACTGCCACGGTCCGCTCCGTGATCAACGCCTCGATCGAGGCAAGATCGTTGATCCTCGCTTTTGGGAAACCCGGCACCTTGGGCTCGAACAGGTCGCGAAACTGCGGCTTGCCCGACGCAGCCATTGTTGCAAGCGTGCGGCCGTGGAAGGAATTCTCCAGCGTGATGATCTCGAACGCACCGCCCTTGTTCCTGCTTCCCCATTTGCGTGCCAGCTTGATCGCACCTTCATTGGCTTCCGCGCCGCTGTTGGTGAAGAATACTTTCTGGAAGCAACTGTGCTCGACGATCTGATCGGCAAGTCGCAGCGAAGGCTCGTTGTAGAAAGCCGGGCTGGGCGTTATCAGTCGGCGGGACTGCGCGAGCAGCGCGTCGGTGATGATGGACGGGCTGTGACCCAGGCAGTTAACCGCCCATCCCTGCACGAAATCGAGGTAACGCTTGCCGGTGTGGTCCCACATCCAGGAACCTTCGCCGCGAACGAATACCAGTGGCGGCCGCGAAGTGATGTCCATCAGGGCCTTTACGGGGAAGTCAGCGAATTTCATGATCCGATCCTCGGGATTTGTTCAGCCAAAAATGCAAAAGGCCGCAGATAGCTGCGGCCCTGTGGTGTCATCGGGAAGTCCGGCAATTACGGTCGTCGGCCGCATGGACGCACCGCGCGGGTTGCGCAGCGACGTCGGCAAAAAAAGAAGAAGCGCTGTTTCATGGCGCGCATTGTCGGCCGCGTAGGCCTGCGGCGTCAAGCCCCCACGGCGATGAATTTGTCATTTCAGGTATTCCGGAGAAATCAGCTTGGGCAGGAATAGCACGATATCCGGCCAGACGATGCAGGCAGCGAGAACGACCAGCATGGGAATGAGCATGATCATGGTGTCCTTGAGGGCAAAACGCAGCGGCACCTTGGCGACCGCGCAGGAAATCATCAGGCATAACCCATAGGGGGGCGTCACCAAGCCGAACGCCAGCGCGATGATGCCGATGATGGCGAATTGCACCGGATGCATATGCACCGATTCGGCCAGCGGTTGCAGCGTGGTGCCGAGAATGATGATTGCGGGAATGGCATCGAGAAAGCAACCGACGACGAGGAAGGCGAAGGCGATGAAGAAACCAACTCCGGTGATGCCCAGTCCCCAGGAAGTCACGTTCTCGAGCAGGACCCGCGGAATCTGGTAGTAGGCGAGCAACCAGCCGAAAACGGAAGCGGTCCCCACGCAGAACAACGCCACCGCCGCCAACCGACCAGTCTCGGCCAGCGCCCGATAGACCTTCTTCAGATCCATCTCGCGGTAAACGAATATCGACAAGACCGCCGCATAAAGCACGGCCACCGCCGCCGACTCGGTTGGGGTAAACCAGCCCAGCAGGATGCCGCCGACAATAATGAAAGGCGTGAACAACGCCGGCAGCGACAGCACGGCCGCGGTCACGAATTCCTTTAAGCTGGAGCGCGGATAGACCGGGTATTTGTAGATTTTCGCGTAGGCATGCACGGTCGCCATTTGCGCGCCTGCAATCAGCAGTCCAGGCAGGATGCCGGCGAGATACAACGCGCCTATCGAAGTGGAGATCACGCCGCCCCAGACCACCATCAGGATCGACGGCGGAATGATGACTGCCAGTACAGATGAAACCGCGGTCACCGCGATCGAAAACGACAGTCCGTAACCCTCCTTCACCTGCGCGTCGATGAATAGCTTGCCCTGGCTGGCTGCATCGGCGGTGGACGATCCGGAGATACCGGCGAAGAAAATCGAGAGCACGACGTTAATTTGCGCCAGCGAACCGGGAAAATGGCCGACCATCGAACGCGACAATCGCACCAACCGATCGGATATGCCGCCGATGTTCATCAGATTCGCAGTCAGCAGAAAGAACGGCACCGCCAGCAGAATGAACGAGTTGTAGGCCTTGAACGTTTCGTTGAATAAAGTAAGCGGCGAGAGCCTGGGTTCGATGACGAGGATCGGCAGGCAGGCCAGACCGAGCGCAAACGCGACCGGCACCCGCAGAATCAGCAGCAGGAAGAATGCGCCGAACAGAATCGCCGCAGCCGATCCCGCCGTGAGGGCGATGCCGGTCATCGCGGCGCGCCTTTGAGCAGAGCCCGGGCACTGGCGACGAATGATTCGCCGATAAACAGCGTCCACGTAATGCCCGCAATTGGCCAGGCGATGAAAATTGTCCACATCGGCAGCTCGGCGATCTCGGACAGCTGGTCCCAGCCGAAGCGTATGAAGGCGATGCCCCACCAGACGAACACCAGCGCGAAGACCAGCACCAGAAGATGCGAGACGATACGCAGCAGCGCGTTGGCGCGCGCTCCCAGCACCGGCCACACATCGACCTCGAAGTGCGTACCCTCGCGCACGCCGATCATCGCGCCGATCATCACCATCCAGATGAACATGAAGCGCGCCAGCTCTTCGGTCCAGATATAGGCCGGCACGAAATCGGTGAAACGCGACAGGATCTGCAGCGTGACCGGTACGATGAGAATCGCAACCGTGCCCACCAGCAGCCAGACCAGCAGCCGGTGATAAAGATCGAACAGGAATTTCACTTGATGGCGTTGATCTTGACGAGGATCTGGTCGGCGCCAACGTCTTTTGCGTAGGCCTCGATAACCGGATCGACCATGGTCTTCAACCGCGCGCGGTCAACGAAGGCAATGCGCTTGAGCTTGCCGGCCTTTTCCATGGCGTCGAGCTTGGCTGCGTCTTCTCGCGCCTCGAGTTGACGGCCATATTCACCCGCCTCCTTGCCCGCCCTGACGATCGCCGCCTGCAGCGCCGGCGGCAGCGTCTTGAACGTCTTGCCCGAGAAACACAGCGGCCGCACTGTGATGGCATGCTGGGTCATGACCAGATTCGGCCCGACCTCGTAAAAGCGCATCTGCTCGACGCCGGCCGCTTCGTTGTCGCCGGCGGAGATCACGCCGTTCTGGATGGCGTTGTAGATCTCGTTGTAGGCGATGACCGAGGGCGCCATGCCGGCGGCCGCAAAGGTGCGCGTCCAGATTGGCGCGCCGATGACACGAATCTTCAGGCCCTTTAGCTCGGCAATGTTATGCATCGGCTTGTTGGCGAAAATGTTGCGCGTGCCGCCGCCGGCATAGCCGACGAGCATGACATCGGCCTTCTGCGCGATCTCGTCGGCGATGGGCTTGAACAAATTCGCATCCAGCACCTTGCGCCACTGGTCGAGATCGCGAAACAGAAAAGGCGCATCGATGAACGGCGCCGCACGCGAGAACGTGGACATGTGGCCGGGGGAGACAATCGCATAGTCGACCCCCCTGCCCTGGTTCATGTAGACGAAGTAATCCTTCTCCAGGCCCAGCTCGCTGTTGCGGTGAAGGACGAATTCAACGGGCTTGCCATAGTATTTCCTGGTCAGCTCCTCGAACTTGAACAACGTGCGCGTGAACACGTGTTCGTCGTTGAACTGGACCGCGCCATGCAGCGTGATGACTTGCGCCGCGACCTGCTGCATCCCGCCCAGCGCCAACATTGCCAATACGGCCAGGCCAGCGAATGAAATCCTTGATTGCATGCCCCCCCCAATGCTTGATGCACTGCAATGTGCATTTTATTTATGCGACAGCAAGGAGCGAGCGTACAGGATCGCGGCCGATCGTGCGATATGACACTTCAGCCATGCATGTGCCAGTCTTCACGGACCCTGCCGGCGGTCAAACGCGCAGATCATCGACTGGTGCCATGCGCCACGTGCGGCGCAAACCGGAGGCCGCTCAACGCAGCACCCGGCGCCGGCGCGTCATCCCCTAGGTTTTAATCCCGGCCGCAAACATTTCGCCGGCTGCCAGCGCCGTGGCATAGCAGTCGTCGATCTCTCCCGGCGTTTCCATGGACATTTTCAAATCGCGGATGACGCCGTCTTTCAGATCATAGGCCCAGCCGTGTACCGCGACGTCCTGACCGCGCGCCCAGGCATCTTGCACGACAGTGGTCTGTGCGACGTTGACCGCCTGCTCGATCACATTGAGTTCGCACAGACGGGTGATGCGCCCTTCCCGATCCGGGATTGCGTCCAGTGCGTCGCGATGCTTCTGTCCGACATCCTGCACATGGCGCAGCCAGTTGTCGATCAGGCCCAGCTTGAGGTTGTCATGTGCCGCGGTCACGCCGCCGCAGCCGTAATGACCGCAGACGATGACGTGCTTGACCTTCAGCACGTCGACGGCGTACTGCAGCACGGACAGGCAATTCAGGTCGGCGTGAACGACAATATTGGCGACGTTGCGGTGGACAAATACCTCGCCAGGCGCCAGCCCGGTGATCTGGTTGGCCGGAACGCGGCTGTCGGAGCAGCCTATCCAGAGAAATTCCGGCATCTGAATCTGCGCGAGCCTGGTGAAATAGTCCGGTTCGCGGCTGCGCATGCCCGCAGCCCACAACCGGTTGTTCGTGAGCAATTTGTCGAGTCGTTTCATTTTCAGATCTCTGGACGTTGTCGCATGGATACTGTCGATCGACGAGCGGACCGCGCCCCTCGACGGCGACTGAAAATCTTGTCACGAGGACATGAAGTACACGATTTTGCGCGAAGACATTTCCCGCCGGAAATGGATTCTCTTCGCGGACCTGCGTCGAACTCGCGGTGTCGCGGCGAGTCTGGACGATTCCGAAGTGGGCGATGCATGCGCCTGGTCATTCCATAACGGCCGTTTCCCGGCCTATTCGCGGGCGGCACACGCAAGGAAGCGCTCAAGTTTGCTGGCAAATGCCTGCCGGTCGGCGTTGCTGAAGGCGGCCGGCCCGCCGGTGTCGACGCCGCTGCTACGCAGCTCGTCCATGAGCTTGCGTACCGCCAGGCGTTCCTTGATATTGTCGCTGGTATAAACCTCGCCGCGCGGATCGAGGGCATGGCCGCCCTTGTCTATGACGCCGGCGGCCAGAGGAATATCGCCGGTAACCACCAGGTCGCCGGCCTCGGTCAATTCGACTATTTTGCCGTCGGCCACATCGAACCCGGCCGGCACCTGGAGTGCTTTGATGTACTGCGAAGGGGGGATTCTGAGCGGTTGATTGGCAATCAGCGTCAGGACGACCTGCGCCCGCTCCGCGGCCCGGAACAGGATGTCCTTGATGACATTCGGACAGGCATCGGCGTCGACCCATATCCGCACGCACCGGACTCCGCTTCAGCCCTGGCTGGGCGTCTCGCCTTCGGTCGGTGGCGGGGTGGTGCCATCAACTCCAGTTTCGGTCTGCGCTTTTTCGGAAGCCTTGCGCAGGCGTTTTTCTTCCTGCTTCTTTTTCTTTGCCAATTCCTTTTGTCGTTTCTCGAATGAGTAATTGGGTTTGGCCAATCTGTCACCTCTGCAAAATAGTTAAAAATGTACCACGCCGGCTGAATGGCAATTATCGCCTTTCTTTGAACTGTTTGTGTCCCTTTTGTGGTCCCGATTCGAGGACTTTCAGCGCCCGCCGGACACATCGATGAAAGCGCCCGTGGTATAGGAGGCCTCCTCCGACAACAGCCAGAGAATAGCGTTGGCGACCTCTGCCGCACTGCCACCGCGCTTCATCGGCGTGAATGCCTTGACGCGGTCGACCCGGTCGGGCTCGCCGCCGCTGGCATGCATTTCGGTATAGATAAATCCCGGCCGGACGGCGTTTACCCTGATGCCCTCCTCGGCGACCTCCTTGGCCAGACCGACTGTCAGCGAATCGACGGCGCCTTTGGACGCGGCGTAGTCGATGTACTCGCCCGCTGCGCCAATTTGCGACGCACGCGAGGAAACGTTGACGATGCAGCCGCCGTGGCCGCCCCGCGCGGTCGACATGCGCCGCACCGCTTCGCGCGAGCAAATGAAGCTGCCGAAGACGTTGGTAGCGAAAACACGCGCGAGGCGCGCAGCGTCAATGCCCTCCAGTCGCGTCTGCCCTTCGAGGATGCCGGCATTGTTGACAAGTGCCGTCACGCGACCCAATTGCGCGTCCACGGTATCGAACAGGCGCATGACTTCCGCTTCCTGGGCCACGTCCGCTGCCACCGCGATGGCGCGCCCACCAATCTTGTCGATGCCGCGCACGACCTCTTCAGCCGCCTTGCGGTTATGCGCATAGTTCACACAAACAGCGTAGCCACGCTGCGCCGCGAGCAATGCCGTGGCGGCGCCGATACCGCGGCTGCCGCCTGTCACGATCAATATCCTGTCCATGCATTTTCCGTCGCTAAATAGGGAGAATCCGGCCCGATCAATCCGGCAATCGCTGGTTCCGGGACAGCTCCAACGCCCGTGCCAGCAGCGTGTATTTTGCATGGATATCCGGGCCGATGTTCGCCGGCCATTCACCCTGCGTCACAAAAGACAGGAAGTTCTGCAGGACCATGGCAAAGTGCTGCTCGTGCGTGGTGCGTAACGTCCTCGGAATCCTGAGCTGGAAGCCTGCGCCGAGTGGCTCGACGCCCAGGCCAGGGAAGTCGTTCTGCATGCCAGCGACGGCGCCTTCCAGCGTCCGGGCAAACGCGGGGCCACGTTCAACCGGATTGACGCTCAGCACGGTCTGAAATTGCGTTTGCGGCCCCTGGTCCACAATCAATTCCGAGCGGGTTCCCCGCACAACGCAGCGATGCAGGTCGCCGCCTCCCTCCGGCTCTTCCAGTCCCCAAAGTGTTTCGATCCGCACCAAAATGCCGCGCAACCGATACGAGATCAGGGCATTGCATAGATAGTGTAGTGCGTCGCCGGCCACCCGATCGTGCAGAAATGCGGGAAAATCCTGCAGTCCGGTTATGCGCGCAAACAACTCGCGGGGAATGACGCTAGGCCACTGGCTTGCCGAAAGATCATCCACATCCCGGTCGAAGTCGAAACCTTCCTCACTGCTGGTCAGCCAATGTGCCAGGTCGACCAGATGGGTCGCGACATCGGTGATGCCCTCCCCTTGCGCCACTGGATCAAAATACCAGGCCGGCCGCTGCAACCGCTGTCCGTTGACGTTTTTGCACAGGTGATGAACGCTGCGAATGGCGATCACCGGCTGGCCGTCGTCGCGCCGCAATTCGCCGAATACGGCAGGGTCGCGCATCAATGCCTTTTGCAGGCGGTTGGCGATCTCATGGCGCTCGGTCATGATGTCCATTGCCAGCGGAGCCGCCGCCAGCACCTCCTTCACCAAACCGAGCTGCGCGCTGTCAATCAGCCAGGGCTTGTCGGCCAGTACCGAGAATCCCTGGGCGTGCAGCAGATGAATCAGCGGCAGCTTTTCGTCGTTGCGGCCCGCCACGATGACCACTTCGCCGGGACGCCGCGCCAACAGCTTCTCCAGATAGTCCGCGCCGCGATAGACGCACAGCGTCCAGCGGGTGGGATCCAGTGCCCGATCGTTGAAGGCATGCACCAGACGCACGAAGTTGTCGACGTCCGGCCCGTCTTCGGCGAAGACGTGGATGTCCTGTTCGATTCCCGGGAGGGGCGCGCGCAACGTCAGCGCGGCGTGGAAGTGGCCGGGATTGAGAATGACCAGCGTGTGCTTTCCGCCCGCCACCGCGGCGCCCATCACCGCGACGGCTCGCACAGCACCGGCGCGCCGCTTTTCGCGCTCGCCAGCAACGCGTCGATCAGGCGGTGCACGCGCAGGGCCGCTTCGCCGTTGACGCACGCCTCTCCGCCGGTTTCGATGGCGTCAAGGAAATCACACCAGACGCCGCGGTGATAGTCGTGCGCAAATGCCATGGGATCGGCGCCGCTGCCACCGGAAGAGCCATCGGCGCGGACAATTTCCTCGCGGCCGTCGTGCATCTTCACCTCGAGCGCGGTGCCAAGAAGGGTTGCGCTTGCGCGAGTGCCTGTGAGTTCGATGCGCTCCGCAGCGCCGGGATAGGCGGCAGTTGTGGCCTCAATCACCCCATAGGCGCCGTTGTGCCAGCGCACGGCAGCGCATACGAGGTCCTCGCATTCCATGTCGTGCACGGCAGAAGTGGCGGCAAAGCCCATGACCTGTGCCGGATCACCGGCGAGAGACAGCAGCACGTCCAGGGTGTGGATGGCTTGCGTAATCAGCACGCCGCCACCGTCGCGCGCCCGCGTACCGCGGCCGGGATCGTCGTAGTAACTCTGCGGCCGCCACAGGCGCACGCTGGCCGAGGCCCCCACCAATGCGCCGAGTTCACCTTCGCGCATGAATTGGCCCAGCCGCTGCACCGCGGGCTTGTGGCGGTGCTGCAGCACAATTCCGAGGGTAACTCCGGCCGCGCGGCATGCGGCGACCAATGCCCCGGCCCGCGCAGTGGTGATCTCGAGCGGCTTTTCCAGCAGCACGTGCTTGCCCGCCGCAGCACAACGCCCAACAATTTCCAGATGCGTGTGCGGCGGCGTCAATACTGCGACGGCGTCGATGGATTCATCGTCCAGTATGGTTTCGAGCCGATCGCATTGCGCAAACGCGAACTGTCTGGCGAATTCGGCTCGTCGTCGCGCGCTCGGGCTGTAGGCATAGGCGATGTCCACGCGCCCGGCAAGGTCGAGCGCACTTTTTGCGTGAGGAACCACGGCCATGCCGAGGCCAACGATGGCAATGCGCGTCCTTTTCCCGGCACCCATCTCAGGTTAACTTCGCCGCAGTCTGGACAGCCGGCTCGCCTCATCAGCGTTGACAGCGCCCGCAGGCGCGCGCCCCTTGAGGATTTCGGCCACCTGGGCAACGGTTTCGAACGCCTGATGTTCCGTCGCCTGCGGCGTCAGCCCGCCGATGTGTGGGGTGGCCAGCACCCGCGGATGGCGGGCGAGCGCGATCGATGGTTTCTGGTCGTGTTCGCGACCCACATCCAGCGCGCAGCCCGCGATCCCGCCGCAATCCAGTACCCGCAGCAAGGCCACTTCATCAACCAGGTTGCCACGCGAGGCATTGATGAAAAAGGAGTCGCGTTTCATCTTTGCGAAGGCTTGTCCGTTCATCATGTTCTCGGTCTCGTCGGTTGCAGCCGCAAGGCAGGCCACAAAATCCGACTCCGCCAGCAGCTGCGCGAGTCCGACCTGGTTGACGCCCTCGTTCTCGACCCTTGCATAAGGATCGGCCACGAGCACCCTCATGCGCAGCGCCCGGCCGAGGTCGCACAGATAGCGTCCGATCTGGCCATAGCCGATCACGCCAAGCGTGGCCCCGTTCAATTGGCGCCCCATGATGACCTCCGGTTCCCTGCCCGCATGATAATCGGCGCTCGAAACAGCCATGCGGCGACTCAGACCGATCATCGCACCAACGACCCATTCTGCGGTTGCGGCGACGAAGCCGGCGCTGGCGCGGGTCACCAGCACCCCATGCAAAGAAGCGGCTGAGACATCGACATTGCGGATGTCCATGGCGCAACGGCAGAAAGCCACCAGCGCCGGCAGACTGGCGAACAGCGCCGGCTCGCCGGGGACATGGCGGTGGCTGACGATGATCTCGCAGCCGCGCGCGGCCTCGATCAACTCAGCGCCGCCCAGCTCACGCTGCAGCGGATTGCGCCGCACGTCGGCAAGGGACTGAAGCGCGGCGAGCGCACTGTCGCTGTAATAGTTTTCCCTGACTTGCGGAGGATGCGTCAACAGTATCGTGGCCACGATGCGTCGCTAGATCCTCGGCCATCCGGGCAGGTTCGCATCGGCGGCATTGTGTTCCGCCGGCGCCGACAGGCGCGGCCAATCGCCCGGCCATGCGATCCCGCCGACTGCGTGCCCTGTCAATTCCCCGGCCGGGGGGGCAACGTATCGGCACGACGGTGACCCGGCTTTCGAGTCGTCGCAGTACGCCGCGAAGGTTACCGGGTCGACCGGAGCGTTCAGCTTCGCGGACGCCTGATTCATTTTTTCGTCCTGGATTTCATGCTTTTCGCCGCCGCCTTGCTCTTGGGTGCGCCTTTTTTTACAGGAAGGCTTTTGCGGGATATCCTCGTCATGCGTGGCGCAGGCGCGACCCGGGTAGGATCGCCACCAATTTCGGCGAACACGAAATTGCCGCCCTGGTACAACTCGGCCCGCGCGTCATTCGGTTTTTCCTTCGCCAGAACTTCCTTTGCATAACGGTCCGCATCATCCTGCGGCTGATAGCCGAGGCGGTGCGCGTTTGCGTTGTCGTACCAGCTGCGCTTGTTGCTGGAGACGCCATAGACGATTTCGAAACTGATGTTCGGATTCTCCACCCCGACCGACACCAATTGCGCAAGGTCGCGCGGGCTGATCCAGATCGAAAGGCGCCGCTTGTCGGCCGGTGCCACATTGACGTTACCTATGCGCATGCAAAAGACTTCCATGCCGTACTTGTCGGCATACAGGCTGCCCAACTGTTCGCCGAACACTTTCGAAAGGCCGTAGCGGCTATCCGGTTTCGGGTAGACGCGATGGTCAATTTTCTGATCGCGTTGATAGAAGCCCGTGGCGTGGTTGCTGGAGGCAAACAGGATGCGCCTGACCCCGTTCCTGCGCGCCGCCTCGAACACGTTGTAGCAACCAACGATATTGGCGTGCAGTATCTCCTCCCATGGCCCCTCGACCGAAAAGCCGCCCAGATGCAGGATCGCGTCGACACCCTTTGTCACGCGCAACATGTCGGACATTTTCGAGACATCGCCCTGCGCGAATTTCTCTCCCGCGACCAGCCCCTTGATCGGCCTGACGTCGGACAAGCGCAGGTTGTATTTGCCCGCCAGTTCGCGACGCAAATGTCCGCCGACGTCGCCGGCGGCACCAGTGAGCAGAATGGTTTTCATGGGCTCAATCCTTTCATGAAACGAAACGGCCCGCAGGGCTACCTGCGGGCCACGTTATCGATCCGACCTTCAGCGCCTCTAGCGGAATAGCAGCGCGGCGTTGGTAATCGTAATCCAGATGCCCCATGCCAGCGGTACGCCGACGAACAGCCAGAACAGCACGATCAGCGCCGTATGGCGGCCGCTGCCGCTGACGGCTGCGGCATCGCCGCCTATCGCGCTCTTCGCCGCGGCATCATGCGCGAGCTTTCGCTCGGCCGCGAGTTCGGCATCGGACATGAACCATTTTGGATTGACCGGCCGCACCAGAAAGTTGCAGACGAACCCGCCAACGAGCAACGCCGCAAGAATGTACATAGTGGTGTCGTAGGCAGCACTCTTGGGCACGCCGTGGTGGATCTGGTAATCGTTAATGTAGTTCACGATGACCGGCCCGAGTACGCCGGCAGTCGACCATGCGGTGAGCAACCGCCCGTGGATGGCACCCACCATTTGCGTGCCGAACATATCGGCCAGGTAGGCCGGTATGGTGGCGAACGCACCGCCATACATGGTCAGGATGATGCAGAAAAAACCGACGAACAAGGCCATCTGACCCGAGTGGCCAGCCCACGGCGCGGACGAATACAGCACGAATCCAAGCGTAAAGAACGTGAAATACGTCGCCTTGCGCCCGATGAAGTCGGACAGGGAGGCCCAGAAAAAACGCCCGGCGATGTTGAACAGGCTCAGCAGGCCGGTAAAGGCCGCCGCGATCACGGCAATCTGGCCAAGCTGTTCCTTGCTGAGCGCGTCGAACCTGATGTCCATACCGATCAGGCGGCCGGCAAAGATTTCCTGCAACATCGGTGAAGCCATGCCGATGACGCCGATGCCGGCTGAAACGTTCAGGGTCAGGATGCCCCAAAGCAGCCAGAATTGCGGGGTCTTGTGTGCATTTTTCAGATGCACGTGCCCTGTCGTGATCATCGTGTTGGTCGCCGCACCTGCGGGAGGTGTCCAGCCCGCCGGTGTCCAACCGGTCGGGGGCACCCGATAGGCAAGTGCGCCGACCACCATGAACACGAAATAGATCGCCGCCAGCGTCACGAACGTCTCCCAAACGCCCACAGACGTGGCCGTAGCGTACGATCTCATGAGCATGGCAGCAAGCGGTGATCCGATCATCGCACCGCCGCCGAAGCCCATGATGGCCATGCCGGTCGCCATGCCGCGCCGGTCCGGAAACCATTTGATCAGCGTTGAAACCGGGGAAATATAGCCCAGTCCGAGACCAATACCGCCGATGACGCCCGAGCCTAGCCACATCATCCACAACTGGTGGGTATAAACGCCGATGGCCGATATGACCAGGCCGCCGCACCAGCAGAACGCCGCCACGATGCCGGCCTTGCGCGGCCCCGCATGCTCCAGCCATCCTCCCCAAAGCGCGGCGCTGGACCCAAGAAAGACGAAAAACAGGGTGTACATCCAGCCCAGGATCGGCTTGTCCCAATCACAGGTCGTGGTAAAGAGCATGGTTATCCAGCTCATGTCTGCCGGACAGGCGATGGAATTGTTGATGCCCAATGCTTTGGTCAGAGGCAGCCAGAACACGGAAAACCCGTAGGCCATGCCGATGCACAAGTGAATGCAAAGGGCCGCGGGCGGCACCAGCCAGCGATTGAACGTAGGCCCCGCGATGGTGTGTTCCTTATCCAGAAATCCGCTCATTTTGTAGCTCCTCCACTTTATTATTCAGTCCGGGGCTGGCACCCAGGATACTGTCGAGCGACGGCGGTGTTGGCGAATAATACCGTAAACCATCCGCTGTCCAATACCCAGCCGGCAAGGCGTCCAGCGATGATAATCTTGCGATTTGCAATAATTACGTGCCGCCCTGCCGTTGACACTTGCGTCCATGACCGCAGTAATCCCTGAGACTCAGTCCGCGCCCCCCTCACCCCTGCGCCCCACCGCAACCGCAGTAACGGTCGTGGTGCTCGCGGGCGGGCTGGGCCGCCGCATGGGCAATGCCGACAAGGGATTGGAACTGCTGCAGGGTCGTGCACTGGTGAGCTGGGTGCTGGGGCGCATGACTGCGCAGGCCGGCGAAATACTGATCAGTGCCAACCGCAATCACGACATCTATGGGAAATTCGGCCATCGCGTCGTCGCAGATCGCATTGCCGGATTTGCCGGTCCTCTGGCTGGCATGCATGCGGGATTATCGGAAGCGGCGCACGAACTGGTCGCGTTCGTGCCGTGCGACACGCCATTGCTGCCCGAAAACCTGATTGCGAAATTACTGGCGCCTCTTGGCGACGATCGCGTTGACGTGAGTCTGGCCAAAACCGGCACCCAGCCTCATCCCGTCATCTGTGTGACGCGCCGGCGCCTGCGGGTCCGGCTTGAGGCATTTCTTGCAAGCGGAGGACGCAAGGTCGACGGCTGGTTCGCGACGCTGAACGCAGTGCAAGTCGCGTTCGACGACCAGCCCGGGGCCTTTCGCAATATCAATACCGTCGAAGAATTGCATGCGATTCCGGGCGATTCAGGCTAGCCGTCCGCCTGGTGCGGCAAGCGCATGCGGGAACGGACAAACTCGCCCCGGAGGTTGACGTTGGCGCAACCGCTGACGCCGTGGCAGTGCCGGGCATCCGTGGGGGTAGTGCGGCGCAAGAGCGTCAGGGCTTGCCGGTGGAATACGCCGCCGCCGAGCGCGACGGCTGCAACAACTGGAAGAATATTTCGTCCTGCTTGACCATGCCAAGCTCGGAGCGAGCACGTTCTTCGATGGCATCGTAACCCTGCTTCAGATCGAGCACTTCGGCATCAAGCGTTGCATTGCGCGCCGCCAGCTTCACATTTGTCTCGCGCTGCGCCTCGACCTGATCGCCCAGCTCATGCACGCGCAGCCAGCCGCCCTTGCCAAACCAGAGGGGATTCTGGATCAGCGCGATCAGCAGCACCAGCGCGAGAGCAAGCGAGCGCACGTCAGCTTCGGTTCAATTGATAAAACGCATCGCGGCCGGCGTAACTTGCGGAATCGCCGAGGTCCTCCTCGATGCGCAACAACTGGTTGTACTTGGCGAGGCGGTCGGAGCGCGACAGCGAACCGGTCTTGATCTGCAACGCGTTGGCGCCGACGGCGAGATCGGCGATGAAGGTATCTTCGGTCTCGCCCGAGCGATGTGACACCACTGCGGTGTAGCCGGCGCGCTTGGCCATCTCGATCGCCGCGAGCGTTTCCGTCACCGTGCCGATCTGGTTGATCTTGATAAGGATGGAGTTGGCGATACCCTGTCTGATGCCTTCGGCGAGAATCTTGGTATTGGTGACGAACAAATCGTCGCCGACGATCTGCACTTTCTTGCCGAGCCGGTCGGTCAGGATCTTCCAGCCTTCCCAGTCACCTTCCGCCATGCCGTCTTCGATGCTGATTATCGGATACTTATCCACCCATGCCGCCAGGTAATCGGTCAATTCCTTGGCATTGAGCTTGAGTTTCTCTGACGCTATGTCGTACTTGCCGTCCTTGAAAAACTCGGAACTGGCGCAATCAAGGCCGATGGCAACCTGTGAGCCGGGCGTGTAACCCGCCGCATCAATGGCCTCAATGATGAGTTGCAGTGCCGCCTCGTTGCTCGGCAGGTTTGGCGCAAATCCGCCCTCGTCGCCGACGGTGGTGGACATGCCCTTCTTGTCCAGCAATTTCTTGAGTGCCTGGAAAATTTCGGCACCGCAACGCATCGCCTCCCGGAAGCTTTCGGCGCCGACCGGGATGATCATGAATTCTTGCAGATCTAGGCTGTTGTTCGCGTGCTCGCCGCCGTTGATGACGTTCATCATCGGCACCGGCAACTGCATCCGCCCGGCACCGCCAAGATAACGGTACAGCGGCAGACCGGACTCCTCGGCGGCGGCCTTGGACACCGCCAGCGATACCGCAAGCAGAGCGTTGGCCCCCAGCCGTGATTTGTTTTCCGTGCCGTCCAGGTCGATCAAGGTCTGGTCGATGAAACATTGCTCGACTGCGTCCAGGCCCACGATCGATTCGCAGATTTCGGTATTGATGTGCTCGATCGCCTTGAGCACCCCCTTGCCGCCGTAACGGCTTTTGTCGCCGTCGCGCAGTTCGATGGCTTCACGCGAACCGGTCGAGGCCCCCGAGGGCACTGCGGCGCGACCGCTCACGCCGGATTCCAGCAGCACATCGGCTTCGACCGTGGGATTGCCGCGGGAGTCCAGGATCTCGCGGGCGACGATGTCAACAATGGAACTCATGCTGATTTTTCCTTGGGTTTGAATCCGTCCTGTTAGCGGGCCCGCTGCGCCAGCAATGTACTTTCGGCAAAGTCGCGGGATTTCACCAGCTCATCGAGCGACTTGAGCGTCTCGAGCAAAGATTTCATCAGATGCAATGGCCATGCATTCGGGCCGTCCGACAATGCTTTCTCCGGATTCGGATGCGTTTCCATGAACACGCCCGCTACGCCGGTGGCCACGGCGGCGCGCGCCAGTACGGGCACGAATTCGCGCTGGCCGCCGCTCGACGTGCCTTGCCCGCCGGGCAACTGCACCGAGTGCGTGGCATCGAATACCACAGGGCAGGCGGTCTCGCGCATGATCGCCAGCGATCGCATGTCGGAGACCAGGTTGTTATAACCGAACGACACGCCGCGCTCGCATACCATGATGTTGTCCTGGCCGCTGGCTTCGCGCGCCTTGTCGACCACGTTCTTCATGTCGCCGGGCGCCAGGAACTGCCCTTTCTTGATGTTCACGGGCTTGCCGCACATCGCCACGGCGCGGATGAAATCCGTCTGGCGACAGAGGAAGGCCGGGGTCTGCAGCACATCGACGGCCGCGGCTACAGCAGTTATTTCGTCTTCTGCATGCACGTCGGTCAGTACCGGCACGCCGATCTGCTTCTTCACGTCGGCCAGTATTTCCAGGCCCTTGTCCACCCCGAGACCGCGGAAAGATTTGCCGGAACTGCGGTTCGCCTTGTCATAAGACGATTTGTAGATGAACGGGATGCCGAGCGCCGCCGTCATTTCCTTGAGTTTTCCAGCAGTGTCCATCGCCATTTCGCGCGACTCGACCACGCAAGGACCGGCAATAATAAATAACGGATGGTCGAGGCCAACGTCGAATCCACAAAGCTTCACGTCAGGCCACGCTCTTGATCTTGGTGGCGCCGTGCTCGACCTGCCCACCGGTCTCGCGATAAAGCACGGCAGCGCGGATGAAAGCGGAGAACAGCGGATGGCCATCGCGCGGGGTGGACGTGAACTCCGGGTGGAACTGGCAGCCGACGAACCAGGGATGACTGGGCAATTCCATCATCTCGGGCAGGTTCTCGCTCGGCGTACGCGCCGACACCTTGTACCCTTTTGGCTCCAGAAGCGGAACATAGGCATTGTTCACTTCGAACCGGTGGCGATGCCGCTCGTTGACACGGCTGCCGTAGATCTGCGCTGCCAGTGTGCCCGGTTCGACCGGGCAGGACTGTGACCCCAGGCGCATGGTGCCGCCTAATTCGGAATCGCCGCTGCGCCTCTCCACGCGTCCTGTGCGGTCCAGCCACTCCGTGATGAGCGCGACGACGGGATGCGGCGTGTCGGGGTCGAACTCCGTGCTGTTGGCGCCCGCGAGCCCGCCGACATTGCGCGCAAATTCAATCGTGGCCAACTGCATGCCGAGGCAGATGCCCAGGTAAGGAATCCGGTTTTCGCGCGCATGGCGAATCGCCGCGATCTTGCCCTCGACGCCGCGCTTGCCGAAACCTCCGGGCACGAGGACGGCATCCATCCGGTCGAGGCAACCCACGCCGTCTTTCTCGACGCTCTCCGAATCGATGTAATGCAGGTTCAGCCTGGTACGGGTGTGGATGCCGGCGTGAATCAGCGCTTCTGACAACGACTTGTAGGAATCGGCAAGGTCGACATATTTTCCGACCAGCGCAATGTTCGCCTCATGCGTGGGATGTTCGCGCGCTTCCAGCAGACTTTCCCATTTCGACAGGTCGGCCGGGGGTGCCTTAATGCCGAGTTTGTGGCAGACGATATCGTCCAGGCCTTGGCCGTGCAGGAATCCGGGGATCTTGTAGATCGAGTCCACGTCCACGGCTGAGATCACCGCCTCTTCCTCGACATTGGTGAACAGGGCGATCTTGCGCCGTTCGTTGTCGGGAACCATGCGATCGGCGCGGCACAGCAGAACGTCGGGCTGAATGCCGATCTCGCGCAACTCCTTGACCGAATGCTGCGTCGGCTTGGTCTTGATCTCGCCGGCCGACCGAATGTAGGGCACCAGCGTAAGGTGGATGAAACAGGAATTGCCGCGGCCATTCTGGATGCTCATCTGCCGGACCGCCTCGAGGAAAGGCAGCGACTCGATGTCGCCCACCGTCCCGCCGATTTCGCAGATCGCGACCTCGGCCTCCCCCGCCCCCAACCGGATGAAATTCTTGATCTCGTCGGTGATATGCGGGATGACCTGCACCGTGCCGCCGAGGTAATCCCCGCGGCGCTCCTTCTTGATTACGCTTTCATAGATCTGGCCTGTGGTGAAATTGTTGCGCTTGGTCATCTTGGCGGTGACGAAACGCTCGTAATGGCCCAGGTCGAGATCGGTCTCGGCGCCGTCCTCGGTCACGAATACCTCTCCATGCTGGAAAGGACTCATGGTGCCGGGATCAACGTTGATATACGGGTCCAGCTTGAGGAGGGTGACTTTGATGCCGCGGGATTCGAGAATTGCGGCGAGAGACGCGG
>JBDTRK010000048.1:0-23935 GCA_039931685.1 Betaproteobacteria bacterium | reverse complement strand
GAAAAGGCGCTGCCCGAACTCGGGAAACAGGGCGGGTTCGATGTCACCATCCGCTCGGACGGTCGAGAAACCGCCGGACCACCGACTCCGGAGGAAGTGGCCAAGTGGGATTTCTCCTTCCTCACCCCGGAGTACCTCGCGCAATTCGACGGGCTGCTGATGTTCACGAACGGCAATCTGCCGCTGACCGTGGCGCAGAAGCGCAACCTGATCGAGTACAGCCGTGGGAATATCAGGATCATCGATCTAGAGGGACTCGAGGACGCGTCGTGCTCGTGTTACCAGGTCGCCAAATTCCCGATCACTTGAAATTATCGCGATCGGCGGGCGGCAACGGGTGCTCGCGTGCCGGGCGTCACGGCCAGCGGCGGGCGATGAGTTGTTCCGGCAGGCCTGCTTGCGGGAGCCAATCGGGGATGGTGAGCCTTGCTGTCAATGCGCGGGCGCGAAGTTTGCCCCGGATAATCCGGATCATCGATCTCGAAGCGATCAACGCAGCCACCACTGCAGGGGAATACTGAGGTAGAAGCCGTAGGCTGCAACTTCGTTGTAGTGCCCGATCTTTGGAAAATACACCGCGTTGAGCTTCAAGGGGCCCAGATCGTAGGTGATCAGCGGGATCATGCCCAAAAAAGTCGTGCCGCCGTTGTAAGTGCGACTCTCGACCAATGCGAGCGCTGCGCCGATCCGCCACCGCTCTGAGAGTTTGAACTGATAGCCCAGCTCCGCAAACGTTGCCTGGTTGCGGCCCGAATCCCTGTAAGTACCCACCTCCGCAAAGGTGGTACCCCGCAGATCGTCAACCAATGCGTAATGCAGCCCGAGCCCGGGATTGACCTGGTTGTCCAGGTTCAAGCGGTGAACGGCCTCCCGATCCGGATGGTATGCGAGCCCGTATACGTTGATATCGATGCGATCGAACCAGGAGGCCGTCGGCCCCGGCGGTTGCGATGACCGCGCATTGACACCGTTAGCGTCAATCGTGCCTGCGTCATTGCCTTGTACTGCAGAAGCCGACCCCATCAACGCCATGCTGACAACGACGCATGTGAGCGGTCCGAACAAACGCCACGTCTTCAAGCTGCCCTCGAGTCCCAGAAGGAGCGGTCCGGCCGTGTTCGATATGATTCACTTAGGGACGCTCAGGTAATTGCCCGACAGGGTGCGCGTGTTTGCCCGCATACACAATAAAGACTTTCGTCTGTTCGGTAGCGCACGCAGTTCTCGAAAATGTCCCGCGACAATCGGTGCCGGAGAGCAAGGGGCGCGCGATGGACGATTACGAATTCGCGGCAGTGGCGCGTGTTTTCGAGATTTGCGAAAACCACGGTGAAAGCACGTCCGGTGCGGCAGCAGGCCGCTGCGCCTGCGCCGTGCTAGAGAAATGAACAAGGGCCCAGACGGGCCCCTGGATTTGTGCAGTCCCTGGAGTGGCGGGATCCTCGGTGTCGCCGGATCCTCGGTGTCGCCGGATCCTCGGTGTCGCGAGATCCCTGGCGTCGCGGGATTTAATTCCCGGCGGCCAGCACAGCCATTGCATGGCTGCGTCGCCGATGTGCGATTCGTCGACTTTGCAGGGGCCCATAACCGCCGTGCCCCCCGGGCAAGATGGCGTCCGTCAGACCGTGCGCACAGACCGGTTCGCGGCGTTGCTGTGCGCCTTGGCCAGATACATGGCGATATCAGCGCGCCTGATGAGATCATCCTGACTGTTGGCGTCGCACGGATACACGGCGACGCCGATGCTCGAGGTTACTGCAATCGAATGCTGGTCGACCACGTAAGGCATGGCAAGATAAACCTCGAGTTTCTGCGCGACGTCCGCGGCAGTTTTTGCCCCGTCGACCTCCGGGAGCAGGATCACGAACTCGTCTCCACCATAGCGACAAACCGTGTCCGCGCCGCGCACGCAGGCGAGCAGGCGCTCTGCCACCCGCTGCAGTAGCTTATCCCCGATTGCATGACCGAGCTTGTCGTTGATGCTTTTAAATCCGTCCAGATCGAGCAACAGCAAACCTACCTGCTTTTGCTCACGCGCGGCCTGAATGATGGCCTGATTGAGCCGGTCACGCAGCAAGCTCCTGTTGGGCAGTCCGGTCAGATCGTCGTGATAGGCAAAGTGGTGCACCTGCTCCACCTCCTGCTCGAGGCGGATCACATCCTGCCGGAGCTGGACAATAGTGTCCGAATAGATTTTGGCGTCCGCGCAGGCGGCGCTCAGCTGTTTCTGACTCGCTTTTAGCGCGCGCTCGAGAGTCCGGATATTGGCAATGGCTTGCCGCAGCCGATGCGGCATAGACTCCACAACGCCGCCAGGCGCGTCGGCACCTTGCGTCTGGCCGGCGCGTGCAATGTCGTTTTCGCTTGCGCGCTTCATTCGATGCGGTATCCGAAGGGCTGCACTTTAGAAGTTTATCCGCGCGCCGGGTCAGCGTATCGTCTGCGCCGGGCCGTCGACTGCATCAGACACAGTGCCGTTTGTGCTCAAAGTACGCTTGCTATGGTCTTGTGCGTCACATCGACTTGCCCCGGACATGCCCGCATCGAGCGTGGTGAGGCTGCTCTCCCAGCCCGGATGGACGCAGGGACCTTCGGCGATGGTCAAACTCGATTTCCATTGCGTCAGGTCCGCGCGATTTGCCGCGGCATGCTCCCGATGGATCGGCATGCCTGCGTTCTTGGGTTGCGGCGGGACGCACGCGTCAATTGGAACGATCACCCCGATATGCCAATGCACGAGTTCTGCCAGTTCGACCGAATCATTTGCCGCCGCGCTCCGGCCCCCGGCTGGCGTATTGCCGACCGCATGGGCAGCAGAGCAAAGCGTCGCGAAAACGACCATAGCGGCAAGCAGGTGCGTAAATGGTGTTGACATGGACTTGCTCCCCTTATGGTGACCTCACCCGTTGAGGTCGCGCTACGCTATGTTTTTACTACGGCATGTCGATCGCGGTCTGTGCGCTTTCGCACACATGAGATCTAACGCCCGGTCTGAAATGGGGCCGCATAGCCTGGCTTGCGGGCCCGAATGATGCAGATGTCCCACGCCGGACTTTGCAGGCAGGCGATCGGGCCATCCATGCACCGGTCATATTTTCCCAAACGCACGCGCAGTTCCCGCACCGGACGCGCCATGTCGGGCGGGCCGGCGCGGACAGGCGGATAATTTATTCGGCCGAAAGGGAAAATCGACTTCCGGCCCGGCGGTAGCGCACGCTCGGAATTCGCCGCGACAATCGAAGCGCGTGCGTTTGCGCGAAGCCAAGCGTCGCGCGCCCCGGAATTCATCGCGCCCGCTCTGATGCCAGCGCTTCAACGTGATATAGCATACGCCCCACTGCCACTGCCACTGCCGCGGCCGCTCCGGACGCAACTGCGGAAGCTTCAGCCGTTCGGATCGACTCGTCCGACATAATCCCCTCCGCAACGATTCTCGGGAAACAGCGCGAGCGTTCGCGCTTCTTGTGTCGCTGTGTTAAACACCTTGATGGAGCGGCGCCACGCGAGCTCCTGTGAAGAGTTGATCTCCCCCGGATACAACACGTGCCGCTGCATCACGCGCCCACCGCTCACGCGCTAGTTCTCCACGACGGTGAAGTGGCGGTTGCTCGTTCCCGTATTTCTTGCGAGTGGTGGCGCGCAAAAACATCCTGGCACTCGATTATTCGCAGACATCCGCCACGCGCGACAGGCGATGCCCTCACTACAGCCATTTCTGCGCGATTCGCCTCCCCTTCGTTCAGATCAACCAAAGGGTTACATTGCGCGCCAATCAGCAAAGCGCCCCGAATTTGCCAAGTTCGGTTAGTTGGGGTAGTCGAAGATAATGTTGATCCGGCGGTTTTCCTGCTGTCCTTCTGCGCTTGTGTTGTAGGCGAACCGGCGGGTGCGGCCGAATCCAACCACAGTTAGCCGTGACCGGGCGACGCCGAAGTTATCCACCAGGTAGTTCACCACGTTTTGGGCACGACGCTGCGAGATCTGCATCGCCAGCGCGGCCGTCGCCTGCTGATTGGCGGTGTGGCCTTCCACCGTTGCGGTAACGCCGGGATGCGCCTTCATAAAGTTCGCCACCTTGCGCAGTTCCTCGCGGTAGCGGGGCCGCACGTCAGCCCGGTTGGTATCGAACTCCATTTCCAACGCCATGGTGAGCCTGTTCGGGACCACCGCAATGCCCTCGATATCCGTCGCGCAGGCGATGATGGCGTCAATGCGCCGGTTCCGCCGTTTTCCCTCTTCGGTCTTGTTGTCGGCGATGGGGCGAGTCTCTCCATAGCCCACCGCCTTGAGGCGCGAGCGGGCGATGCCGCCGTGATCCACCAGGTAGTTCACCACGTTCTCGGCGCGGCGCTCGGACAATTTCATATTGTCTTTGGTCGTCCCGACCTCGTCGCTATGACCTTCTATCACAGCCGTGGTTTCAGGATATTTGCGCATGAAGATCGCCACCTTGTCGATCTTCTCCTCCGATTCGCGCTGAACCGTCTTCTCGTTGATTTCGAACTGGATGTCGAGAATGCTGCAATATTGCTGGGTGCGCGCCGCGACGGGCACGACGATCACCACCGGCGCTGGCGGAATCGGCGCTGCTTCCACCGGAGCTGGCGGAATCGGTGCCGCTGATTGCACGGGTGCCGGTTCGACCGGTGCCGCTGCTACTGCCGCTGTTTCTACCGGTGCTTTTTCCACCGGCTTGGCTGCCGGTGGCGCTGGTTCGACCCGGGTCGCCGCAACCGGGGCCACATACTTGGGTGGCGGTGTCTCGGCTCGCGCCGCCGGTTTGTCACCGCCGCCGAATCGGTAGATCAGGCCGACCGACAACATGTCGACGTCACCCCGGTTGCCGACCGCATCGTTCACGCGATAACGCTCCACTTCTCCCCGCATTGCGAGGGCATCGGTGAAAGCATATTGGACGCCGACGCCGAACTTGTAGTTGACATCGTTCTTTTTGGGATTGGAGTCACTGACGGTAACCGCACCCGCGCCCGTGAATGAGTCCCGGCTCTGCAGGTAGGTGACGCCCACTCGTCCAAGCACGGAGAATTTGTCCGTGACGGGCAGCGTGCCCACCGCATCCAGATTCAACCCCTGCAATTTGATGCTTCCCTGTTCGGACCCGGCGGGTGTGGTGTTTGCCGTATATCCGAACTTGCCGAGGTTGAAGTAGCCGCCTTCGACGCCGAAGTATTGGTTGAACTGCCTGCCCGCGAAGACCTTATATCCAAATCCGTTTTCGTCATCGCTGATGGAATCGACCGTAAGACCGGAACCCGCAAACCCGCGCGTAATACGGCCATCGTCGATCCGGGCTTTTGTCCATCCGAGGCCAAGCCCGCCGTACCAGCTTGGTTGATCGTCGGCCACTGCGACGGCGCCGTTCAAGGCCGCAAATCCCGCCAGGCTCAATGCCCCGACCGCTTTAATGAATCTCATGTTGTAGTTCTCCAAGATGGCTCGTCCGCATTACGGAGCGGGAACATTAATGACGGTGTTGACCAGCGTGACCGATGCCGTCAAGGCAAGCGCCCGGCCGTTCAGCGTCGTGACGGTAGCGTTGCCCGAAGTTGAGAACGAAGTTGCTGCCTGGGAGATGATCGTCCCAACCATGGTGCCGCCACCGGCCGCGTTAATCGTTGCAGCGCTGCCGACTTGCCAGAAAACATTCTTTGGCTGCGCGCCGCCGGCCAGGATGATGCTGCGCGGGAGCCCCGCGGCACCGACAGTCAGAGAGTTGGCCATCTGGAACACCCAGACCGCGTTGGCGTTTCCACCGGCGTCGAGCGTGAGATCCGAACCGGTGATCAGGAAGCCGCCGCCGGCGGTATTGTAGATACCCGGGGCGAGCGTGAGTCCACCGAGGTTGGCGCCCGGATCCGTCGCGCCAGTCCTGCCTGCGAGATCGTTGAACGCGGCGAGCGCATCGAGCGCGGCCTGGTCCGCGATCGCCTTGGTGCCGGCCGTTCCTTCCGCGGGACAGGTAATGGTCGGCGGTGGCGCATCAGTGTTGATCGTCCCGTTCACCACGCCGATATTCAGCGTCGTTTCCGTGTAGGTGCATCCGGACGCTGCGGGCGGAGGAACGTAAGCCACCGAGGTATCGTGGAATCCCGTTACCGTGGTAGACGCAGCCGTGGTACCGATCGAAACCGGCTGGCCCTGGGCGCCGGTGATCACGGTTGAAGTTCCTTCGTTCGTCATCCCGGCTCCGCCGCCTGCCAGTCCCGCAAATCCGGCCGCCGCGCCGAGGGCTGGCGCCGCACCTGCCGGTCCGGGGCCGCTGCTGCCACTATTCGTGCCAAAGATTTTGCCTTCGCCGCATCCCGCGATGAAGCTGACGAGAATTGCTGCCGTCAACCACGTGCATGCTTTGCGTTTACCCTGCTGCTTGTTCATTTTTTACCTATCCTGAGGAATATGGGGCCGACGTAAAATCCGGCGCGCACGAACTGATCGACTGCTTCCGGCGCCAGGCAGCAATCGCCGAGGTGTTCATGTGTTCAAGAAAATGGCCGCGCTCGCGGTCGCCGCAATCGCGGCGCGCACAAACCCGGCCATCTTTGCTTTCCCGTGATTACGGGCCAACCGCGTTCGTATCGAGATTGACCGCAGTCGCTGCCAGCAGCCGGCCGTTTATCGAGGCGCCGGTCTTCATGGTGATTGACGATTGAGACAAGATCGTCCCCTTGAATTTCGAGGTCGTATCGAGGCTCGCAGCAGCGAAGGTCGCCCAGTAGATATTCTGTGGCAGTGCGCCACCGGCCAGGATGACCTGCACGCCCGGACTGACGGTGAGGCCTTGCGCGATCTGGAAAATCCAGACGTCATTCGGGCCGCCTGTAAGCGTAAGATTGGACGGTATGAGCACGCCGGTGCTCCATTTGTAGGTGGCCGGACCGAAATTAAGCCCGCCGATATTGCCGGCGCCCAGTTCGGTGTAATCAGGCGCGCGGCTGAGGGCATCCACGTCCGCGGTCCCCGCATCGTTTACCGCCGTGGTCAATGCAACCGCGTCATTGAACGAGCATGGAGCAGGGCCCGCGGCATCGACAGCGTGTACCGGCGTCCCCACCCCGCCGTTTACTTCCGGGCAACTCAATCCTATACCAGCACCAGTGCCCGGGCTCAAGCCGACTTCCCCGGTAACCACGGAAGCCGGAACGTTCGTAATCGCCGATTGCGCCAGAATCCTGAAGTTCGCGGCCGTACCCATTACGACAGGTGCCGGACCACGGCCAGCGCCGCCTACGCCTGTGCCAGCGCCTGCGGCCGTAGCCTTAGAACCAAAGCCCTGGCCGCCGCCGCTGCCGCTGCCGCATGCCGACAGGAACGCAACCGCCAACAAAGCAACAAACCACATTGGTCGCTTGGAATAGCTCTCGAATCCGTTCATTTGATGTCCTCTCTCATTGTTCTACGTTGCCCTTGGCCGCGTCCGGTTTGACCGGCGCTTCCCCTCGGTGAATCAGTCTCAGTCGTTCGGCATCCGGGTCGCGACTAAATCTGAGTGTCCGGAGATGCCGGGCGCGGGTCTGTGTGCTGGCACACAGACGGAACGCCAAATCATGGAATTGCCTGAACAACCATCATCCGAAAAGCCATCACGGGTCCCATCGCGATGCGGCATCCCAATGACCGGCGGATGCCTTGAAGGGATCGATTGCGGCACACCGGCAGAACGCGATAGTCCGTCGGGATGGCGACTTCGGCACGACGAATCAATTATCGGCCATGCGATCTCCCTACTCTGTGCGATACCGCACATATAGAACAGTAAGTAGCCTGCTATCGTGATTGAATACCCGTTAGCGGGAGTTCGGGTTGAACCCCTTCGGTCTGAATCTTTCCCCGTGGCCTGCAATGCGGATCGCGCAGCGGAGCGCTGCCAAAGACCCGCGAAGCATAGCGCGAGGCAAAACCATCTTTTGGCCGCACTTGCCGAAGCGGAATTCGAGCGTTTGGCCGAACACGTGCAACTGCTCCCGATACCGCTCGGCGAAGTCTTGTACGAATCAGGTGGCCAACTGCCCTACGTCTATTTCCACACCACCTCCATCGTGTTGCTGCTCTACGTATTCCAGGACGGTGCCTCTGCCGAAATCACGGCGGTCGGCGACGACGGCATAATTAGCGTTTCGGGTTTCATTGGGCGGTGAAACCACGCCCAGCCGGGCCGCCGTGCGGAGCGCGCTGTGGCTACCGCCTGCCGGCGCAACGGCTAAAGCAGGAATTTACCCGCGTCGGACCGATGCTTCACTTGCTGCTGCGCTATTCGCAAGCGCTGATTATGCAGATGGCGCGAACCGCCGTATGCAACCAGCACCATTCCATCAAGCAGAAATTTTGTCGCTGGCTGCTCTTGAGCCTCGACGCCTACCCTCGAATTCGCTCTGGAATTCGATCGTCTGCTCGCAGACATTCCCCGACGCGACTATCGGAATGCAGGTAAACCTTCTTGACGGCGCTGCACATCGGTCAGCAGTCGGTTCAATTCCTTCCTGACTACGGCGTAGCACTCGCAGACTCGGGTCTCAAGACCTGACCGGTCCAGCACCGCGATGTGGCCGCGGCGGTAGCGGATGACCCCGGCCTGCTGCAATCTGGCCGCCGACTGCGTAATGGTCTCCCGGCGCACGCCGAGCATGTTCGCGACCAACTCCTGCGTCGTGACGAACTGGCCCGAGGGGACCCGATCGAGGGTCTCCAGCAACCAGCGGCATAGTTGCTGCTCGACGGAATGATAGCGATTGCAGATCGCGGTCTGCGCCATCTGCGTGATCAGCGCCTGCGTGTAGCGCAGCAACAAGTGCCGGATCGCGCTGTCACGATTGAATTCCTCCATCAGCATACGGCGCTCCAGCCGATAGGCCAGGCCCGCCGTCTGCACCACGGCTGAACTCGGGGTGGAATCTCCACCCATGAGCAACGAAACCCCGACCACGCCTTCATTGCCGACACCGGCGATTTCGGCGGACGCGCCGGACGCGGTGACGTAGTGCAGCGACACAATGGACGTCGTGGGAAAATAACCGTGCTGCAACTGTTCGCCGGGACCGTAGATCGATTCACCGAGCGGCATTGGCACTAACTCCAGATGCACGGCCAGACGCTCGAGTTCAGCTACCGGCAGGGCCGCGAGGAGGCGATTCTGGTCCGGACTGTTGGGAAATGACATCGACTGTCGTAGCAATATGGCGTTCTATTTCTTCGCCGTGAGTTCCACGCCGATTCCGCGGTAACCGATGAAGCGGCAGGAGTGGTTGAACATCGGCTCCCCGCTGACCTGAAACTTCTGCACCGACCCATCGCCGTTGACGCGGCTGAAGACAAAATCCAGGAAGGGCTGGCGGGCCGCGATGTTTGTCTGCAATTCCTCGCGTTCCGCGTCGTTCCAGCCCGACACCTGATCGACGCTTGCGTCTTCCGCCAGGGCGCCGACCCGGATGCCGAGCATCTCGAGCACCGGGCCGGACACTTTGGTGAAATTGCCGTTCTCGTCCTGCTCCCAGTACCAATCGGAAGCCAATTCCGTCAGGCTGCGGTAGCGGGCTTCGCTTTCGCGCAGTTCGGCAGTGCGTTCCTGCACGGTCTGTTCCAGCTCCTTGCTGTAATTCTCGAGCTTCTTGTACAGCAGCCGCACTTCGAGCATGTTGCGGATGCGCGTCTTCACCTCGACCAGATCGAACGGCTTGCTGATGAAATCCTTCGCGCCTGCGAGCAGCGCTCGCAGCTTGTGCCCGGGCTGGGCGGTGATCACGACGACCGGAAGATAGCTCTCAGCGTCGTTGGTCTTGAGGCCTTCCATGACCTGGAATCCATCCATGGCGGGCATCTGCAGGTCGAGCAGGATCAGGTCATATCGGTTCCTGCGATGCAGGCCGCAGACCTCGTGCGGATTCATGGTCGAGGCGACGCTGGTATAGCCGGCCTCTCGGAGCACCTGCTCGAGCAGACTGACGTTGGCCTCCTGATCGTCGACGATCAGGATGCTGGCGTTGAGAATATCGGAGTCGGTAAGGCTCATGCCTGTTCGCCCTTTGCTACCCGGGTTGACGTCGTCTTGGAAAATATCAGGGCCACGTCGAGCGCATCCATGAACTGGTTGACCTTGATGGGTTTGGTGAGGTAGTTGAAAAATCCGGACTCAAGGCCTCGCTCGATGTCGCGAGGCACGGCATTGGCGCTGAGCGCGATGATGGGGATATGCGCCGTCGACGGGTCCGCGCGCAGGATTTTCATCGCTTCGATGCCGCTGATGCCGGGCAGGTTGATGTCCATAAGAATCACTTCCGGCTGATACGCGCGCGCATATTCGATGCCGAGATTTCCGTCCGCCGCGCTCAGCAGCCGCAGATCGGGGCGGCGCGCGATCAGTTGCTCGACCAGTTCAAGGTTGGCTGGATTGTCTTCCACATAGAGCAAGGTGCGCAGCGGCGTGCCGTCCGGCAATTCCGGCCGCACCAGCGCCGCCAGTTCGCCCTCCTGCGCGACAAGCTGCGGTGCAGCCGTCACGTTCAATTCGATCCAGAACACGCTGCCCACGCCGACCTCGCTGTCCGCGCCAATGGCTCCCCCCATCAATTCGACCAGCCGCTTGGTCACGACCAGGCCGATGCCGGTGCCCTCCTCCGCGCCAGTCTCCTTGCCGAGACGATTGAACGGCTGGAAAAGCTGGGCAAGCTGTTCCGCAGCGAGTCCCACGCCAGTGTCCCGGACGCTGATGCGGATCAGATCCGGCGGGCTAAGGGTGTACTCCACGACAACTGTTCCCTCAGGCTTATTGTACTTGATCGCATTGAACAGGAGATTGATCAGCACCTGCTTGATCCGCGTCAGATCGGCATTGATGAAGCAGGAGGTTGCAAAGTGGGGAAACGTCATCGCTATGCCGCGCTTCTGCGCCTGCGGCTCGATCATGGTCCGGCATTCGAGCATCACGTCCGCCAGCGAGACCGGCTCCCGCGACAGGGTCATCGTGCCCGACTCGATCAGCGCGAGATCGAGGATTTCGTTGATCAGTTCCAGCAAATACCATCCTGCCTTGAGAATCTGGTCGAGGTTGCGCTTCTGCGAAGGTGTCGGTGGCGGCGTGCCGGATTCCATGACCTGGGCGAAGCCGAGGATTGCATTGAGCGGGGTGCGCAATTCATGACTCATGCTGGAGATAAAATCCGTCTTCGCGCGATTGGCCTTCTCCGCAGCGGCCATGGCCTCGTTCAGTTCCGATTCGACGCGCTTGCGCACGGAATTGTCGGTGCCGATCAGCAGGTAACCGATGAGGTCGCCACTATCGTCGCGCAGCGCCGTGATCGACACGACGGCCGGAAAACGGCTGCCATCCTTGCGAATGTAGGTCAATTCATAGCTGTCCTCGATCTCGCGCGATGCCTTGAAGGCGAGCGCTTCGAAACCTGGCGCAATGGTGGTGGACAGCTCCAGGCTCAAGGCCTGCGCACGCGCCCTCACCTCCTGCGGATCATGGATGTCGCTCGGGCTGATCTTGTTGACGACTTCCGCAGCCATATAGCCCAGCATGCGCTCGGCGCCGACATTGAAAAGCTGGATGATGCCTTCCTCGTCGGTGGCGATGATCGAGAAATTAGCACTGGTCAGGATCGCGTTCTGCAGCGCGGCCGCCTTGAGCGGCGCCCTGCTGCGTAATGCGTCGGTCGTGTCGCTGTCCTTGCCGGTACTGGCGGAGGGCGTGAGAGCATTTCGTGTTTCGGGCATGGCCTGTTTCCGTTAAAAGCGCATTGCGTGGGTCCGGACGATCGCTGCGCCTGTTGGTCCGCAAACGGAAATCGGTGATCCCCCGCGGCCACGGACACGCCTCACGCCCGAGCAATCGCGCAGCATGGCGTTTGTGTACCTTGCCGGTCTGTGTGCTAGCCCACATAAGTGGATTATTTGTGCGCGGAATCAGCCAGTTCGGATCGCCGTGTCCCGATGATAGCCGACTTTCCTGGTCCGGTCGCGGTCCATCGCACGCAAGGTTCGCCGGAACTCGCCACGTCACGGGTCGCGAATTGCGCAATTTGCCCGAGATACGGCAACGTCGTTGAAACGGGAGTTATGAACGCGCACGGCGCGCAAAGACGGAGCGGACCGCGCTGCCGCGCGTTTTGAATAATTTCGTAATCGGCGTCGCCAGAAACGGACAGGAACGCAATCGCACTGTGAATAGAGCGCGTTGCGGCCGGCGCTCGTGGTCCCTTGCCTTGGCCATTTGCACACCGCAAGCGCCGGGCTGCGTCGCGGAAACGTCGATAACCGGTTTTATTGGCCGAATTCGTGAGCGCGCTGCTCGAGGACCGGGAGTCGGCCTCGTGGTCGCAGATCGACCGCCGGGTTCAGGGATTTGCGCGCTTGCGGGGTTTGACCACCTCGTAGCACGAGCACGATGCAGATTCCAGCCCGCGTTCATTGAGGATGGACAGATACCCGCGACTGTAGTCGATCAATTTGCGTCGCTTCAGGGCTTGCGCGGCGTGCGTCACGCCGACGCGGCGCACGCCCAGCATAAATCCGAGAAACTCCTGGGTCAGGCGAAAATGGTTCGAGCCGACGCGATCGCGGGTCATCAGCAGCCAGCGCGCCAGGCGCGATTCGACATTATGAAAACGGTTGCACGCAGCGGTTTGCGCGACCTGGGACATCAATGCATGAATATATAGATGCACTTCGCGCTGCAGTCGCAGGCTTTGCTGGAATTCCTTGCGAAACGTCGCAGCCCCCATGCGCGTCGCGCTGCCGGCGCCCTGCACCAGCGCCCGAACCGGCGTTACAGCGATTCCCAGCGCGAGCGCGGTACCGACCATGCCTTCAAAGCCGACCAGGCCCACTTCGAGAAGGTGTTGGCGATCGACCGGTGTGAGCAGCGATACGAGCGAATCGTTGGGAAAGTAAACATGCCGGATCGGGTCTCCCGGCTCGCAGAGCACGTCGCCGAAATTCAGCGTGACCGGTTCGAGCATTGTCCGCATGCGCTCGCGATCCGCACGCGGAAGCGCGGCAAGCAGTCTGTTGGCAATCGGCATGCCACCCACAATCTTCTTCATCAAACTCTCCCGGTTTGGTCTCTTCCTGCCGGGATCCGCGCGGATGGCGTACGGCACGCGGAGAAGCCGGGATGCAGATCCGATGACGCAGGGCAAGCTCCGACCGGTCGGGAGCGCTTGCGGATGCATCTCGAAAAAAAATCGCAGGATAAATACACCGGCCGCACTCTACGGTAAAGCACTGCGCTCATGTTGTTATGTACGACAACGGACAGAGCGCTCCCGGCTCGGCAGGATCGGCCACCGCGTCGAGCCGGTATTGCCGTCGAGCACTTGATTCGGAGCCGATGGGAACGCGTGCAACGACGACAATCCTGGCCTATGCGTTATCGTGTTCCGAACCATGCAAGACCCCTGGAAAAACAGGCCGCATATGTGGGCGAACTAACATACGACGAGCCCGGAAGCGCGCATTCTCTTCATTGGATGTCATTTTGATCCATGTGTATGCACGAGAGTGGCGAGGGCAGAGTGATACTGAAACAATCAAACGGTCAATCGGTGAATGGTTTAGCCGCCAAAGTGGAGTTTTCCACATTCGGCCCACAGGCGACGACGATTGCACCTGTTGCGGACAACGTCCACGCCGAGGCCGGCGCAAAGATTGAAGCAGGCGGCAGGCGCGCCAGTGGCGGTCGGAGAATCCGGAGAGCACACGTCCTCGTTGTCGATGACAATTCGGACATGCGCTCTTTCCTGGAGATCCTGGTCGAGCGGGCCGGCTTCGAGGCAGAAGTCGCGGCGGACGGCGACCGGGCGCTCGATTCGCAGCGCGAGCATCCAGCCGATGTGCTCATTACGGACATCTTCATGCCCGAGCGCGACGGGATCGAACTCATCAATGCCTTCAAGTCCAGGTTCCCGCAGGTTAAGATCATTGCCATGTCGGGCGGCGGGCAAAGAGCGAGGGCAGACTATCTGAGCGTGGCGTCCGAAATCGGTGCCGACGCGGTTTTGCGCAAGCCCTTCGCGGCCGAAACCCTGGTAACGACGCTGGAAACCCTCGTACGGCGCTGACGCCGCGCTATCCGAGCGATGCGATCAGTGCCAGCAGCGCCTCCGGTGCGACCGGTTTCACGAGGTAGTGGTCGAGGCCAAGCTGTTTCATGCGCTCCATCCCCGCCTCGGACTCGTAACCCGTCAGCGCCGCGACCACCGGTGGGGCAGTGCCTGCCTGCCCGCGCATCCGGCTGAGGACTTCGTAGCCGTCCATTCCCGGCATCGAGATATCGAGCAGCACGAGATCTGGCTTGAACTCCTGCGCGAGTCCCAGCGCGGACAACCCGTCGAAGGCGCAGCGCACCTCGTGCCCATGCGTCTGCAAGAACATCTGGGTCATTTTCGCCGCATCGACGTTGTCATCCACAACCAGCACGCGGTAGGTCGCCGTCTTTGCCCCTTCAGTTGCGGCCGGCTTCACGATTTGCGCCGGGGACGCTGTCACCTCGTGCAGGGGAAGCCGCACAACAAACTCGCTGCCCTTGCCTGTGCCCCCGCTCTTCGCCTTGATGCTGCCGCCGTGCAACTCTACCAGGTGCCGCGACAGAGACAGGCCGATGCCCATGCCGGCGTATCCGCGCGCATGCGAGGCGTCCGCCTGGAAGAACAGGTCGAATACGTGCGGTAACAGCTCAGCCGGAATGCCGCTGCCGTTGTCCCTGACCTTGATGAGCGCATGCCCGTCTTTGACCAGGGTCGAAAGCGTGATTTCTCCTCCTTTTGGCGTGAACTTGGCGGCGTTGTTCAGCAGGTTGGAGACGATCTGCGCAAGGCGATCCATGTCGCCATCCAGGTAAATCGGCAGCGGTGCGCGATTCACGATCAGGTGATGCTCGCGCTCTTCGATCGAGGGCTTGCTGAGCTCGAGCGCCGCCTCGATGACCTCATCCAGAACAATCTGACTTTTGTGGATCGCAATCATGCCCCGCTTGATCCTGGCGACGTCGACAAGATCGTCCACCAGCCGGCTCAGATGCGCAACCTGCCGGCCGACGACTGCCGCGCCCAATGTGACCGCCGGATCCGCCGAGACGGTGGCGCGGATCGTCTCGGCCGCAAGGCGCATCGGCGCCAGCGGATTGCGCAGTTCGTGCGCCAGCATCGCCAGAAACTCGTCCTTGCGCCGGCCAACCGCTCTAAGCTCGTCCTCGACGCGTGCGCGTTCAGTAGCGTCGTCGATGCTGAGCAAGATCATCTCGGGACGGCTTTTGCCGCCCGCCAGGCGCCGCGCGCTGAGGAGCATGATCCTTTCGCCGAGCGCCGGGAAAGCATGCCGCACGGCGTAATTCCGGAATTGGCCGGATGAGAGGAGGATCCCCTCGAGCAACTTGCACAACGCAACGATGTCCCATTGCCGGTCGCCCAATTCATAGATCAGCTTGCCCTCGGTCTCCTCGACGCGGGTCTCGAAACATTCATAGAATGCGCGATTGGCCTTCATTACGCGCAGTGAGGCATCGAGCACCACGAGCGGCGTTGGCGCCGTCTCGATGATGGCCTCGGCATAATCGCGCGATTCCTGCAACGCCTCGTTCAGCGCAAGTGCCACTCGTGCTTGCTGCAACGTCTCGGCCTGCTGCAGCCGTTCGCTGATGTCGATGATCGTGCTCAGCACGAACAGTCCTTGCGCGGTCCTCATGGGATTGAGGCCGATTTCGATCGGAAACTCACTGCCGTCCTTGCGCACGCCAAAGAGGTTGCGGCCGGCCCCCATTGGTCTGGCCTCCGGCGTCCGAGTGAAGCCCGTCCGTAAATCGGCATGATTGCCGCGAAATCTCCGCGGCACGAGAATATCGACCAACTCGCCACGGAGTTCGGCGCCTGCATAGCCGAACAAGCGCTCGGCCTGCGCGTTGACCAGTACGATCTTGCCCTGTCGATCCACCATGATCAGGGCAATCGGCAGCGAGTCGATGATTGCCGCGAATTGCACTTCAGTTCTGATCGAGTCGGATTCAATCATTCGCCCTCGCCTCAACGTCCCGTGCTTCGCTCGAACAACTCGACCGCCTCGTCCAGCGACAGCGGCTTTCTTATTCAACTCGCAGGGCCTGCATCAAAAGGCTCGGCATAATCCGGGCCATCCCCTGGCTATCGCACATTCTGGAACGCTCGCTGGATGGGAAGCACCCTGTGAGCAGTGGCTCGCCAGGGACATTGCCGCCCTGGAGCGAGGGAGTCTGGAAACGCGTGTCTCGCTAACGAATCGAGCCGAAATTCTACGCAAGGCATATGGAGCGGACTGAGGGAGTCGAACCATCTATGGCAGCCGGGAACAGGCTGTTACCCGCCGTCGAGTAATCCGCTTGGTGGCCGACGCGGCGCTCCTCGCACCTTGGCGGCAGCGCCGCGCAAGGTTTGTTTCACAATGCACCAACCGACCATGAGTTTATTGACGAGGCGCGTCATGCAGAAGCACCACCGGCAACGCGATGATGATGCGTTCGGCCTATAGGACGACTCCGCATCCTTTTGCGCCCGGCAATTTTCTTGAATGGAATACCCGCGAACCATTCGATGCTTAGCGTCTCCGACTGGCTGAATCTGGTCTAGCCACAGGGCTGGCGCGACTCTTCGACTGCAAGGGGGCGGGCCAAGCCTCAGAGGAACTACGCGCAAGTCATGATCTGTGCGAAATCGATGCGTATTGACACCCGTATCATCCAATCTGCGAAGCGCGACAACCACGTTCGACCCCGGAAACGAGGCGCGCCGACCTATCGAATCCATCGAATTCAAGACCGAGCGGCCCATGCGTTCCACAAATACGAAATTCCTCCATGCCGTAATTTTCCTCGCTCCGCTGTTGCTCGCTGCGTGCGGCGGCGGCGGCAGCAGTGCGGGCACAAATGCGCCCCCGTGGACGACGACCACTGCGCCACCGGTGACCACTACTCCGCCGTCGGGAACCGGCACCGCGCGCACTTTCGCCTATGTCGCCAATTTCAGCGACGGCACGGTCTCCATCTACAGCGTCATTGCACAGACCGGCCAATTGCTGAACATCGCAACCGTGGCTTCCGGGGCAGCGCCGGTCTCCATCGCCGTAGCTTCTGCCGGCAAGTTCGTCTACGTGGCGAATGCGGATTCCGACAATGTCTCCGTCTTCGCGGTCGACCCCGGGACTGGCCTACTCACAGCAGTCGCAGGCTCTTCTTTCGCTACGGGAACGAATCCTTTCTCCGTCACCGTCGACCCTGCCGGGCAATTCGCCTACACGACTAATCAGTTTTCCAACTCCATCTCCATGTTCATGATCAACGCCACGACCCGCGGCTTCACCGCGATAGGAACAGTGCAGGCCGGAATGGAGCCGGTCTCTCTTGCCTTGGCGAAGATCGCCCCTCAGGTCACCTGACGATAAAGGGCGGATTGTGCGGGTCCAGCCCGTGACGCATACGGTCATCGCATCACTGGGTTGGGTCACGTAGCCGTTGAGGACCCCGACAGCGCGTTCGTCATCGAGCGTTCGACCGTGAACATCGGCAGTGGCGGAATCGGTCCGCTGGTTCCACATGCCCCCGTTGCCGCGATGTGCAATAACGAACACAGTTATGTAGTATGTCGAACATAACGACACCCTTTGTTGCTCGTGTGCTCTGAGCCGCAGAATTCCGGAGCGCCCGAACTCCAGCGGCCAATCCGCTATCGAAGATTGGAGGTGCGCCATGAAGACAAGGCTGTCCGCAGTAACGACGCGTCTACCCAATAATAATCATTTGCTTGCCGCACTACCCACCGCGGACTATCAGCGGCTGCTGCCGCACCTGGAGCCCGTTGCTCTGCCACTCGGTTGGTCCATCTATGAAAGCGGCAGCACAATAAGTCATGTGTACTTCCCTACGGAGGGCATCGTCTCCCTGCTCTGCGTGCTGGAGGACGGTGCCTCGGCCGAGATCGCCATCATCGGTCGCGAAGGCGTGGTCGGAATTGCCCTGCTCATGGGTGGTGGAATATCGCCAACGTACCAGGCGATCGTGCAAAGCGCTGGTCACGCCTGGCGGTTGCCGGCCAGGTTCCTGACGGAGGAATTCACGCTCGGCGGCGAACTGCAGCATCTGACGCTGCGCTTCGCCCAGGCGCTTATAACGCAAATAATGCAGACCGCAGTGTGCAACCGACACCATAAGGTGGAGCAGCAACTGTGCCACTGGCTTCTGATGAGCCTGGACCGCCTGTCTTCCAACGAGCTGCACATGACCCAGGAGCTGATGGCCAACATGCTGGGCGTGCGCCGCGAAGGCGTCACCGAGGCGGCGGGTCATCTGCAGAACGCCGGGCTGATTCATTACCACCGCGGCCAGATCACGGTGCTGGACAGGCCCAAACTGGAAGAACGTGTCTGCGAGTGCTACGCCGTGGTCAAACGGGAATACGACCGCTTGCTTGGGCACTCGGCAGGCTGGTAGTTGTGCCGGAGTTTTCCGCAAAAATCAACGAGCATGTCCCGCCCGGTGGCGAAGGGCGCTGCTGCGATAGAGACATGGCTCTGCCCGGAAAGAATTTGGGATGAGTCGGCAATTTCAGGGAGAATCTTGCTAGAGACTCTCGTTACGTGCTCTGGAGCAGATTTGTCGGTGAGCAAGGCCACGACTTCATCGCCTCCGAGCCGGGCGACCGTGTCGTTTTGGCGCACGCATTCTTTGAGTCGTCTTCCAACTTCTTGCAAAAACTTGTCTCCGGCAAAATGACCCAGATCAGGCAGACCGGCGAAGCAAGGCTTCAATCTGTTCGATGGGTACGGGCGCGCTGAACAAGTAGCCTTGCATCTCGTCGCACTGCAACCGGCGCAGCAAATTGCGTTGTTCCTGCGTTTCAACGCCCTCGGCAACGACCTGCAGATTGAGCGAGTGCGCCAGTGAAATGATCGTAGAGACGATGCCGCGGTCTTCCGCGCTGTGGCCCATGGCCAGGACGAAGGAGCGGTCGATCTTGAGCGTGTTTACCGGCAGCTTCGCGATGTAGGCCAGCGAGGAATAGCCGGTTCCGAAATCGTCGATGGCGATGTTCAAGCCCATTTCCCGCACGGCCTTGAGTTGGGTGATGTTATTTTCAATATTCTCCATGATCACGCTCTCGGTGATTTCGAGATCGAGCCCATGAATTTGCCGCGTACTCCACCCGATCGCATCGGCGACCGCGCCCGCAAAGTCCTTTTGCCTAAGTTGCAACGGCGAAACGTTGACCGCAATGCGCGGACAGTCAAGACCATTGGCGCATAGAGCCTGGTAGTCAGACACCGCCTGTTTTAGGGCCCAGGCTCCGACCTGGAGTATCAATCCGGTCTCCTCGAGCAGGGGAATAAAATGCATCGGGGGTACCAGACCCATCTTTGGATGATTCCAGCGAATCAATGCTTCGAGCCCGCAGATCCGGCCATCCGCCAAAGTGACCTTGGGCTGATAGTACAAAACAAACTCTTCGCGTTCGATCGCCTGGCGCAGCTGATTTTCAAGTGTCACCTTCTCGGCCACCCGTGCGTTCATCTCGGGTGCATAGAAGAGGTACTGATCACCGAGAGATTTGGCCCGCTTCAGCGCCGCCTCTGCGTTTCGGAATAATGTTTCTGCGTCTGCACCATCACCGGGATACATGGCGATGCCGGCTCGTGCCGAGACCCGAATTTCCGCGTCGTTCAACTCAAAAGGCTGGCCTAGAGCCGGGAAGATCCGACCCTCAAGCAAACTCACCACGTCGCCTTCGTGCTTGAGGTCGGCAATGGCGACGGCAAAGGTGTCGGCGGTCATGCGCGCGACGCTGAACGGTTCTCGCAGTGCTTCACTCAGGCGCTTGCCCACCAGCTTGAGGAGCCTATCGCCGGCGTGGCGTCCAATCGACTCGTTGAGGTTTCGGAAGCGGTCGAGATTAATGACAATTGTTGCCACCTTGCCAGAACTGCGCGTTGCGGCTTGCACGAACTGCGTCAGCCGGTCGTGAAACAGCGTGCTATTGGGCAGCCCGGTCAGCGCATCGTAGTAAGCAAGGTAGTTGAGCTTTTCTTCCTTATCGATGAACGTGAGCGCAAACGCTATGTCGCCCGATAGCTCCGTCAGGAGCCTAATCTCCTCCTCGTCGAAGAAGTTTCGCTCCGGCGCGTACAGCGTAAGGATGCCGAACGTCTCTTCCTCCACGATCAGCGGAAGCACAATGACCGATTTTCCGCCCAATGCGATGGCGGCCCGTCTGACCTTCAACGTGTCCGATTCATGTTCAGCAACCTTCAATTCGGGCGCACTATCAATGACATTGTCGATAGCAGCACACTTTTCCCGGAGCGCGAATTCTGCGGCGCCCCATGGCACGAGTCCGCCCGAGTCGTTAAAGAAGGTGCTGCCGGCATCCCAATCTTCAGGCAGCCCGGCTTGGGCGACAGCTATTAGCTTCCCGGTGGCACGGTTCAGCACGCCAATCCATCCAAGGGTGAAGCGGCCATCCTCAACGATTATCCGGCACGCCTCCTTGAACAGTTCGCCGCGGTCTCTGATGCGCACGATCGCCGCGTTGATGCCGCTCAACACCGCGTAGACCCGGTTGAGCCGTTTGATTCTTTCTTCCGCTTCCTTGCGTGAGGTAACGTCGCGGGCAATGCCAACGACAAGTTCCTGTTCCCCGATTCGCATATACCGGCGCGCCACCTCGATTGGGAAGACTGAACCATCCTTGTGGCGCATAGTGCGCCCCTCGGGTTCGGTCATCACGCGCTCCGAACCGAGGGCCTTGGCCTCGTCGAATAGCCGCCGCTGGTCTGCTTCTGTGATATTCGGATTGGTATCCAAGGTTCGCATGGTGAGCAATTCATCCCGCGAATAGCCCAGCATCCGGCACCCGGTCTCGTTGAAGTCGAGGTAGCGGAATGTTTCGAAATCCATAAGAAAAACACCGTCGAGCGATGTTTCCATTGCCATGCGGAAGCGCAACAGCCCTTCCTCTGCGCGTTTGCGTTCCGTGATGTCGTAGGCCACCACGATCCTGGCTGGCTTGCCTTCGAACACGAGGTCGTGGGAAGAGATTTCTACGTCGATAATCCTGCCATCCTTGGTTTGATGATGCCAAGCTCCGGAATCGCTCATCTCCGATAAGGGTTTGGCGACGAAGACGGCAAGACGGGATTGTTCAGCCGTCGGACGGATGTCCTCGATGGTCATGGCCAGGAATTCGTCGCGGCTCAATCCGTAATGGCTTACGGCGGCATCATTGACTGCCAGAAAGCGCAGGCTCTCCACGTCGTAGACCCACATCGGCTGTGGATTGCTTTCGAAGAGCTGGCGGTAACGCCGTTCGCTGCTCTGAAGCTCGTGTTCGAGCGCTCGGCGCGCCTGCCGCTCCCCGGCTTCCTCCACTGCCCTTGCCACTGCGGCGGGCAGGCGAATCAGATTGGATTTCAGTACGTAATCGGCCGCGCCGTTTTTGAGCGCCCGCACGGCGTATTCCTCGCCAAGCGTGCCCGACACGATGATAAAAGGAACATAGGGATGCGACTGCCTCGCGATCGCAAGGGCCTCCATACCGTCGAATTGCGGCATTGAAAAATCGGACAAGATCACCTGGGGTTTGAATTCCTCGAGCTCCCGCCGATAGTCAACGGCAGTGTCCACCCGGCGAAAGTCGCACGCGATGCCAGCGCGCTTGAGCTCTCGCACCTCGAGCTTGGCATCGTTCACGACATCTTCTACGATCAAGATCCGAAGCCGATTGAGCATTGAACTTCCGACGGAGGGTTTCCTTGGATAGTACTTTACGCTCTGTCCATGGTAATTGACGCAGCAATGCCAGTCACTCGGGTCAATGTTACTCGGAGTGGCGGGGGAGAATTAGCTTGAGAACGACCTGAGCGTATACGCGGTGACGAAGCTGAATGAAGTACGGCTGCTTCGCCTTCGTGACTTCGCCGGTAGCCGGGTCTACGCGCTCTACTTCTTTCCACTCGTACCAACCTACTGCAGGCACAAGGCAGCAAGACTTGGCCGCCGGATGTCTCCCCATGGGTTTTGCTGCGGCTTCTTCTGATCGCGCATTGAATGTCAGGCGCGGCGGCTTGGCTTCTTTCCACCAGAACGGAATCAGTCCCCATCGAGCCGCGACAAGTTCCAGGCCACCAGTCTCATCAAGCCGGAGCAGGGGTACGGCTGGCCGACACGTTGAATGCCTGTGCGAGCGGTTACGTATCTGCGCATCGGCCAGTTCCCAATAGCGCTCCGTCTCGGCCTGCGCAGGACTTACCTAGCGTCCGCACATTTACGCATTGTGATCCGCAACCGTTTAGCGCGAAACGGAACTGATGGCGGCCGCGGATCGTTAAGGAAGCGCCGGCCACCGCTACGGGAAAGCCGTGGAGCTATTCGGGGTAGCCCTGGGCAATCAACAGGCCAATGGATTTAACCCGGTTAGCATGATCCAAACGGCACGGGGTTCGCGATTGAGATAACGACTGTCGTTAATGAAACATTACGCCCACGACATGCCAATACGGTATGGGAGGGGGGGTCATGCTCGTCAGTTGCCTTTGCCGCCTTGTGGGCTTGCACATAGCTCGCGTTGCGAGCCGCCCGCTTTTCGAGAATCCATCCGGGGCATCGGGACCGGGGGCTCCAATCTCATACCATCTAATGAGCGAGGGCGGGCTTTTGCCGCATTGTGCCGATGCCGGTCTGCAACTCACGGAGAGCCACGTTCGCGCGGCGTATGGCCGCGGCGATCTATGCGTGGCCGCATTCGATGGCGATTATCTTGTCGGCTATCAGTGGTTTGCCTTCGGACCGACCCCGCATATTGACGGCGTTTGGGTCGACTTCAACACGAGTGTGCGATATGGCTACAAACAATTTGTTCGGCCGGAGTACCGCGGCAGGCACATCGCCGCTGGGCTATCTACTCATTGCGATCGAACGTGTGTGCAGCGCGGCTGTTTGCGCACCGTCTCGTTCATCGACCTCGAAAATGACGCCTCTTGGCGCGCCACTTCGCGCTTGGGCAGTCGCGCCGTCGGCTATGCCGGTTATGTGAGCCTGTTTGGCCTGTTTTTCGCCTTTCGCACCGCAGGCGCCAGAGTCTGTGGGTTCCGGTTTTATGTGCCGATCCGAAGTCAATCGAGCGGCCGCTTTGCGAGCAGTGCCGAAATGAGATCGTTCACGACGGATTGATGCGCCCGGAACATCTGCGCGGGCGGGCAACGACGCCATGCAAATGATGGAGAAGACCTTGGAGGCGAGCACAGCCCGGGAGGGGGCTAATGTCCCAGGAATTCGAACGCTTCGGCGCTTATCTCAAAATAGCGGACATGATTATCGAGCAAGCGACCACAAAGGACCTGGCCGGGACGGCGCGAGTCCTGGCGCTGCACCTGGCGCTGCACCTGGCGCACTACCGCGCCGCCCACGGCGAGATCCCGCTGTCGAAATCTTTCGACCTGTTGCTGACGGAAACTCCAATGGGCGATCAGGCGGGCGAACTGGCGGATGGATTCGCCCAGCCTGACCGCCTCCACCTTGAACTCAGCGGTGTACCGCCGATTCGCAATTAACTCTTTCTTGCTCATTTTGCCGTCCGTTCATCAGGAATTTACCAACGATCTGATGTACGTGAAACCAGGGCAGAGTCAACCGGGGCAGGGTCAGATTGTGCCCGTCTCGCCTTGGGGCGATCCGGTCATCCCGAAGCGCATGCGCTTCGGGACCGCTGTCGCGCTCGGGCGCGTCAGCGTCCCAAGCGAGGCATGCTCGCTTGGTCGAACCAGTAGGTTCTTCGCACCACCCTCTCCGCCAAATACAAACGCCGCTTCGAGCGGCGAAAAGTGGAAATGAGCCTTCGCATCTTCATCGGGTGGGATTGTGCCCGTCTCGCCTTGGGGCGATCCGGTCATCCCGAAGCGCATGCGCTTC
>JBDTRK010000047.1:0-24058 GCA_039931685.1 Betaproteobacteria bacterium | reverse complement strand
CCCCGTCAGTGCATCCAACAAGGCGGTCCGATAGTATCCGGTGGAGTCGAACGAACTGTAACGAAGCCTGCCATCCACGTTGAAATACCGCGTTTCCGGCTCGACGCCCGGAATACGAAGCCATTCAGCCAGGTTGCGCGCATTCTTGAGATGGTCCCAGTACTGATTCCAGCCATCCGAATATTCGTGTTCCACTTCGGATTTTCCCCGATTGATCTTAGGTTGCCGAATTACTCGGTAGGAAGTCTTGGCAAGGAAGACGAGTTCGGCAAGCATGGTCATTGCGCTCTCTCAGTTCAGGTAATTGGCGTAAATGGAAGGATGCTTTCTGACCATCTCGGCCAGACTCGGACTGGAAATATTCTCGAACCTGCTGGGCGGGTAATATCCCCCAAACAGGCTGTTGCTAAATTGGAGCTGCAGCATCAATCGATCGCCGCTCGTTAAGGCCTTTCCCTTGTGAAGACCTCTCGTATCTTCAAGAATGATCGTCCCGGCCGGCGCATTGAACTCTATCAATTGTTCCGGAGGATAGTGCAGTAGGACATCGTCGTCTGTCAGGCGTACGTATCCCCTGGAGAGCAGTGACGACGGAATTCCACCAGTACGATGGGACCCTTTAATAAAACAATGCGGTCCGTTGTCCGGTCCGACATCGGTAAGGTAGATAAAGATTTTCAACCACCGAATTCGGTCCATGTCGAAATGGTAGAACTGAGCGGCTTTTGCGTCCGGCTGATCCGAATACGCCGTATGCCACCACATGCTGGCCACATCTGCGACCGGGCAGGCACCAAGATAAGATTGAGCGAGAGCGAGAACTGACCAATCCGCCAGGACCGACTGGACCTCGGGAATATTAATGACTTGCTGTTGCGTAAAATCGTATCTGATTCCACGCGGTTGCAAGGGATCATATACCGCGCGCTCCGAAAAAGCGCCGTGGGAGGATTCCTCCTCGGTAGGCCTGACCAGGCACTCGGTGGATTTCGCGTATTTAACCAGCCGTGCACATGCGGCCTCGGGCAATTTGTGCGGAAACAGGTAGTAGCCGTCTGTTTTCAGAACTCGGACGATTTCATCAATCTCTTTCGGTTGAAGATTTCCTAGAATTCCATTTGCCGAGGCGAGATCAAGCGGTGGAGAAATGCGCGAAATGAACGAGGAAAGAATGTCGTTTGCGCGACCTCCCGTCTGGCAAAAAAGCCTGATCAAGGCCTGATAGGCAAATGGCGGCGTTTGTTTCGAGACGACAAATGCGGCGATACCACTCAGGAGATATGTGACATCGCGCAGCTTGCGGATCAAACTGAGGAAAGCTTTCATCCCATCTCCGTGCCGATGCTGGAGAGGCGCATGCTCAGGCGACCCTTTCTTTCACCCGCTGAATGAGAAGCGCCAATGACAGCGCCAAGCCGGCCCAGTTGCCTCACGATTTCCACATCCTCTGCCTCGGAAAGGGGATGGTCTTTTTTGTCGGCAATCGCCAATTCAATCGGGGAAACGTATCCTTCAAGGATAACGCGTCGAAATTTTTCGGCTTCCCCGAGTACGGATGCTCGCAGGCGCAGATCCAGTCTTTCCTTGTAGTAGGGGTCTCGCATGCGCCGCAACCGGTTCATGGCTTTGGCCAGAAACGTAGGCCGCCCGCCTTCCTGTCGGGAAAACCCATCGGAAATATTCACCAGGGCATGGTGGAACTCCAACGCGTACCACCTATACATCATCTTTGCCCGATCCAGGCTCCAGCCCGAGGCAATGGCCTCGTCAATTTTTGCGAAATAGCCTTTCCAATCTTCGGAGATGAAATTCAGCTCAGGTGGATAGAGAACCAACTCTCGAGAGTAGATGACAACGGGCAATCCGAGCAAGGTCATCTCCTTTCCCACGCTCGACCATGCATTCAGGAAGACGTCGGTCTCCTCCGCCAGATCGTAGAGAGACAAGTTGTCGGCCGGCCAGTTGATCCTTGCATTGACCGGCAGATTCTCGAATACGCCTTCAAGGAGAGCCGCGTGCTCGGACTTTCTGCTTTCCCGCTTGTTTGGAAATTCGCGTGGATGAACGCGGACCAGAAGGAAAAGATCCGGCCGCTCGCGGACGTGATCGATCAGGGCTCTTATCCAGTCGACTTGTCGTGGAAACAGCAAGTCGGTCGGATGAATGACGACGCCGATTGCTTCCGCCGCCAGCCGCTCATCGTAACTGCTCATGGTAGCCACCAGCAGTTTTGCGTCGGCTGGAACCGCATACCTCTGCCGTATCGAACTGGCCGAACCGTCCTGGGCAGCGGAGTACGCGAGAAAGTGCTGGCCGCTGATGAGCTGAATGAAATGATTGGTAATCAGTTGGGCGACTTCTGGTGGGCAAGGTCGGTCTGCCAATTCCGGCCAACGATCCCTCATCTCCCGCAGAAAACGAAAGGTATTTCCTTCAGAAATCATCAACGTTTGCAAACGATTCGAAAGGTTGCCGCCCGCATGAAGGAATATCGAGCGCGCCCCGAAGCGTTCCGCCACGAGGCAAGCCGCGCGATTGACCGAGTAGAGAGCGTTGTAAACGACGATCGAATCGAATCGCTCCGTTTCGAACAGCCGGTTCATGGCGGTAATCGTAAGCAGCACATTCGAGAGCGAGATCAAATATTCTCGCCATTCCTCAGGCGAGAATTCCAGGGAAAGTTTTTTGTGATGAAGAAGACACTCATAGAGCGCGACCTTTCCGGCGGCAATACCGTGGTGCTCGAGATCAAGATAGTTTGTTCGATCCACCTGCGCGATGACCGTGTCGACCGACTCACGGTCATCGTGATCAATCAGGTCACGGACATTCTTTGCCCGGAATCCAAAATCCTTCACAATGATGTTGCGAAGATCTTTGCACCGCCGACAAACGGATTCGCGTTCAGATGCTTCCGAATCAGCCGTCAGTCCCTGCGCGTTCATCGGAATGCAGTACCGCTGATATTCACCGCCACAACCGACGTAGAGCACGTCATGCCCGGCGGCGACAAGCGTCTCGGCCACCAACGCTTCCGGAAAAGCGTGGATCCACAATGCCGAATGAGGAGCGAAAAACAGTACTTTCATTTATCGGCGATTAGAGTAGGTCCCACGTCAATGCCGTACCCCGTTTCACATCCCGCTTGATTGTCTTGCCAAGTACGTTTTCCATATACTTCGTGGGCAAGCCCAATCCCGGTCTGATCGCCCTCACGTTCTCGCGAGTAAATACGTTTCCTGCTTTCATGTCCTGGACGACATAGAGCGAGCGACGATATTGAAGGGATTTTTTTTCTGCTTCGGTTGGGCCATAGCTTGGCCTCCCGAGCGCACGCCAGGCACGCTCCGTTTCGACGACCAGCATGCGCATTTCTTCGGGTTCCATGGAAAAAGTACTATCGACGCCACCATCGGCGCGGCTAAGTGTGAAATGCTTTTCGATAACGGTTGCACCAAGGGCTATGCTGGCTACAGAAACGCCGACGCCCATGGTGTGATCTGACAATCCGACCTCGCAATTGAACAGTTCGCGCAGGTGGGGAATGGTTAGGATATTCGTATTCTCCGGTGATGCGGGATAAGTGCTGGTGCATTTGAGCAGGATCAGGTCCTTGCACCCTGCTTCGCGGGCCGCGTACACCGTTTCATCCAGCTCAGCTACAGTCGCCAGTCCGGTAGAAATGATTAGCGGTTTGCCAGTTGCGGCCGCGCGCCGGATCAGCGGCAAATCGGTATTCTCGAAAGACGCAATTTTGTAGCAAGGTACATTCAAATCTTCAAGAAAATCCACTGCGGTATCGTCGAACGGCGTGCTGAAAGCGATAATACCTAACTCGCGCGCCCGGTCGAAAATCGGCTTGTGCCAAATCCATGGTGTATGGGCTTCGCCATAGAGCTTGTAGAGTGAAGTGCCTGCCCAAAGACTTTTCTGGTCGCTGATGTGAAACTCGCGTTCATCCAGATCGATGGTCATCGTATCAGGCGTGTAGGTCTGAAGCTTCAGAGCGTGAGCACCTGATTTGGCAGCGACCTCAACTATTTCTAGGGCGCGATCCAGCGACTGGTTGTGATTGCCCGACATTTCGGCAATGACGAACGGCGGATGAGCAATGCCCACGGCTCGCTTCCCGATGTAGATATCTTTCATCGTCCTTCTCCAGAGACAAGCTTCACCTTCGATGCGGAGACTTTGTGGCTAGATATCTTGCGGCAGACTCGCACAGCGGGTAGTTCCAATGGGTTTCTCCAATTCGACGCCACATTCGGCGAATCCCGCCTTCGCGAACGCACGACGAGACGCCAAGTTATTGGGCTGGACCTGGGCCCGTAGGCGCAGAATTTCCGGCCGCGACATTTGCAGCCAACGTTGTCCCTCGAGCAACAAGGCTGGCGCAAAACCGCGACCTTGTTGCAAGGGGTCCAGATAAACGGATACGGTCGCAGTGCCAGGCCCAAGATCGTAGCGCAGGACGCCGACTGATCCTCCCTGCCCTTCGCCTATCAGCAATACACGCTTTTCATCGGCAAGCGCATTTCGGAACCATTTTAAATGCGATTCCAAAGACAACGGGCGCGGATCATGAGAGTAACGCCGGGTCTCGACTGCATTTCGCCAGGAAAAAACTTTTTCTGCATCGTCGTCGCGCGCCGGCCGAACCCGAACCTGCTCCTGCAGCAGTTCTCTTGCCACCCTTTCGCAACCTAAACCATCCACCAAATCCACGCAAACCGTGGATATGGACTTTCTCAGACTCGCATTGCCGATCATTACTCTTAGCCCTGCCGCAATGTCTTCGTCCGAAACGTTTGTCGAAGCCCCCAAATAGAAACAGGCACCGGCCTCAGCCGCGGCTTTGCTGACCTCCACCTGATTTTCTGCAATGGCAATCACAATTGCCGGCAATCCCAGGCTTGATCGCTCCCAGGTCGAGATGCCGCCGGCTCCTATGGCCAAATCCGCCTCCATCATCAGCTCCGCCATGTTCGCTGCCTGAAAAATGATTTTGTACCCACTGTGTTGCCCATAGAGACTTTGTAAGCTCTCGCGATGAGGATTGGCTGCGCCAAGGACCGTAGTCACCTGAAGCTCAGGCGACCGGAGGCCGTCAACTGCCTTGAGCACTCGAAGCGTAACGCCATCGGGATCCCCACCGCCGAGGAATACGAGCAGGTTCCTGACTTTCTCCCGTCTTCGGTTCAAGGAGATTCTGGCGTTACGGAATTCCTTTCGCAGCAACGCATATCGCGGCCCAACCAGCAGGCGGCAGTTTTCGGGCATGAGGCTGCGATAGCGATCCTGGCTGCCGTGCATCAGATTCTGGTTCAACAACACGTCACAGGCGTGTTTCTGAATAGCCATGTCGTCAATCACCATGATTCTGCGGCCACTGACTTTGAGGCGCTCCTCCCACCGATGATCGATACCGTAGTGATCGACAATGAGCCAATCCACTGCTTTTTCAGTTTCCAGGGCCGACAGTGTCTGCACAGCATCCATCTCCCACGACGCCCCAAGCCAGCCCGCATAACCTTTCGCCTTTGTTGCATGCGAGTGGCAATGCGGCAACAGGCATATGCCAAATCCCTGGTTCTTCACGAAGGCCAAAAGCGTCGCCGGCAAGTCCCGGCAAATGAAGGTAACGGCAACCCCGCGGTCCTTGAGCACATCGGCCAGCGCGGCGCAACGCATCAAGTGGCCTGTGCCCATCACTTCCGAAGCATCCACCCGAATGGCTACGCGCAACGGATTTCCCCGGGATATCGAATTGCCATGCCCGCGAATACCAATACAGTCATGCGATAGTCGCCGCCATCACTCGATCGATATCGATTGTTCAGTATTGAAGCGGCCTCCATTGGCTTTAAGCCATCCGCGAATTTCACCATGCTGTCCAGCCGCCATCGACCGCGAGGTTGGAACCGGTGACATATGAAGAGGCATCTGACGCAAGGAAGAGGAGAGGGCCGGCGATCTCCACCGGGTGCCCGACCCTGCCCAACGGAACTCTTCGGCTGAGTTCTGCAATGAACTCCGGGCTTCGGGCAGCCACGGCGTCCGACGGAAAAGGCCCGGGACTGATTGCATTCACCCGGATCCGGTCGACTGCCAGATGACAGGCCAGATATCTTGTCAGTTGAATCAACGCCGCCTTGGCAGGGCCATAGAAGGGCGGATTGTTTGCGCCGCTTGAACCGTACACGCCCGGGTCCGGGCTGACCACGCCATACATGGAGGCGATGTTGATAACCGAAGCACTACTCCGCGATTTCACGGCAGCTCGCTTAAGAAGTGGATGGGCCAACTGCACGATGCGAAAGGCCGCCTCCACCGAGATCCGATAGGCCCTGGAAAAGTCGGCCGCCTTCGCGTTTGCTATCGTTCCGGCTCCTCCGGCATAGGCGTTGTTGACGACCACATCCAGCCTTCCGAACTCTTTCTCGATTTTCGCCAAGGCGCGCCGCACGCTGCTTTCGATTGTCACATCGAAAGGCATGGCTATGGCTTGATGTCCTTGCTTTCGCAATGCCCCGGCCAACTGCATGGCCGCTGCCCGGCCCCTCGCATTGACGATAACCGTTGCCCCTGCCGCGGCGAGTACCGACGACATGGAGGTGCCAAGATGGCCTGTTGCTCCTGTAACCAGGGCAACGCGTCCTTGCAATTGAAAAAGCCGCTTCGGCGTAATCATAGACGGCACCACGTCACCACGATTTCTGCTCATGCGGCCCGATACCACTGGGAGGGATCAAGCAACGCGGCTTTTACTTGTCCAACGCAATCGTCTACGACATCGCATTCGGCGACGGACAAGGCTGGCCGCTGAAAGAGCTGCACGCTCTCCGAGAGCTGGCTTACGGTATCGATTCCGAGTACCACGCTTGTAACGCGTTCGTGCCCCCGTACATAGGCAAGGCTCAAGTCGAGCCTGCTCTCTCGACCCAGCCTTCCACACAAATCGTCCAGTTGGCGCCCGATGAACGTGGCATCTACACCGGGTATCTTGGGCCATTTTTCCGGCGGCGCCACCAGAAGGCCTTGCAACAAAGCGCTCCTGATATGAATGATCACCCCAGGACGTTTCTCGGCGCGACCCCAAAATGCAGACCGCCTCCATCGCCAGTCCAGCAAGTTGAAGGGCAGTTGAATATGTTCGATCTCTGGATCAGAGATGGCCTCGATGGCCGCTTCCGGCGTACAGACAGACGCTCCGAGTTTGTCGATGACACCTTCGCTGCGCAACTCCAGTAAACGGTTCCAAATGATGCCCCGATGGCTCGTTCGATGTTCCCATCGATGAAGCAAGAGCGTATGCAGGCGCGGCTGCGCGAGTTCAAAACAGGATCGAAACACGCTGGCGTCCACTGCGGCGCGCAGAGCATTTTCCGGATCCGTGGCAGAAGAGGAATCCAGTGGTGAAAGCTTCGTAATGACGGAAATCTGACCCGCAAAACCTTGGCGCAGAACGTTGCCGAGCCTTCTCTCCGCATGCCCGTAGGCGCGCGCGCAGTCGACCGAGGTGATCCCAAAGTCAATCGCGCGTTTGATGATTCGTTCGGCGGATTGCTCGGTGGGCATCCCCTCCACGTTGGCAATGCCATACGCCATGCCGATCTGCGCCGTGCCCAAGGTCATGGTGCTGTGCACTTGTTCCTCGATGAGCTTGTATGGGACCCGATTGAATGGCACTTCGCGCATATCTTCGAGGCGTTTACACAACCCCCGCCAGCCGATCTCAACCGGATCCTGCACCCCGGAAAAAACGCGCGCGAGTCGGCCATAGTCATCGAGATTGTCGATAGTCGATCGCAGATGGCTCAGCGTCCGATCAATCCACAGTGCCGGAATTGCGTATTGAACCGATACGTTGCGCTTGATCCATGGTGTCACGTGCTCTCGGTCATGGATTGCTGTAGCCTCGCGGTCGGAATTGCGGAGAGATTCGACCCGGAATACCTCTGCGCTCATGCCATATGGCAGTCCATCCAGCGGCGATCGAGTCGCAAAATATTGACTTCCGCTCTTGAGGAATTCCTCGATCAGCCCGTCCACGAATTCCCCATCCGGGAACACGTTGTCGGCAGTCAGTCTGACCACCAGAGCTTCCGCAGGAAGGTCGGCAGTTGCCTGCACGAAGCGTTTCAGTACATCTTCCGATGGGCCACGAATGAAATTGAGTCCCGCGTCCGCCAGCACTTGCGCGAGGACATCGTCGGAAGCGTTTTCTGGAATTGCCACCACCACCGCGCGACCGCGGGATGCCGCGCGTCTAGCGCAGAGTACGACGATTGGCATCCCGGCCAGAGGAAGCAAAGCTTTTCCAGGCAGTCGGGTTGAACCCATCCGGGCCTGGATAACGATCAGGACCTTCACGCCAGCGCCTCACGCAATACGCGGACTACAGTGCGCTGACGTGTTTCATCCAGAGTCGAGAAAAGCGGCAATGAGATGGCGTCCGCGTAGTACCGCTCTGCGACAGGAAATTGCGCGTCCTTGAACCCCAGCATCCGGTAATACGGTTGGGTATGCACCGGAATGTAGTGCACATTGACGCCTATGCCTCCATTGCGCATACGGGAAAAAACTTCCCCTCGATTCGCCGAAACCCTCGCCCGGTCAATCCGAATCGGGAACAGATGGTAGGCCGAATGGGCGTGTGGGTTTTGCCATGGCAAAACAACGGGCAGATCCGAAAGCTCCCTGGCATACCGATCCGCGATGGCGTGACGGGTACGCACAAACCCATCGATCCTTTGCATTTGGCTCGTGCCCAAAGCCGCCTGAATGTCGGTCAGTCGGTAGTTGTACCCAAGGTCAACTTGTTCGTAGTACCAGGCGCCTTGCGAATGACCTTTCATGAATGCGGGGTCGCGCGTGACCCCGTGGCTGCGCAGAAGCCGCATGCGGTCTGCAAGCTCGGCATTGTTCGTGACGGCCATGCCGCCTTCTCCGGTCGTGACGATTTTTACGGGATGAAAACTGAACACCGTGATCGACGAGTACCGGCAATCCCCGACTGGCCTTCCGAGGTAGCGCCCGCCAATTGCGTGTGAAGCGTCTTCGACTACTGAAAAGCCGAACTCTTCGGCGAGCTCGCCAATTTCCCGCATGTCGCAGGACTGGCCGGCGAAGTGCACAGGCATGACGATCTTCGGTAAGACGCCATTTTGTTTGCGCACTATCTGGAGCTTGTCGGCCAGCGCTGCAACCGACATGTTGTATGTGCGTTCGTCGATGTCCACAAAATCGACGCTTGCTCCGCAGTATCGAGCTGCATTGGCCGACGCGACAAAGGTTATGGGCGATGTCCACATCGAATCCCCGGGGCCGAGGCCCAACACCCGGCATGCAAGATGCAGTGCGGATGTCGCGCTGTTCATCGCCACCGCATATCCGGCGCCACAGTATCCCCGGACGGCCTCTTCGAACCTGTCCCCCGCCGGACCTTGCGTAAGCCAGTCGGATTTGAGGACAGCCTCTACTGCGGCAATGTCGTCCTCGTTGATATCCTGACGGCCGTAGGGGATCTGGATCATCCGCTGGTCAAATTCCGAAGTTCACTCACCGACAGAAAGCTCGAATTGGTGCCGGAATTGTATTCAAAGCCATCGCGTACCATTGCCCCGGATTCACCCAACGCATTGACGGAGTGGTCCACCGGGCTGGAAAACTGGATCGTCGGGCGAATGACGAAGTGGTCGGCGAACTCCAGCGTAAGGTGGGAATCGTCGAGCGGACACATGACTTCGTGCAGCTTTTCTCCAGGGCGAATGCCGACCACCCTTGTCGGCATTCCGGGGGCCAATGACTCGGCAAGGTCCAGGATCCTTGCAGAAGGTATCTTGGGGACGAAAATTTCCCCTCCCTGCATGCGCTTCATGCTCTGCACGACAAACTCGACACCTTGCGGCAGTGTTATCCAGAACCGCGTCATGCGCGGGTCGGTTATCGGTAGATCTTTTGCGCCTTCCGCTATCAGCTTCGAAAAAAACGGAACCACTGACCCTCTCGATCCGACAACGTTGCCATAGCGGACGACCGAGAATCGCGTCTTGCGCCCGCCGGCAACGTTATTGGCCGCGACGAACAACTTGTCGGAAACCAGTTTTGTGGCCCCATAGAGGTTGATCGGGTTAGCTGCCTTGTCCGTGGAAAGCGCGATCACCTTTTCCACTTCGTTTTCGATCGCCGCCGTGATGACATTCTCCGCGCCATGCACGTTGGTTTTGATGCATTCCATGGGGTTGTACTCTGCTGCCGGGACCTGCTTCAGCGCAGCCGCGTGCACGACATAGTCCACACCGCGCATCGCCTGCACAAGCCTCGACGCATCCCTCACGTCCCCTATGAAGTAGCGCATGGCTGGCGAACTGAAATCCTGCTGCATTTCGTATTGCTTCAATTCGTCCCGTGAAAAAACAACGAGCCGTTTGGGCTTCCAATCCGCCAACAGCCTGCGCACGAAGGCCCGGCCGAAAGAACCGGTTCCTCCTGTTATCAGTATCGATTTATTGTCGAACAAGCATTCCTCCTGATTTCGAGCTGGCGCATTGCATACAGTCGCAGACAGCATGGCCGCAACGCAAGTTTGAGCATTGCTAACGTCGGCATTTTTACAGTCATTTTTTTGTCACCGGCACTGGCGCGTCACTTATCTTTTCCATCCTGATCCGGGTGCCGGGATTTGTTGGTTTCGCGCTGGAGCTGCGCCACCTCCAGTTTCAGATTTTCATACTCGTCGAGCTTGGCCTTCAGAAAACGTACGGTCACTCTGGTTTTTTCCTGCATGCCCTTCGGGGTTAGGTAATACAGGTAAACACGCTTGTTTTCGTTCTGGCGAAAGTTGTTGACCTTGATCAGGCCTTTTTCCGCCAAAGCCTGCAGGCAGTAATTGACGCGCCCAAGACTAACGCCAAGTTCGCGAGCGATGTCGCGCTGGCTGGCGCTCGGGTTGCCTTCGAGCAGTTTGAGAATGCGGTAGCGGTATTCGTCGGTCAGCATCGATCCGTGTTCAATGATTGAACAGTTCGTGCATTAAACCGGTAAATCCCAGCAAAATCAAGCGAAGTTTCGGCTTCAGACCACTACGGGCTGGCGTTTCAGGAAATCGAGGTACGCGGCTTTTATGCCGGCCTCAAGCTGGACTGTCGGTCGCCAGCCCAGGGAAAACAGCCGTCCGACATCGAGCAGTTTGCGAGGCGTACCGTCAGGTTTGGAAGTGTCGAACCTGAGCGTGCCCTTGAATCCGACGGTCTTTGCAACCAATTCGGCGAGTTCCCTAACGGTCAGATCTACGCCGCATCCAATATTGATCAAAGGCGGCGATGAATGATGGGTAATGAGCGATGAAAAGCCTTCGTCCGGCAAGCTCATCAGGAACAGGCAGGCGTCCGCCATATCATCGCTGTTTAGGAATTCTCTGCGCGGATTGCCCGTTCCCCACACGACCACTGCCGCATCACCGCGTTCCTTTGCCTCATGCATCTTGCGGATCAGCGCCGGTAGCACATGGGAGTTTTGCAGGTCGTAGTTATCGCCCGGGCCGTAGAGGTTGGTAGGCATTACCGCGAGAAAACGCGTGCCGTATTGCCGGTTGTAGGACCAGCACATTTCGATGCCGGCAATTTTCGCGATGGCGTAGGCGCGATTGGTTAATTCGAGCGGACCGGTCAGGAGATACTCTTCCTTGATCGGTTGCGGACAATCGCGAGGGTAGATGCAGGACGAGCCCAGGAACAGCAGCCGCCTCACGCCGGAGCGCCATGATTCGTGGATGACGCTGTTCTGGATGGCGAGGTTCTGTTCGATGAACTCTGCGGGGTAAGTGTCGTTGGCGAGAATGCCGCCGACCTTGGCTGCCGCCAGGAAAACGTACTCGGGTTTCTCCTGCTCGAAGAAGTCCCGTACGGCACGTTGGTCGGTCAGATCGAGTTCCGCATGGGTGCGAACGACAAGGTTGCCGTATCCGCCTTTCTGCAAACGCCGCATGATCGCAGAACCAACCAAACCGCGGTGACCGGCGACATAGATGCGCGCGTCGAGTTTCATCTTCCTGGGCGCCGGTAAACGGTGATCGGTGAACGGTAAACGGAGGCAGGCCACGGCGAACAGGAAGCGGTGATTGGCGAATCGAAAATCGGCAAAAACGACAGAGCACAAAGAATTGGGGTCATGAGTTCGCAGATCGGTACGGCCGGCTGTCGGGATTCGCTCCAGGCCATTTAAGCATTCAACACCTTGATTGCCGACTTTGGGTCGGACGCCACAACCTTGAGCAATACTCGCGCCGGACCGGATGGCCGTGTGCGGCGCTGCTCCCAATTCTGCAGCTTGCACAGGTTTACGCCAATGAGCTTGGCGAACTGCGACTGGCTGATTTTTGCGGCCTCGCGGATTGCGCGAACGTTGGGCTCTGCCAATTCGGTCGACTTCGCGCCAAGCACTACCTTGCCCGACATATGCCGGTTCATCTGGCGCACCGCCTTGACCAATTGATCGAAGTGCTGCTTATCCATGCTTCAAGTCCTTCATCAGTTCCGCCAGCGCCTTGATCTGCGCCTGGCGTCAGGTCTTCGCGTTCACTCTTGATGCAGCCGTAAACGAGATAAATAGTGATTCATTAATTCAGTGATTGGGTGATCGCCATTTTCAACGGCCCTCTTCGGTGATCACTTCGAGGTGATGGCCTTTCGCGCCGTCGACCGCGCCGACGGGGACCGCGCGGTCGAACGTTACGAAGCGTCCGCCTTTGCTCGCGGCAAGAGCTAGCAGGTACGCATCGGTGACCTGCCGCGATCCGAGGATGCGGCTCCAGACGAACCGCCCTGGCGCCACGAGACTCAGATCGTCGGGCCAGAACGCATGAAAAGGCTGGGATGCCGCCTCAGCAAGTCGCTCGGCCACCAACCCTGCCGGCCTTGGACTGGGGTAGCGGGGCTGAGACATGATGCGGATGCATCCGCTCTGCGTGATCGGGCACGAAGCCCAGCCAGCGGAGACGTTGCGCTCCAGCCAGCCGATTGCCGCCCGATGATGCAGGTGGTCGGCATCGAGCAGCGCAATCAGGACATTGACGTCAAGCAGCGCACGCATCAGATCCCTTCGTCGTCGCGCAACTGGTTGACCGCGTCATTTGTCACCACTTGGCCGCGCGGCGCGAACGGTCTGAAGCCGCCCACCTCAACGGCAGGCACCGTGGGATGCCCCGGGGCGCCGTGCAGCCTGCCGGTCAGAACGTCGCGCAGCATGCGGGAAACAATTTCCCCGGCCGAAACATTCTCCCGACGCGCCAGTTCCTTGGCCGCGTTCAAAACGTCGTCGTCGATGTCGAGCGTAGTACGCACGGAGAGTTACCTCATTTCACCCAGGACCCAAGATTGATGCGATCGCATCAGGATGCTATCACATCATTCTTCGTCGATCCAGGAAGTCGGGAAGTTGCGGCCGGTCTTTGACCGCCCCCTCGGCGAGCAACTTTATCGGCGCACGGGGCGGCCTTCGAATAGCGCGATTACCTCGTCCAATGGCGGCGCGGTGAAGTCCGGACCGATGCGTATTCGGCCTTTGAGAGAACCGGGTTTTCGCACAACGCCTGCCGGAAGTACCGGCACCAACCGGGCAACCGGTTTGCCGGCCTTTGCGATGACCACCTCTTCGCCGGCTCTTACGCGTTCGATCAGCCGGGATAGATGAGTCCTAGCCTCGTGGATATTGACGGATTTCTATGGGTAGTTTAGTCAACTCAGCTAAGCGGGACAGGGAACGGGAGCAATTCAAATTGGGTGATTGGGTGATTGGGTGAATAAGCTACGGAATCCTTAGAATCCCTGAATCACCCAATCACCCAATCACCCAATCACTTAATCACCTATTCACTCAACTTACAACATTCAGTCGGCGGTCCGGACGCTTTTCTGGAGGCCCGCGATCAAGCGGGAAACTTCTTCGATCTCTTCGAAGAGGCCGTGGTCGCGCGAAAGGTACCCAAGTTCCGCAGAGATCAACAATTGAGTCTCCAGCTCAATGAGAGAACCCTTGGCCACACCGAGAAACTGGACAAATTCCTTCGTTCCGTTCCTGGCGGCGCCTTCCGTCAGATTGCTGGGTATGGAAACGGCAGCCCTACGCATCTGGGAGGTCAGACCGTACATCTCCTCTTTTGGAAAATCGCCAGTCAAAGTATAGACATCCTCTACCAAAGCCATCGCCGATTTCCACGCCAGCAGGTTGTAGTGTGGCCTGACCATACGCCTGCCCCCAATCACCTAATCACTGAATCACCGAATCACCGAATCACTCGTGATAATCATACGGCCGGTGTCCATGGCGCTTGACCAGCTCATCGCGCTCCGCGGATTTCAGGTCTTCGGTGACCATTTCCTCGACCAGCTGCTCGAACCCGATCTTCGCGGACCAGCCCAGTCTGGCCCTCGCCTTGGACGGGTCGCCAAGCAGCGTTTCGACTTCCGCGGGGCGGAAGTAGCGCGGATCGACCGCCACCACGGTCTTGCCCTTTTCGTCGACTGCCTTTTCGTCCACGCCTTTGCCCGACCATTTGATCGCGAGGCCGAGCTTGCGCGCAGCCACGTTTACGAATTCGCGCACGCTATGCTGCTCGCCGGTTGCGATGACGAAGTCTTCGGGTTGCGCCTGTTGCAGCATCAGCCACATCGCTTCGACGTAGTCGCGCGCATGGCCCCAGTCGCGCAACGAATCCATGTTGCCCAGATACAAACAATCCTGCAGCCCGAGCTTGATGCGCGCCAGCGCCCGTGTGATCTTGCGCGTAACGAAGGTCTCGCCGCGCACGGGCGATTCGTGGTTGAAGAGAATCCCGTTGCAGGCAAACATGCCATAGGACTCGCGGTAGTTCACTGTAATCCAGTAGGCGTAAAGCTTGGCCACGCCGTAGGGCGAACGCGGGTAGAAGGGCGTCGTTTCCTTTTGCGGGATTTCCTGGACCTTGCCGTACAGCTCCGAGGTCGAGGCCTGGTAGAAACGCGTTTTCTTACTCATGCCCAGTATGCGGATCGCTTCCAGAATGCGCAGGGTACCCAGCGCATCGGAATTGGCGGTGTATTCGGGTTCCTCGAAGGACACCGCGACATGGCTTTGCGCGGCCAGGTTATAGATTTCGTCGGGCTGCGTTTTCTGGATCACGTGCACCAGGCTGCTCGAATCGGTCATGTCTCCATAGTGGAGAATGAAGTTGCGGTGCGCGATGTGCGGATCCTGATAGAGGTGATCGATCCGGTCGGTATTGAACAACGAGGTGCGGCGTTTGATGCCGTGGACGATGTAATTCTTGCGCAACAGAAACTCGGCAAGATAGGCGCCGTCCTGTCCGGTCACGCCGGTGATCAATGCGGTTTTAGTCATCATTCAGGAACCGGGAAGGGTTCGGTATACTCCGGCAAGACAGGAACAAGCGCCTGCATGCATTGAAAAGTCCGCTTGGGAATTTGCGTTCGCCCATCGACGACAGCGATCATGTCATCATCGGGTGTGATTTTAAGCGATCTGGATTTCCCCGGAAAGAAAAGCCGGTAGTCGGTTCGTACCAAGACGAGGCAGCGCATGATATTCCCAGTGGTTCTTTCGGGCGGCAGCGGCAGCAGGCTCTGGCCGCTGTCGCGCACCTTGCTGCCCAAGCAATTCCTGCCGCTGGTCGGCGACAAAACCATGCTGCAGGACACACTGTTGCGGCTCGAGGGCATCGCCGGGCTGAAGCCACCAGTGCTAGTGTGCAGCAACGACCATCGCTTTCTCGCCGCCGAGCAGTTGCGGGAGATAAGCGTCGTCGCGGGGGCGCAGATTCTGGAACCGGCGGGCCGCAATACGGCGCCGGCCTTGGCCGTCGCCGCTCTGCATGTGCTGGCGGCCGATCCCGACGGCATCATGCTGGCTCTGCCTGCCGACCATCTGATCCGCAACAAGGCGCGCTTTCACGAAGTGGTCGGCAAGGCGGCGGCCGTCGCCAGCGCTGGCCGTCTGGTCACATTCGGCATCGTCGGCCGCGAACCGGAGACCGGCTACGGCTACATCGAGCGCGGCGCGGCGCTTGAAAATGCACCGGATTGCTATCGTGTCGCGAGGTTCGTCGAGAAGCCGGACGAGGCGCGCGCACGTGAATTCATCGCATCCGGCCGGTTTTACTGGAACAGCGGCATGTTCGTGTTCAAAGCATCGCGTTATCTGGAAGAACTGGGCAAGTACCGCAAGGATATTCTCGAGGCGGCCCAAGCCGCTTGGGCCGCGGCCACGCGCGACCTCGACTTCGTGCGCCTGGATGAAAAGGCCTTCCTCGCGTCGCCTTCGGAATCGATCGACTATGCCGTCATGGAAAAGACCAATGACGCCGTCGTGGTCGAGGCCGACATCGGCTGGAGTGACATCGGTTCGTGGACGGCCCTGTGGCAAGCCGGCAAGCCGGACGCGACCGGCAATGTCACCGTGGGAGACGTTCACGCCGACGACATCCACAATTGCTACGTGCGCGCCGAACATCGGCTGGTCGCGGCGGTGGGCGTGTCGGACCTGATCATCGTAGAAACGTCCGACGCCATCCTGGTCACCCACAAGGATCGCTCGCAGGAGGTCAAGAAAGTCGTGGATGCACTGAAAGCCAAACATCGGGACGAGTACCTGGTTCACAAGCGCGTTTACCGTCCATGGGGCTACTACGAAGGCCTCGACAGCGCCGAGCGCTTTCAGGTCAAGCGCATCATGGTCAAGCCCGGCTCCAAGCTTTCATTGCAGATGCATCACCATCGGGCAGAACACTGGATTGTGGTATCCGGAACGGCGAGGGTCATCCGGGGAGACGAAACACTCCTGCTATCCGAGAACCAGTCGACTTATATTCCGTTGGGCGCCAAACACAGGCTGGAAAACGTCGGCAAAGTGCCGTTGCACATGATCGAGGTACAGTCGGGCAGCTATCTGGGCGAGGACGATATCGTGCGGCTGGAGGATGATTACAAGCGCGCGTGAGGACGCGCGGGTGATTGAGTGATTCAGTGATTCAGTGATTCAGTGATTTAGTGATCGAGCGAGCACGAGGCCCTAACTCAATCACCTATTTACCTAATCACTTAATCACTCAGTCACTCAATCACCAAGTTCTTCCAGGCACAGTCGCAACCCGATTTCCCAATCGGGGAGCGCGAATCCGAACTGGCGCTCCAGCTTACTGTTGTCGAGCACTGAATTCTGCGGACGCCGGGCCGGGGTCGGGTAGCCGGAAGTGGGTATCGGCAGCACCTTCGCCACCCCGTCCCGACCAGACAAAATCGCCTGCGCAAATCCGTACCAACTTGTTCGACCGGCCGCCGTCAGGTGATAGAGCCCGCCCGTTTCGCGAAATGCATCGTCATCCAGCGTTCCGCCGGAGAAGCTCTTAGCGACTGCGCCCGCCGTCGCTTCGGCAATCAGCCGCGCCGAAGTCGGCGCGCCAAACTGATCGACGACGACTTTCAGTTCCTTTCTTTCCCTGCCAAGCCTCAGCATGGTCAACAGGAAGTTCCTGCCGCGCGGGCCATACACCCAACTGGTTCTTAATATGAGGTGCGGCGCTGTTGCGGCCATTACCCCCTGTTCGCCGGCGAGCTTGGTCCGTCCGTAGACATTGATCGGCAACGCATCATCGTCTTCACGATAGGGCTCCGCCTTGCTGCCATCGAATACGTAGTCCGTCGAATAGTGAATCAATGCTGCGCCCCGCAAAGCGGCCTCTTCCGCGAGAATGCGCGGCGCTTCGCCGTTGATCTTCATGGCGAGCCCGGATTCCGATTCCGCCTTGTCGACCGCGGTATAGGCAGCAGCATTCACGATCAGGCGCGGACGCACGCCGCGAACGGCCGCGACGATGGAATCAGCCGAAGCAAGGTCAAGAAGTTCGCGCGATGGCGCCACGACTTCGCCAAAGATGGCGAGCGCGCGGCGCAATTCCCAGCCCAGTTGTCCGGCACCGCCGGTGATGAGGATTCTCATGAAGGAGCGATGAGCGATGAGCGATGAGTAATGGGGAAGGACCATCGATGATGATTCGTGAGCGATCGGCGATACGCAAAGTGTTTATTCATTGTTCGTTGTCCATTACCGATTCCTCATCACTCATTGCCCATCGCCCATTGCCCATCATTCATACGCTTCCGCCTCGGCCAATCGCAGGCCCCGGCTGTCTTTTTCCGAAACCAATGGCACACCGTCAAGCGGCCAGTCGATACCGATGGCGGGATCGTTCCACAGCACGCAGCGTTCGTGCTCGGGCGCGTAGTAGTCGGTGGTCTTGTAGAGCACTTCCGTGGACTCCTTCAAGGCGAGGAAGCCGTGCGCAAACCCGGCCGGAATCCACAGGACGTGCTTGTTCTCGGCGGACAAACAATGGCCCATCCAGCGCCCGAAGCTGGGGGAGGACCGCCGCAAATCCACCGCGACATCGAATATTTCGCCCGCCACCACTCTCACCAGCTTGCCTTGCGGTTGTTGCAATTGATAGTGCAGGCCGCGCAAAACATTGGCCGCCGACCGCGAGTGATTGTCCTGCACGAAATCCGAATCGACACCGCTGGCGTCCGCGAAAGTACGTCGATTGTAGCTTTCCAGGAAAAACCCGCGCTCGTCACCGAACACGCGCGGTTCCATGATCAGCACTTCCGGCAAAAGTCCGCGGGTGACCTTCATCAGAAAGCCGGATCTTCGAGCACACTCGACAGGTATCCGCCGTAACTGCTGTTGCCCATCGCGCGCGCCAGTTCCTGCAACTGCCTGGCATTGATATAACCAAGCCGGTAGGCAATTTCCTCCGGGCAGGCGACCTTCAGACCCTGCCTGTGCTCGATAGTCGAGATGAACTGGGATGCGTCAAGCAGGCTCTCGTGCGTGCCGGTGTCGAGCCAGGCATCCCCTCGCCCCAGCATCTCGACTTGTAGCCGGTTGCGTTCCAGGTAGTGTCGATTGACATCGGTGATCTCCAGCTCGCCGCGCACCGAGGGCTTCAATGATGCGGCGATGTCAAGGACCTGGTTGTCGTAGAAATACAGCCCGGTTACGGCAAAGCGGGATTTCGGCTGACTGGGCTTTTCTTCTATGCTCACCACGCGCTTGCCGTCGAACTCGACCACGCCGTAGCGCTGCGGATCGGTTACCTGATAGGCGAATATCGTCGCACCCGGCGCATTCTTCGTCGCCTTTTGCAGGCGGGCCGAAAGGTCATGGCCGTAAAAGATGTTGTCACCCAAAACCAGCGCGCATGAGTCTGTGCCGACGAAATCCCTGCCGATGATGAAGGCCTGTGCCAGGCCATCGGGGGAGGGCTGCACCGCGTAAGTCAGCTTGATGCCCCACTGCGCGCCGTCGCCGAGAAGCTGATGGAAACGCGGCGTGTCCTGCGGTGTGGAGATCACCAGGATGTCGCGGATGCCGGCAAGCATCAGCGTCGACAGCGGGTAGTACACCATCGGCTTGTCGTACACCGGCAGCAGTTGTTTAGAAACAACTTGGGTGACGGGATACAGACGCGTACCCGAACCGCCGGCCAACAGGATGCCTTTCATACTTGGGCGAAGAGTGATGAGCGATGAGCGATGAGCAATGGGCAGTAGGCCATGAGTCAGTCCTTGACGCTTTTGTGCAATCCGGTCAGAAGGCGAGATATCTTGTCGAGGCGCGAAAAAATTTCATGGTCTGCGCCAATATAACTGAGTTCCGCCGCGATGATCAGTTGAGTCTCCAATTCACTCAGCGAACCTCTCGCCACGTTAAGAAACTGGGCAAATTCCCTGCTGCCGGTTCGTGCGGCACCTTCCGCAATATTGCTTGGAACGGATATCGCCGCCCGGCGCATTTGTGAAACCAGCCCATAGGTTTCCTTCTTAGGAAAGATTTGCGTGGTCTCATAGACCGCTTTTACCAACGCGATTGACTCCTTGCACGCCTCCAGTCTGTAGTGCGGCCTGATCTCGTTATTCAACGCCGTCCCCTGAACTCATTGCTCATTGCTCATTGCCGCTCAGAGTAGTTCTTTTCCATCCATTTGCGATACTCGCCGCTAACCACGCCCTGTACCCAACCGGGATTGTCCAGATACCAGCGCACGGTCTTGCGGATGCCGGATTCGAAGGTTTCCTCCGGCTTCCAGCCAAGTTCGGTGGTGCTCTTGGTCGCGTCGATCGCGTAACGAAGGTCATGTCCCGGACGATCTGCGACGAAGGTGATCAGCGACTCGTAAGGCTTTTTGTTCGCGGCCGGTCGCAGCTCGTCGAGGATCCGGCAGATGGAGCGCACCACATCGATATTCGCACGCTCGTTGTTGCCGCCGATGTTGTAGGTCTCTCCCGGGCGACCCTTTTTCAGCGCAAGCCGGATCGCGCTGCAATGGTCGTCAACATAAAGCCAGTCCCTGACGTTCGATCCGTCGCCATAGACCGGCAAGGGCTTGCCCGCCAGCGCATTCAGGATGACGAGCGGGGTCAGCTTTTCCGGAAACTGGTAGGGGCCGTAGTTATTCGAGCAATTGGTGGTGATCGCAGGCAGACCGTAAGTGTGGTGATACGCCCTCACCAGATGGTCGGAGCCCGCCTTCGACGCGGAATAGGGGCTGTTCGGCGCGTAGGCGGTGCGTTCCGTGAAAGGCGCGTCTCCAGCCTGCAGCGATCCGTACACTTCGTCGGTCGATACATGCAGGAAGCGGAAAGCCTGCTTGGCGTCGGCCGGCAACGCCGACCAGTAGCCGCGCACCGCTTCGAGCAACTGGAAAGTGCCGACCAGGTTGGTGGCGATGAATTCGCCGGGACCATGGATCGAGCGATCCACATGGCTCTCGGCGGCAAAATTCACGACCGCCACCGGCTTGCTCTGCGCGAGCAATGCGCAAACCGCATCGAAGTCCCCGATATCAGCGTGCACGAACGCATACTTCGGATTCGACTCCACGGCGCGCAGGCTGGCGGGATTGCCTGCGTAAGTGAGCTTGTCCAGATTGATCACGGCGGCGGGCTCGCTGGCGATCCATTGCTCGATGAAGTTGGCGCCGATGAATCCCGCCCCGCCGGTGACTGTGATGCTGGTCTGCGTCATGTTGCCCACGCGCAATCGCGTCTGTCTAAAGGGGGCCATTCTAGGGATAATCGCGCATCCAGTCGAACCAGGAAGCCGCGCCAGGTGTCACGCATATTGCTGATCAAGACTTCGTCCATGGGCGATGTCGTGCACAATCTTCCGGTGGTGGCGGACCTGCGTGCCGCCCTGCCCGGTTGCCGCATCGACTGGGTGGTGGAGCAGTCCTTCAGCGCGATTCCACGCCTGCATGCGGACGTCGGCGATGTCATCCCGGTTTCGATACGCCGCTGGCGCAAGCGGCCGTTGGCTGCCGCCACCCTGGGGGAATTTTCCGCCCTGCGTAGCCGACTTCGCCGGACGCCTTACGATGCGATCATCGATACGCAAGGCCTGCTCAAGAGCGCGCTGCTGGCGTGGATGGCGAATGGCTGCAGCCATGGACTGGACTGGAAGAGTTCACGCGAGCCGCTGCGTCTGTTTTACGACAAGGTTTACGCGGTGCCTTGGTCGGCGCACGCGGTCGAGCGCAATCGCATGCTGGCCGCGAACGCGCTCGGCTATGCGATTTCCTCCGCGCCCAACTACGGCATTGCCGCGCACGCACAAGGCCTGGCCTCGCTCGAATCGCTGTTCCCGCTGCAGGCATCGGGCGACTTTGCCGTGTTGCTGCACGCGACCAGCGCCGCGGAAAAGGAATGGCCGGAGAACGACTGGATACGGCTCGGCGCACAGCTCGCAAGCCTTGGCATGGCCAGCGTGCTGCCATCCGGCAGCGCCGCGGAACGCTTGCGCAGCGAAAGACTGGCGGCGCGAATTTCCGGCGCGCGGGTGCTGCCCGCGCTGGACCTGGACCAGCTGGCCGCACTGATGTCGCGCGCAAAGATCGTCGTCGGCGTAGACACCGGGTTGACGCATCTGGCAGTCGCGCTTGGCCGGCCAACACTGGGACTGTACTGCGCGACCGACCCCAAGGCGACCGGCCTCTACGGTTCTGCGCGTGCGCTGAATCTGGGTGGCATCGGCAAGTCGCCTTCGGTCGACGAAGTCACGAGCGCGCTGCAGCGCCTACGGGAACATTCTTGAGGCGCGCACTTTACTCGCTGGTGCTTTACCTGCTGCTGCCGTGGGCGTTGTTGCATCTTGCCTGGCGCGCGCGCAGGCAGCCCGACTACCTCAGGCATGTCGGCGAGCGCTTCGGCTTTTTCCCGGGCGACCTGCCGTCCGGGGTGATCTGGATTCATGCGGTCTCGGTCGGCGAAACGCGCGCGGCGGAACCTCTGATCAAGGCATTGCAGGCGCGCCATCCCGGAAAACGGATTCTGTTATCGCACGGCACGCCCACCGGGCGCCAGACCGGCATTGAGTTGTACGGCGATCGTGTGGAACGTTGTTACCTGCCCTACGATTTCTCCTGGGCATCGCGCCGCTTCCTGCGCCGTCTGCGTCCAGTAGTCGGCATGTTCATGGAAACCGAGATCTGGCCGAACCTGATCGAGGCCAGCAGGAAGTCTGCGGTTCCAGTCTATCTGGTGAACGCGCGCATGTCGGAAAAATCCGCGCGCGGATACCGGCGCATTGGCGCTCTGATGCGCGATGCGCTAGGCATGCTGTCAGGCATCGGCGCACAGACTGAGCGCGATGCGCAACGGCTGACGGCGCTCGGCGCCACGCTGGTTAGCATTACCGGCAACATCAAGTTCGATCGTGCGACGCCCGTCGAAATGCTGGCGCTCGGCGCCACGCTGCGCGCCTTTTTCGGTTTGCATAGACCGGTGTTCCTGGCCGCAAGCACGCGACAGGGCGAGGAAGCACTGATCCTGGATGCGCTCGCCAGTCCGGTCATTCCCGGATTGCTGACGGTCATCGTTCCGCGCCATCCGCAAAGATTCGAGGAAGTCGTGATACTTGCCACACAGCGCGGGTACAAGGTGCAGCGCCGCAGTGAAAATCGGCCGATCGACGCCGATACCCGAATCGTGATCGGCGATTCGATGGGCGAGATGTTCGCCTATTACGCCGCCTGCGACGTGGCCTTCGTCGGCGGCAGCCTGCTGCCGCTTGGGGGACAGAATTTGCTGGAAGCCTGCGCGGTCGGCCGGCCGGCCATCGTTGGGCCGCATACGTTCAACTTCGAAGAGGCGACCCGCGGCGCGATCGAGGCCGGCGCCGCCATCCGCGTGACCGACGCGCGGCAGTTGGGCAGCACGCTCGGGCAACTGCTGGGCGATGCGAGCCGGCGCAACGCCATGGCGGCGGCGGGAACGCGCTTCACCGACGCGCATCGCGGTGCCACTGAAAAAACACTGGAATTGCTGCGCTGGTAAACGCGCCGGCTAGCTTTCGGTTATGACCCGATCCACGCGCCGGTCGCGCGTTCCCTCGGGAAGCTTGTCGACCATCTGCAGACTGAAAGCTGCGGCGATGCGGGCAGCGCGCGGACCGAGTTCGAACATGAGGCCATCGTAGTAACCGCCGCCGTAGCCGAGGCGCGCACCGGCGCTGGTGAAGGCGACACCCGGCACCAGCATGAATTGCACGGCGATCGGCGATATGACCGGACAACGCGGCGCCGGCTCGCGGATTCCCCACACACCCGCCATGAGATCCGTATCCGGGTCGACGACATGGCGCAGTTCGAGTGCACGCATGTCCCGGTTTATCCGGGGTAACAGCAGTTGCTTGCCATCGGCGAGGATCCGGGCAAGAAATTCCGCGGTGTCGAATTCGCTGCCGAATGACGCGTAGGCTGCGACGACGCTGGCCGCGCGATAGCCAGGCTGGGCACACAACTTCTTCGTGATGATTCGCGAATTGAGGCCTCGACTGCCTGCGTCCGCCGCGTCGCGGCGCGCGAGAACTGCCTGGCGCAGTGTGGCCTTTTCCTGCCTGATTGCTTCGTACGAAAAAACTGCGCCGCCGATCATGTCGTGCGCCGCGTGCGGATTACTGCGCGTCTTCCTTGAGCAGGATATTGACGTCGGCCAGGTCGGCTTCGGCC
>JBDTRK010000046.1:0-25004 GCA_039931685.1 Betaproteobacteria bacterium | reverse complement strand
CTGGTTGTCGTGCGCCATGACCTCGATCACGCGGCCGGTCACCGCCGAGCTGATGGGAACGATGTTCGCCTTGACGTAGGCGTTGTCGGTCTCGGCCTCCTGCCCGCCGGTCGCATAAATATAGAAGGCCGCCGCCACCGCAACGAGCGGCACAACGACCAGCAGCAAAATGCGCACCGACCGATGTACAACGATGACCGCCCTGTTGATCGATTCGGACATGTCAGCGTTTGCGCTTCTTCGCGCCATTGCCGTTGGCGCCGTTCTCGGGCTTCAACAGGTTCGCCTTGATCGCCAGCAACGCGTCGACGAACTCGTCCTGCTGGCCCGCCGAGAGGCCTGACAGAGACTCGCGCCGCAATTCCGCAGCAGCCGCGCGCATCGTCTTGATGGCAGGCTCCACTTCTTCGGTCAGGAACACCCGCTTCGCACGCCGGTCGCCGGTGTGTTCCTCGCGCCGGATCCAGCGCTTCTGCTCCATGCGATCGAGCAGCCGGCCGAGCGTGGCTTTTCGGACCTCGAGCATGTCGGCCAATTCGGATTGCGTGGCGCCGTCATTGCGAAACAGATGGTTGAGCACCCACCACTGCGAACGCGTCAGCCCCAGCGACTTCACGCGGCGGTCGAAGCGGGTGCGCATGAGCCGGGCGACGTCGTTCAGGATGAAGCCGAAATTGCGGGACAGGTCTTCGCGAAACATGGCCTGCATTTTACCGTAAATTAGTATCCTGGCTTACTATATGCCAGCGTACCAATTCTGCCGCGCAGTACATTCCCTGCCCCTGCCGGCTGCTAGAATCGGGCCCATAAGAGGAGCGTGTCGCGAAAATGAAAATAACAGCCGTCGAAACCATCAATCTCGCCGAATTCCCGAACGTGCTGTGGGTGCACATCCACACCGATGAGGGCCTCATCGGGCTCGGCGAAACGTTCTACGCCGTGGCCCCCGTCGCCGAACACATCCACCAGACCTGCGCGCCCTACCTGCTCGGCAAAAACCCGCTCGAAATCGAAAAGCACAGCCGCCAATTCCTGAACAGCTACCTGGGCTTCAACAGCGTCGGGGTGGAAATGCGTGCCGCCTCCGCCATCGACATCGCGCTGTGGGACCTGTTCGGCCAGGTCACGAACCAGCCGATCTATCAACTGCTCGGCGGCGCAACACGCGACAAGGTGCGCGTCTACAACACCTGCGCCGGCTACGAGTACGTGCGCTCCAAGCCGACCCAGGACACCGGCAATTTCGGCCTGCCGACGAAGATCGACAAGGCCCGGCCTTACGAAGACCTCATGGCATTCAAGACCGACGCCGGCGAACTGGCTGTGTCGCTGCTGGAGATGGGCATCCACGGCATGAAGATCTGGCCGTTCGACGAAGCCGCCGAAGCCTCGAACGGGACGTATATCTCGAAATCGGATCTCAAGAAAGCGCTGAAGCCCTTCAAGCAGATTCGCAAGGCAGTGGGCGACAAGATGGACATCCACGTCGAATTCCATTCGATGTGGAACCTGCCCGCCGCCGTGCGCATCGCCGAAGCACTCGAGGAATACGAGCCGTTCTGGTTCGAAGATCCGATCAAGATGAACAATATCGACGCCATTGCCGAGTACGCGCACCGCACCAATGTCTGGGTCACGGCGTCGGAAACGCTCGGCACGCGCTGGGGTTTTCGCGAATTGTTCGAAAAGCAGGCCGTTTCGGTATGCATGCTCGACGTCGGCTGGACCGGCGGCCTGTCGGAATCGAAAAAGATCGCCACCATGGCCGAAACGTATCAGCTGCCGATTGCGCCGCATGATTGCACCGGCCCCATCCTGCTGACGGCGTCCGTGCACCTTTCGATGAACTGCCCGAATACGCTGGTGCAGGAAATGGTGCGCGCGTTCTACTACGACTGGTATGGCAAACTCGTCACCAACCTGCCCCCGGTCGTGGACGGGTTCATCAAGGCACCGGAAGGACCGGGCCTGGGCACGAAATTGCAGCCGGGCGTGCTGAAGCGCAAGGATGCGACGCGGCGGCTTACTAAGTTGGGTAAATAAACCCTAAATCTATAAATCTCATCACGAAGACACAAAGAACACAAAGAAACACGAAGAAAAGCAAAACAGGGAATGAAATATTTTCCTGGAGCATCTATTTATATGGAGACTTCGATGACGATGATGAAACATACCCAAATGCATTGCGATTCCATAGGACCGTCACGTTTTTCTTCGTGTTTCTTCGTGTCCTTTGTGTCTTCGTGATAAGAATTAGATTGCCGGATACAGGACAAAAATCATGACCGATACCAATACCGACCCACGTGTACTCGTTCTGGCACCCGGTGACAACGTCGCCGTTGCCAAGAGCGACATCTCGGCCGGCACCAAGCTGACCGTGATGGGCGTGCCGCTCACGCTGAAAATAAACGAAGAGACCGGACACAAGTTCGCGTTCAAGGCGATCAGCAAAGGCGAAACGATAGTTAAGTACGGCGCGCCGATCGGTATCGCGACGCAGGACATCGCGCCGGGCGATGCGATGCATATCCATAACGTCACCAGCGACTACATTCCGACCTACACCCTCGACGAGGGCCACCAGTTCTTCAAGGAGCACTGATCATGATCAATGCCTATCTTCGAGCCGACGGCCGCAAGGGCATCCGCAACACCATCGTCGTGGCCTACCTGGTCGAATGCGCGCATCACGTCTCGCGCGAAATCTACTACCCGTTTCGCGAGCAAGGCGCCCACCTGATCGGTTTTCCCGGCTGCTTCCCGAACGTGTATTCGCACAAGATGATGGAGCGGCTGTGCACCCACCCGAATGTCGGCGGCGCGTTGCTGGTGTCGCTGGGCTGCGAGGGCTTCAACAAGGGCAAGCTGCAGGAGACCATCCGCAAGTCCGGCCGCCCGGTCAAGCTGCTCGAGATCCAGGGCACTGGCGGCACGCGCAAGACCATCGCCGAAGGCAAGGCCTGGATCGAACAGACCCTGAAGCAACTCGAAAGTACGCCGCGCGCGAACATGACCCTCGACGAACTGATCGTCGGCACCATCTGCGGCGGCTCGGATGCGACCAGCGGCCTGACCGCGAACCCGGCCATGGGCCGTGCCTTCGACTTCCTGGTCGAGCAGAATGCCACCTGTATTTTCGAGGAGACCGGCGAACTCATCGGCATGGAGCACTGGATGGCGAAGCGTGCCGAGAATCCCGTACTCGGCGAAGAGATCGTCAAGACCGTCGCCAAGGCGGCGAAGTATTACGCGACTTACGGCCATGCCAGCATCGGTCCCGGCAATGCCGACGGCGGGCTGACAACCATCGAGGAAAAGTCGCTGGGCGCCTACGCGAAGTCGGGACAGTCCGTCATCTCCGGCATCATCAAACCGGGCGACGTGCCGATCCGCGGCGGCCTGTATCTGCTGGACGTGGTACCCGACGGCGAGCCGCTGTTCGGCTTTCCGAACATCAGCGACAACGCCGAGATCGCGGAACTCATGGCCTGCGGCAGTCACCTGAGTTTGTTCTCCACCGGCCGCGGCTCGGTGGTGGGCTCCGCCATCGCGCCGGTCATCAAAGTCTGCGCCAATCCGCATACCTACAAGCGCATGTCGGACGACATGGACGTCGATGCCGGCCGCATCCTGGAGAACCGCGCCACGCTCGACGAAGTCGGCCGCGAGATCTACGACCTGATCATCCGCGTCGCCAACGGCGAACAGACCAAGTCCGAACAACTCGGTCACCAGGAGTTCATCCTGACCTACAAGAGCTTCGAGCCCATCGGACCGGCTTGTTTTCCTTCGGCTGCCTAGACCTCCTCGGCTCTCGGCTGGAGGGAATTTCAGCAGCACGGCGGCCCGCCTCGAGCGGGCCGCGTCCTTTCCGCCCGGCCTCCGTCTGACGTGGTTGACAGTCCGTTTCCAGAATCCCAAACTGCACCTAAGTCTCTATGCGGATGGGATTAACATGATCGCCTCTGTTGATTCAACCAGCCCTTTGACGCTTTATAAAGCGTCTTTTAGGACGCCGACTTCACGTTGGGCTGCGCGCAGACATCGTACCCTTCGGAACTCGTCCACCCCATGAGCCATGAGAACAAGCCGGTCGGCGAACTCTTTGCCCGCGTATATCTAGAGCGCGGCGCTCCGACACAAGACAACGACTTCTTTCGAAACAGGCTCGAGGCGTATCTCTCATCGAACCACTACAAAGATTACGCCGAACTATCTAAATACTTGAAGCAGGAGGCTGGACTGGTCGTGCCAGTGACGTATCAGCAACAGTTTGGCCTCTACTACAACTTTCCGGACTTCTTAAGCAAGACACGCATTGAGTATCTACTTACTGCAATGACACTGATCTGGCGTTTCTTGCGACAAAAGTATCCACAAGCAACTCGCGCTTCGAAACCGGGCATTCAGTTTGAAACCATATATCCACAGGCGGATGCGTGGCACGCCTTCGTCACTCGGACACTTCGGGAAGAGAATATGGCTTACGCGCTCGATGAGAAATGTGGAGTCCACTTCTTTGTCGACGAAGAGTTTGAGCGCAATCGCGTGTCTGCGCTGAGAAGTCTTGAAGCTCCACGGTATGCCGGAGTGAGGGCTGCCTTCGAGGCGGCGCACGGCTATCTTGATGCCCAACCCCCAGACACAAAAGCATCGGTACGATCGATGTTTGAGGCGCTTGAGATCCTGGCGCGGTTGATCGACCCGCAAAGCAAGAACTTGAATAAGTGGTCAACTGAGAACAAGCTAAAAGAACTGGCGCTTAGCGGCGTAACAGATGCTACTGAACGCGACAGTATCGCTAAAACCTTCGACGGTTTGGCTCAGTGGGTGGACGGCCTGCATAACTATAGACATGGGCAAGGCGTGCCCCGGCCCGTAGCCCCATCACTTACGTTCGCCGTGTACGTAATTTCTTCTGGGGCAGCGACACTTAGATGGCTCGCGGATTTAGACACACGCGATGAAGAAGCGAAGACAGGGTGAGAGATGCCCAACCAGCCGTTGCAGCGGACGCGGCGCAAGCGCCACGTCGCTGAACGGGAACGTTGGGCCACGTTGCAACATTTCGAAGGGAACACACATTGAGAAGTACTGATCTGTGCTCGATGCCATGCCTGCCCGAGCCACGCATATTCGAGGTGCCATCACCCGGCGCAGGCAAAGCCGCGTTCGCTTTTCATAAAGAAAGAGATCGCCAGCTATTCTTCATCATGCCGCGCAACCACCCGGCGCAGCCACTGGCCGGGTTTAATCCACGAATAATGCTTGTTGGTCTTTCACCGGCAGGAAATCAGATTCAGGGCTTCTTGGACAAGTATCGCGCAAGCGGCAGCTACGACGAAGCGGCGCGCTGGGCTTCTTTTCGAGACATGGAAGAAGATATTGCCGCGATGTTTGTTGGGCTCGGAATTGACAAGGATCTCGGCCTAGCGATGAAGGGCATAAGAACATTCGCAGGCCATCCCGAGATCCTTACAAATTCCCTAGTGAAGTGCGCGAGCTTGACACTTGATGGTTCTTCTGACGACTTCAACCCGCAGCAGTACGCTTCTAACGTTCGTTGCATTACGTCACGCTTTTTTGTTGAGGCCACGCATCCCCAATTCACGAATCTCTCGCATATTTTTGTTTTTGGTGAGAAGGCTCGACTCGCCCTGGAGCAAATCACGATGCCGGATGGCGCGTCCATTTGGAAGGCGCTAGAGAGTCGTGGCAAGAAAATGTTTTCGCTGCCTCACCCCAGCGGTCAGAATGGCGAGTATGTCCGGCTGGCGAAAATGCCCGCGGACCGCTTTCCGACCGAAGGTGAATATGCGGAGAGGAAATGGCGGGAATATTCGGCCAAGCTTCCACGGAAAGGACGCAAGAAACAAAGCGAGTTCGAGTACAAGAATAAGCGTAGACGGTACTGGCGTGAAATCTCGATTCTTAGAGCAGAGTTCTTTCCACGTGACGTGGCCTAACTCAAGTTCGAGCCGACGCGATTCAGCGCTGCGCGCGTCATGGCGCGGCTCAACAAGTCGTTAGAGCCCAAGCAGAATGACATTCGATTTCGCAGCACTAAATTCTTCTCTTGAGAAGGTGTCTTCCGCTATTGCAGAGTCGAGAAAGCACGTCCAAGCCGCGCTACCGGAGTTACTGTTTCACTACACAAATTCGAGCGGAATGCGCGGTATTATTGAGTCGTCCCGTCTGTGGGCAACGAACTATCGCTTTTTGAATGATGCATCGGAGGTCGCCTACGGAATGACTCTGTTTGAGTCGATAGCGCAGGCTCGCCTTGCGAAGGCGGAAAACGATGTAGTCGCAGAATTCCTTGGACGAACCTTACACACGGCAAATGCATTCGATGGGATGTTCGATTGCTACATCGCGTGCTTTTGCGAGCGAGACGATCTGCTGAATCAATGGCGCGTATACGCTAGCTCTGGTGGCGGTTACGCCCTTGGCTTGAAGGCCAAAGAGATAGGTCGTCGTTGGGGCGAACTGAACACGACCCAAGACTTTGTTCTTCGGAAAGTTGTCTACAACGAAGAACTTCAGAGGAAGCTCATAGCCGAGGTACTGAATCTCACGTCGATTGTTCTGAGTGAGGCAACGCAGGCTGTTTCGGTAGCGGATGCGAATAACCTTATCGCCCGATGCTGTCAGTTTGTTCGAACCGAAGTCGCTGACTACCTCTTTTGTTTCAAGCATCCGGCATTTGCAGTCGAGGAAGAATGGCGGCTATGCCACATCGTTTCGCCGGGCGAGGAAGACCACGTTCTTTTCCGAGATGGCCCCTACGGCCTTACCCCTTATGTTTGCCTCGATCCAAGCCCGATGGCCGGTGTACACCACAACAAGTTGCCTTTAGCCAGAATTACTCATGGACCGGTTCCAGACCCTTCCAATGTTCGATTCGCCATCAACAAACTCCTTCGAGCGAGAGGGTACGCATTTGTTGAAACTGCAGGTTCTGTATTGCCGGTGCGAGTTGGGCTCTAACCGGCCCATCGAGACGGACCTTCGCAAGCGGGCTTCGCCCGCCTGCTCGGCCACTCATGGGCGCCGTTAGAGATGCATCAAACAGCCGAGACTCCGGTCGTACGCAGCCGCGAGAGGACCGTGGCGCTTCGAAACGCCCTTTTGCACTCCATTGGATTGCAGGTCATTTTGGTTGGGGTAGCAGTTTCCCTGCGAAAATATCCGGACTCGATACCTGTCTCGCTGGTAGCGCTAGCCGTCTATTGGGCAGCGGTGCTCGGGCGAGCACTGAGATTACGTAACGCGATGAAGGCAACTACGCTAGACCTGCATATGTTGCGCTGGGGTTATTTCTGGATTTATTGTCTGGCAGTTTTGTTCTACCGTGTCTATGTAACCCTGCGCTGAGAGCGAAATCGCCATCTCTAACTTCAGGTCGAACGGACGGGCCGCGAGCGCAGCCGCATTGTTGAGAAATGTGTTGGCCCGCCGTTCACCACCACGTTGGGCGGCTCGCATGCCGTCGCGAAAAGAAGTTGGAGCCCCGCTGACCCACCCGCTGCCAGGGATTGCGTGGTGCAACACACCGATGGGAGGAGGAAACCATGATCTGTCGCACGAATGCGGTAGCGGCATTTTTTCTGCTTTCAGTATCGGCCCCGGTTTTTGCGGAATCCCCAGGGAGCGCGATCATGACTGACGAGGAACAGGGCAACTATCAATTGCTTCTCGAGTTGAGCGCGGCATTCAATGCACACGACCTGGACAGGATCATGGTTCACTTTGCCGAGGACGCTTCGCTGGATATGCCGAGGGGCAACAAACCGTGGGGCACTCGCTTCACCGGAAAGGACGCCGTGCGTAAGGGGTTGTCGATGAGATTCGAAGCGACCCCCGACGTGCACTATGGCGACGATCGGCACTGGGTATCGGGTCGTATGGGCGTATCAGAGTGGTTGCTGACTGGTACGACGAAGGATGGCCGCAAGGTGGAGGTTCGCGGGAGTGATCACTACGAATTCCGAGGCGGGAAGGTGATCCGCAAGGACTCCTATTGGAAGATCGTTGAGTGAGCGACAGGGAAGATAGGCCACCCAACCAATCATTCCAGCCGACGTCTGGCGGCGCGGCTGAATTCGGTCGTTGGGCCTCGCAGCGCACTCCATGCATACCATTTTGAGTACCACGGAGCTATTCCTGATCGCCATCGGGATCATCTTCACCTTCCCGTATCTGATCTGGCGCATGGGCAAGACCGACTACTATGCCCCCCTCGTGGTCGTGCAAATCATCACCGGAATTTTGCTGGGCCCAGGCATTTTGGGGGGTATTTTTCCGGATTACTACGCCTTCATCTTTACCCAGCCAGTCGTCCAGTCGTTGAACGGCATTGCGTGGTGGGCGGTGATGATATTCGTGTGGATCGCCGGCATCGAACTGGACCTGAAGAAGGCCTGGGCGCGTCGCCGGGAAAGCACCATCACCGCTGGTCTCGCCCTTGCCACGCCGCTGCTGTTGGGCAGTATCGTGGCTGCGGGCATGTTGACGCGCGGCGGCTGGGTTGGTCCCAAGGCGATGACGTGGCAATTCGTCCTCGGAGTAGGCATGGCCTGTGCCGTCACCGCGCTTCCGATCCTGATTCTGCTGATGGAGAAGCTTGAGATCCTGCGGCAAGCTATCGGGCAACGCATCCTGCGCTATGCGAGTCTGGACGACATCGCCATCTGGGGCGTGCTGGCCTTGATCCTGATGGACTGGCAACGCATCGGTATGCAGGGTGCATTTCTGTTTGCCTTCGCGTTTTGCAGTTACGGATTTCGCAAGCTGATGGTTAGGCTCCCGGCGAAGGACCGCTGGTATGTGGGTCTGATCTGGCTTGCGGCGTGCGCTTTTGGCGCGGATTGGTCCGGGCTGCATTTCATGGTCGGGGCGTTCCTCGCGGGGGTCGTCGTGGATGGCGATTGGTTCGACCAAAAGCAGATGGACCTGCTGCGCCACCATGTGCTGTTGGTCGTGATGCCGGTTTTCTTCCTGAGCACGGGCTTGAGAACCAATTGGAACGTGGGCGGCGAAGCGGTGTTCATCGCGGCGGCCGCGTTGCTCTTCGCTTCGGTCGCGGGCAAGTTGCTCGGCGTTCAGATCGCGGGGAAGGTCCTCAAATGGGAGCCGGGCGAGGCGTCGATCATCGGTTGGCTGCTGCAGACGAAGGCGCTGATCATGATCATCTTCTCCAATATTCTCCTGGACAAGGACATCATCACCAGCGACACGTTCACGGCACTGCTGCTGATGGCCGTCGCGAGCACCATGCTTACGGTGCCCGTAGTCTCTCCAAAACTGAAACGCTTGAAGAGCATCATTACCCAGGCCGCCTGATGGCGCGCGGACGCCGGGATGGGATAGGGATAGGGGTCGGACCGGCCCCAGCATACATCTGCGCACGTCGGCCTTGATTCACTCCCAGCCACCGGAAGTTGTTGAGCGCATTCGCGCCGCCTTCGAACGTCGTGCGCGCATGTATGCTGGGGAAACGGGGATTACGCTTCCAATGTCCTTCAAGGTGGTGGTAGCCAGGAGTCCGGAGCCAGTCGAACGCACTCGATTTCAGGCAAGGCAGTGACGGCTAACCCTTCGTCCATGGACTCCTCTCATAAAGCAAAGGTAACAGAGAAAAACGATGATGTCGGGCCTTGCCTTTTGTCCATTTCGCTCGCACAAAAGAACCATTAAACCCCACTACGTCTCGTAGGGAGATAAAAGATAAGGCGTGACCCCGAATGCGCCGGTACTACAGCCGCCCACCCGCGCGATTGCACGCATACAGAATCGACCGTAACCGCTGGCGCGGTTCCCGCCCCAGGCTATCGCACGATCGGAACGCTGAGATAGAAGGCGAAGGCAGCGAACTCGACGTATCCGGGAATTCTCGGCAAATACGTTGCGTTGATCTTGATGAGGCCAACGTCCCAGGTAACCAGCGGGATCAGGCCGACAAAAGTCGTACCGCCGTTGTAGGTCCTGCTATTCATGACCGCAACGGCGCCGCCGATCTTCCACTGGCTGCTCAGTTTGAACTGGTAACCCAGTGCTGCGAACTTCGCCCAGTTTCGTCCCGAATCCTCGAACGCGCCCACTTCGGAAAACATGGTGCCTCGTGCGGATTCGGCCAACGGGTAGTGAAGGCCGAGCCCGGGATTGACCTGGTTGTCCAGGTTCTTGCGGCGAACACCCTCGCGATCGGGGTGATACGAAAGCCCGTATACGTTCAAATCGAGGCCATGCAGGTTAAGCCAGAAATCCGCCGGTGCGTTGCGTTGCGATGAATGTCCTGTCGCATCGGCACCGCCGGCCAAATCGCCGCTACCTTCGTCGCCCGCAGCCGCTGCGGCGAGCCAGCTCGATGCCATAAGGACGAAAGCGGTCCGTAGTGCCCAAAGTACATGGTGAGTCATGGTGTCGCCGTCGCCTTCCCGGGCGGGGCAACTCTGTAGTTGTCACGCGTTATTGGAGGTCGGTGAGGCGCCTGGCCTGAGATGGGAAGGTGAGGATGCGCGCTTCACAGACCTTTGCCCGTGCGTTGGCGTACATAAACCCACGAAAAATCCGGAATACTCGCGCCCCGCCAATGGACGCCTATCAGGAATACGGCGGCAAGAATCGAATTGCCGGAACTATCCAGGGCTGATCCGCCGTGTCCATGGTTCCTATTTCCGCCGTTCCGCCCACAGGTGATTCTCGCTGTCCTCTTCGCTCTGTAAAGATCCATTACTGCCCATCAGGGCGGCATAGGCGCGCTTGAGCCACCGCCTCAGGCGCGCGAAGTCGCGAAGCACCATCCGGCCCGGATATTCATAGGCCAGCCAGACCTGCCTCAGGCGTTCGGGGGCATCGTCATTCCGGAACTTTCCCATCCTGGCACCTCATTGGAATCGCGCCCAGTGCGCAGCCTGAACGTCGCACGGGATGTGCCAGCCGGGAGTGTCGAGAAAGTGGCACCCGGTACCGGGTGAAAACCCTCTGTTCCTGAAGCTATTTGCGGTTGTCGGGAAACCGGCAGAAAGCCCTGACGAACTCTCAGCAATCGAGGTCGCGCAGAATGTCAGTGATCGACGCGGGAGTGGCCACAATACCGCCTGACGCTGAATATGAGCGACGGCCGAAAAAACGGGAAAGGGATTGGTATATTGAAGGCGTTGTACAAGTCGGCATCGGACGTAACAGACCCTGCCGGATTGCATCGCTAAATGATTAAGGAGTAGACATGGTCTGGATCATCACAAAATATTTTCTGACTGCCGCCGTTGTCGTGCTTGTCTCGGAACTCGCCAAGCGCAGCGACAAACTCGGCGGCTTTGTTGCTGCGCTGCCGCTCGTGACGATCCTGGCTTTGATCTGGCTCTATGTGGAAAAGCAACCCCAGGAGAAGATCGCGAATCATGCCTGGTATACATTCTGGTATGTGGTGCCGACGTTGCCCATGTTCCTTGCCTTCCCTGCTCTGCTTCCACGCCTCGGCTTCTGGTTAACACTGCTGGCCTGCGTCGTCATCACGGTCGCGTGCTTCGGCCTGTTCGCGCTCGCCGTCCGCCGCTTCGGCATAGACCTCCTCTAGGGCTGGGGCCGCCCGCTCGCACCGGCCTGGCCCCTGACGATCTGGATTCGTCGTCGCTGCTTCCACTTCTCCTCTGCTCGCTGCAAAAAATAAGCAGCCGGGAAACGCCATTTGGGAAATGAATACGGTGCGGCGCGGTCCAACGCATCAAGCACCGGTTGCGATTCATGGGCAAAGGGGAAATCGATGGACACGAAAGTGGGGCTGTGGATCGATCACAGGAACGCCGTCATCATGCATCTGACGGATCGCGGGGACGAGATGGCGCTGATCATCTCGAACGTCGAAAAGCAGCGCCGCCGCTCCGGCGATTCGTCCCCCGACGGCGCCCATGTACCCGGCCAGGTACCGGCAGACGATCGGCGTCAGGGGGCGTTCAACGAGCATCTCAACATCTATTACGACGCAGTCGTCGCGAATATCCGTGACGCGGATTCCATCCTGATATTCGGTCCCGGTGAGGCCAAGGGCGAACTGAGACAACGTCTGGAAAGAAACCGCCTCGACGCACGCATCGTCGGCATCGAAAGCGCCGACAAGATGACCGATCCGCAAATTGCAGCGAAAGTCAGGCGGCACTTTCCCAAGTAAGGGTCGGCGCCCGTAAGGGCCCCGTCCGACGAAATCCGTCGGATGCTCCCGCCATTATGTGCGCTAGCGCACAGAAACAACGCGGGCCGGGGGCAATAATTCAGCGAGTCCCGGATGGTGGCAACACCTGTTCGGCGTTTTGCGTTATAAAAGGCCAAATGGGGGATTCAGGCATGGGACCGCGAATGGCGCCCTGCTTTGCTCTGCCGGTCCTGCCGGGCGTGGTGTCTTGTCGGCACTTCGGCAACGGCCAGGTTGGCGGGACTCGCGATGGGCCGGGGCAATTCGCACCCGGAGCCGCCATGCTATCCGCCGCTCGCCCGGCCTGAGGCAATCATGCTCGATGTGCAGTGGTGGGGATACGGATTGATCGCGCTGGCGATGACCCACCTCACGATCGTGTCGGTCACGATATATCTTCATCGCCATCAGACCCATCGCGCGCTGGATCTTCACCCGAGCGTCAGTCATTTTTTCCGCTTCTGGCTCTGGCTCACGACCGGCATGGTCACCCGAGACTGGGTATCCGTCCACCGCAAGCATCATGCAACGACCGAAACGGCGGAAGATCCGCACAGCCCGCAATTCCTGGGCATCGCACGGTTGCTCTGGGGTGGGGTTTTGCTCTACGCGGCCGAAACGCGCAATCGCGACACCATCGCAAAATATGGCCACGGTACGCCAAACGACTGGATCGAGACCAATCTCTACGGGCGCTTTCCGATGGGCGGCATCGTTCTCATCGGATTCATCGATATAGCGGCATTCGGGATCGGCCCGGGCAGCCTGATCTACGGCGTACAGATGGCCTGGATCCCGTTCTGGGCCGCAGGCGTAATCAACGGGCTTGGGCACTACTGGGGTTACCGCAATTATGCCGTCGAGGACGCCAGCACCAATCTTTTCCCCTTGGGGATCCTGATCGGGGGCGAGGAGTTCCACAACAACCATCATGCTTACCCGACCTCGGCGAAGCTGTCGAGCATGTGGTACGAATTCGATGTGGGCTGGATGTACATTCGCATTCTCGACGCGCTCGGCCTGGCCAGCGTAAGAAGGACCGCACCGACCCCCGCTTTCTCCCTCCACAAGACGCACTGCGACGCCGACACCGTGAGGGCGATCATCACCCACCGCCACTACATACTCGCGCAGTACACGGGCCTTGTCAGGGATACCTGCCGGCAGCAGATCGCCCGGGTACGGCGCAACGCTACGGCAGGCGGCCGGGCGTTCGACGCGCCCTCGATCCGCAATGTGCGTCGCTGGCTGCGTCTGTATACCTGGGACCGCCAGGAGCGCCGTCCGATGATGCTTGACGCGGCGGTGCGCGAGGACAGGCTGCTTCAAATGGTCTATTCGATGCGACAGGAGTTGAGCGAGCTCTCCAGTCCGTCCACGGCCTCAACCGATCAGTTGCTTGTACAACTGGGCGACTGGCAGGCGCGCGCTGATGCCAGCGGGATCGGCGCATTGCGAGAATTCGCCCGCCGATTGCCGCAACTCGTTTGATTCCGTTGCCTGCCCCCCCTAAACAGGAGGCACGATGAAAGCTGTGCGAATTCGCGAGTACGGGGCCACCGATGTACTCCGATATGAAGAATCCACCACGGGACTCACAGGACAGATTGACTTTTCCGCAGGGTCTACTCTCGAACCCCTATAGCCCAAACGGAATGCCGATATAGAAGGCGAAGGCCACGATCTCGTTGTACCTTGCGACCTTCGCCAAATGCACGGCGTTAAGCTTGAAGCGGCCGAAGTCACAGGTGACCAACGGGATCATGCCGACAAAAGCGATTCCGCCGTTGTCAGTCCGCCTGTTGAAGACCGTCAGGGTTCCGCCGATATTCCAGGTACTGCCCGAATTGCACAGGTACGATCGCCTGCGCCGGCGCAAAGGTTTACTTCTGCCGTTCCGCCCACAGGCGATGCTCACCCTCCTCTTCGCTCTGTGAGGGTCGACGCGGCCCTTCAGGGCGGCATAGGGGCGCTTGCGTAAGGCAATACCGGGAAACGGGTATGCTGTCGGCCATGAAAACTGAAAGCTTTATTCCAGGCAAGGACGCCTCGCTCGAGTCCACCATCGACACCATGCAGGCCAAGCTGCAGACGCGGGGCTTTCACATCGAGGAGCGCTCCTGGCTCAATCCGGTGGACGGCATCTGGTCGGTTCACATCCGCGATCGCGACTGCCCGCTGCTGTTTTCCAACGGCAAGGGCGGCACGCGGCTGGCGTGCCTGGCCAGCGCGCTGGGAGAATTCTTCGAGCGCCTGTCGACCAATTATTTCTGGACGCACTATTACCTTGGGCCGCGCGTGGCCGGCTTGCCTTATGTGCATTACCCGCAGGAACGCTGGTTCCAGCCGGGCAAGGACGGCAGCTGGCCTGCGCAATTGCTGAATCCCGAACTGAACCGCTTCTACAACCCCAACGGCAACATCGATGCGGCCAACCTGGTCGAGTTCAACTCCGGCAACACCGAGCGCGGCATTTGCGCCATTCCCTACGTGCGCGAGCGCGACGGTGCGGTCACCTATATTCCTGTCAACATCATCGGCAACCTGTATGTGAGCAACGGCATGTCGGCGGGCAACACCCGCGATGAAGCGCGCACCCAGGCCTTGTCGGAAATCTTCGAGCGCCACATCAAGGCGCGCATCATCGGCGAAGGCATCTGCCTGCCCGACGTGCCCGAAGCGGTTATCGCGCGCTACCCGCGCATCGCTGCCGGCATCGCCGCGCTGCGCGCGGCGGGCTTCGGCATCCTGGTCAAGGACGCCTCGCTCGGCGGCCAGTACCCGGTGATGAACGTGACCCTGCTGCATCCCGAAGACCAGGGTTGCTTTGCCAGCTTCGGCGCGCATCCGCGTTTCGAGGTTGCGCTGGAGCGCGCGCTGACCGAACTGTTGCAGGGCCGCGCGCTCGACGCACTGGCGGGCTTTCCGCCACCGGGATTCGACCTCGAAGAAGCGGCCAGTTCGACCAACATCGAAATCCATTTCGTCGACTCCAGCGGCGTCATCCACTGGCAATTCCTGGGCGACGTGTCCGACTACGCGTTTTGCGACTGGAACTTCGGCAACACCACCGCCGAGGACTACGCCTGGGCCATCGATCGCATTCACCGCGACAAGCGCGACATCTATATTGCCGACTTCACCCATCTTGGCGTCTATGCCTGCCGCATCCTGGTGCCGGGCATGTCCGAGATCTATCCGGTGGACGATCTGGAATTCGACAACAACAGCGTGGGCAATGCCATGCGCGAAGCGATCCTGAATCTGCCCGACCTGGACGACGACGAATGTTCCGACCTGCTCGACACCCTGAATGAATCCACGCTTGCAGACCAGCGTCCGGTGGCGGCTGCGATCGGCCTGGCCGCCGACGCCGGATCGTTCTGGAGCGACCTGCGCGTGGGCGAACTCAAGACCCTGCTGGCGCTGGCCATCGGCGATGAAGCCGCCACGCTTGAGGGTTGCGACTGGATCAAGCACTTCGCCCAGCTCAACCCGCAGCGTCGCCGCGTGTACGCCTGCGTAGAAAATCTGATCAACCTGGCCGCCATGGGAGAGACCGGACCTTATCTGGATGCATTGCGCCAACTGTACGGTGCCGAGGCTGTCGCACGGGCGCAGGCGCTCATCGCGCGGACCGACCGCTTCATGGGCATCTCCGCGCCCGGGCTGATGCTTGACGGTTGCGAAATGCACAGCAAGCTGCTGGCGGCGTACGACAAGGTGCACGCGCGCGCGGCGTAAAACGCACAGGCGAGAAACTGCGATGATCGCGGAAACACTGAAGGCGAGCATCAAGGTCTGCATGTTCGACCAGTACGGCACCGTGGTGGACATGCAGAAAGGCCTGACGGAGGTCGTCACGCCCTATCTCAAGAACAAGGGCTGGACGGGCAAAGCGGATGCGTTCGTGACCTGGTGGCGGCGCACGCATTTCGAGAACTCGATGATCGACGCGCTCCTGCACAGGGAGCACACGCCTTACCGGGAGATCGGCCACCGCGCCGTCGCCTACACGCTCGAACGAGCCGGCATTGCGTACACGATGGAGGAAGTCCGCTTCCTGGTGGCGCAGATCGAACGCCTCAAACCCTTTCCCGATGTGCCTGAAGCTCTGGCACGACTGAAAGCCCGCTACAAGATCGCGGTGCTTTCCAACGGCGACCCGGACATGCTGGAAGCGGCCAAACCGTTTCACGGGATTGCCTTCGACGCGGTGATTTCGGTTGCTGCCGCCGGTTCATTCAAACCGCACGTGACGACCTACACCAAGGCGGCGCAGCTCATGGACGCGCGCATGGACGAAGTCCTGTTCGTCGCCAACCACGCTTTCGATTGCATCGGGGCCAAGGCGGCGGGCATGCGCACGGCCTTCATCGACCGGCGCGCGCGGCCGTTCGGCATCACGCCACACCAGCCGGACATCGTGGTTTCCGATATGAAGGGCCTGGCCGAATCGCTGGCATGAGCGCATCGCGTCGGGCGAACCGGCCAACTTTGAACCGGCGCTTCGAGCGGCGGCGCCGGAACGGCGGGCGGGCCGCCGAACTGCCAGCGTCAGGCCTGGCGTAAACCGCGGCGCAATTCAGCGAGTTCTTCCGCTCCCAGCGTTTCCTTCTGCAGCAGGAGTGCGGCGCCGCGTTCCAGTACCGTCCTCTCGCGCGACAGGATTGCGAGCGCGTTGTCGTAGGCCGTCTTGACGATTTCGCGCACAGCGACGTCGATTTCGTGGGCGGTCTGTTCGCTGTAGCCTCTCGCCGCCTGGGGTGCGATTTCGGGCAGGTAGGGCTGGCGCTCCTCCTCATAGGCAATATTGCCCAGCGATCCGACCATTCCGTAGCGCGTTGCCATGCTGCGCGCGATGTTCGTCACTTTGACCAGGTCGTCGGCCGCGCCGGTCGACAGGTGGCCGAATATCGTCTGCTCCGCGGCGCGACCGCCGAGCAGCACCGCCATCTTGTTCTCCAGTTCCTCGCGCGTCATGAGGAAGCGGTCTTCGGTCGGGCGCTGGATGGTGTAGCCCAGGGCGCCGACCCCGCGCGGGATGATGGACACTTTGTGCACGGGATCGGTACCCGGCAGCGCCATGGCGACCAATGCGTGGCCCATCTCGTGATGCGCGACGACGGCGCGCTCCTGCGCATTGAGCACGCGATTCCTTTTTTCCAGCCCGGCGACGATGCGTTCAACGGCCTGCGTGAAATCCTCGAGCGTCACCGCATCCGCGCCGCGGCGGGCGGCGAGCAGCGCCGCCTCGTTCACGAGGTTGGCAAGATCCGCGCCGGAGAATCCGGGCGTGAGGCCGGCGATCTGCTCGAGCGAGACGGCGGCGGCAAGGCGGATCTTGCCGATGTGCACCTGCAGGATCTGGATGCGCCCCTTCTTGTCGGGCCGGTCGACCAGCACCTGGCGGTCGAAGCGTCCGGCACGCAGCAGCGCCGCGTCGAGAATCTCGGGGCGGTTGGTTGCGGCAAGCAGCACCACGCCGGTCGACGGGTCGAAGCCGTCCAGTTCGGCAAGAAGCTGGTTCAGCGTCTGCTCCTTCTCGTCGTGGCCGCCCAGGCCGAAGCTGCCGCGCGCGCGGCCGAGCGCATCCAGTTCGTCGATGAAGATGATGGCCGGCGCTTTCTCGCGCGCCTGCTCGAACAGATCGCGCACACGCGCCGCGCCGACGCCGACGAACATCTCGACGAACTCGGAACCGGAAATGGAAAAGAAGGCGACCCCCGCCTCACCGGCCACCGCGCGCGCCAGCAAGGTCTTGCCGGTGCCGGGCGGGCCGACGAGCAATATACCCTTCGGGATGCGCGCGCCGAGGCGCCCGTAGCGCTTGGGGTCCTTCAGGAACTCGACCACTTCCTGCAGCTCGGCCTTCGCTTCGTCCACGCCGGCGACGTCGGCGAAGGTGACGCCGGTGCTCTTCTCGACGTACACCTTGGCGCGGCTCTTGCCAATGCTCATCAATCCGCCCAGGCCGCCCTGCTGGTTCGCCATACGGCGTGCGAGCAGGAACCAGATACCGAAGAAGATCAGCGCGGGCAGCACCCATGACAGGATTTCGCGCAGCAACATCGGCTCATGCACTCGCGTATAGGGCACCCCGTACTTCGACAGCCGCTCGGCCACATCGGGCTCCACCCGATTGGCGGCGACAGTGGTCTTCGACCCGTCCGCGATTTTCAGTTTGCCTGTGATAAGGCTGTCACCGACAGTGACCTGCGCAATGCGTCCGTCGGCGAGCATGGCCTCGAACTGGCTGTAAGGCACGACTTCGACGCTTTGCGCCTGCTGCCACCACTGCTGCACCATCCAGAACCCGAGCAGCGCGAACAGGAAGTACAGGACATTGAACCTTGTGGACTTTTCCATAACGCTACGTTAGCCCCTCTGCCACGCGCATGTTTGAGTTCGATCAACGTCCGTACTCTGAGCGGGTCTTACGCGCCGGGAATGGATGCTTATTCGCTGCGAATCCGCCGCCGGATCAGGCCCAATGTTTGACACTTGTCAATACGAGTTGCCGCTACGTGTCGATACTGGCAAGGGAAAGTGGCAAAAGCCATCGATATGGCGCATCCGTCCCGGTCAAATGGATGAGGGGACATGCGTCGCAGGGACCGGTCTACGACAGAAGCGCCTCCAAGACGCGCGGTTACCGACGAGAGGGCATGAGATATGAACGGGATCAATTTTTCGCAGCGACGCGACGCGATGGTCGAAAATCATGTTGCGGCGCGTGGCATACGTTCGCAATGGGTGCTTCAAGCCATGCGGGCCGTCCCGAGGGAGGCTTTCCTGCCAGGGCACCTTCGCGAATTTGCCTATCAGGACGCGCCCCTGCCGATCGCAGAGGGACAAACGATATCGCAGCCTTATATCGTCGCGCTGATGACGGAAGCGCTGGCGCTGCACGGCGGAGAGAAGGTGCTCGAAATCGGCACCGGTTCGGGTTATGCCGCAGCGATCCTGGCGCAGATAGCCGGCGAGGTCTATACGGTCGAGCGCATCGGCCAACTCGCCGAGAAGGCGGCAACCGTGCTGTCCGACCTAGGTTACCGCAACGTGCACGTGCTGCACGGTGACGGCACGCGCGGCTGGGATGAACACGCGCCCTACGACGCGATCGTGGTTGCGGCCGGCGGTCCCGAAGTTCCGGAGTCCTTGAAGTCCCAGCTCAAGATCGGTGGACGGTTGGTGATTCCGGTTGGAGCCGACCGGCGCTTCCAGGAACTGGTGCGCGTGACCAGGCTTTCGGAGTTGCAATATAAGACCGAGGACATCGCGGACGTCCGCTTCGTCCCGCTGGTGGGCGCGGAAGGCTGGGAAGCCCCGAGCGAAGATTCCTCCACCGCAATCCGCCACGGACGCGCGGCCGGCGGTGAGCAATCCCCGGAAAAGATCGTTGCTGCCTCCTGCGAGCCGTTCGATACGATCGACTCGGCCGACCTCGAGCCGCTGCTGCGCCGCATTGGCGACGCGCGTGTCGTACTGCTCGGCGAAGCCTCCCACGGCACCTCGGAGTTCTATCGCATGCGTGGACGCATCTCGCGGGAACTCATCGAGCGCAAGGACTTTTCCTTCATCGCCATCGAGGGCGACTGGCCGGACGCGGCGCGCATCGACCACTATGTCCGGCATGCCACCTACCCCGCCTCCGAATGGACGGCGTTCGCGCGCTTTCCGACCTGGATGTGGCGCAATCACGAGGTCAGGGAATTCGTCGACTGGTTGCGAACCCGCAATGGGCACGTCGAGCCGGGAAAGCGGGTTGCATTTCACGGCCTCGACCTCTACAGCCTGTTCACTTCCATCCGATCCATCCTTACCTACCTGGACGACGTGGACCCGCAAGCCGCGCGGGTCGCGCGCCAGCGCTACGGCTGCCTGACACCGTGGCAGGCCGATCCGGCGACCTATGGCCATGCGGCACTCACGGGCAACTACCAGAGCTGCGAGCATGAAGTGGTCAGCATGTTGTCCGACCTGCTGCACAAGCACCGGCGCTACGCGGAGCACGACGGCGAGCGCTTTCTCGACGCCGTGCAAAACGCCAAGCTGATCGCGAGCGCCGAACAGTATTACCGCATCATGTACTACGGCTCACGCGCGTCCTGGAATCTGCGCGACAGCCACATGTTCGGCACCTTGCAGAACCTGCTGCAATATCACGGACCGCACAACAAGGCGATCGTCTGGGCACACAATTCGCACGTCGGCGATTCAGCCGCGACGGAAATGTCTGCGCGCGGGGAGTACAACATCGGCCACCTGTGCAGGCAGGAATTCGGCAGCGCCGTGTATTCCATCGGTTTCGGCACCGACCGCGGAACGGTCGCGGCGGCTTCCGACTGGGATGGACCGATGCAAATCAAGACGGTCCGCCCGGCTTTGGCGCAAAGTTACGAGCGCCTGTGCCACGATGCCGGCAGCGCGAATTTCCTGCTGCCGCTCAGGCACCCCAGGTCCTCCCACCTCGTCGGTGCCCTGACGAAACCCCGGCTGGAGCGCGCCATCGGCGTGATCTATCACCCCGAGACCGAACTGCAGAGCCATTATTTCCAGGCCGTTCTCCCGCGACAGTTCGACGAATACATCTGGTTCGACAAGACCGCGGCCGTCACGCCCTTCGAGACCGGGGAACTCGACGGGCTTCCAGATACGTATCCATTCGGTCTTTGACGGGCCGTCGAAGATCATGGGAGCGTGCAACGACCTGGGCTACGTCGAACAGAGGCTGGCGTGGATGCGCGCCGAGCGCATCTGGCCGAATGGGCTGCGATACCTGTGGACGGACGCATTCGGCGTTGTTCTGCTGGCCTCTTTGCATGCCGAAACGGGAAGGCGCCAGTATCTGGATGAAGCGGAATGGGTGGTCGCGGAAGTTGATCGTGTCCTGGGACGACCGCGCGGCATTCGCATCGGCGAAGCACCTGATCGCGACGGCCAGTATTTCCACTATCTTGCCATGTGGCTTTATGGGCTTGGCGTGCTTGGCCGCCACATCCCGGACTACAGACAAGAAGGGGTGGACCTGGCAAAGCAGATTCATGGCGCATTCGTCCTCCCGGGGCGCGGCGTCATCTGGAAGATGAGCGAGGATCTGGGCAACCCGTATCCGGGATACGGGTTTGGCGCACTCGATGCCTTCGATGGCTATGTCTCTTACCGCTTGCTCGATGAACCCGCGCTGTCGAATGAGATTGCCGAGGTGCGCGAACTGATCGACCGCGCCGCACCGCAACTGGTGATCACCCAAGATCTGGGCCTGGGCATGATGCTGTGGATGACCCATTTCTTTCCCGAAGAGAACTGGGCAGTGACCCAACGGGCTCAATGCCTGCGCATGCTCGACGGGATGTGGCAGGATGAGGGCTACTTTTGCCGCGAACCGGGGCAGCGCCACATCAAGTTCGCATTTACCAATTATGGCGTCTCGATCGGCCTGCAGGCTGCGAATGCGATGGCCGGACGAGTCGAACAGCTGCACGCTTATTTCGAGACTTACCGGTCCGACGATGAATATGACCGGGATGCGATCACCCATGTCATGGCGTGCAGTTCGCATTTTCCCGGATACCTGATCCAGGACTTCGGCTAGAGCGCCGCTCACGCCCCTCCGCGCCACACCTTGCGCCATGCAGTCGACAGGCGCAAGATTGAAACGGTTCGCTGCTTCGTAATGCAACGCAGGGGGGGGCAATCATGCCTACCTCGTTCCACACGCTGTTGCCGTGCGGGCCACCTGAGATTGCAAATCGCGACACAGAAATAATGCATTGCCGACGAAACGCCTTCACCCGCAAATCGGCCAATCGGAGTCTGGCCGTATGCATGCTCGTTGCCGCGGCCTCTGCTTTTGCGCAAGAGCCTGCGGCGACCGCACACGCCGACACGCCGATCGTCGTCGCGGGAACGCATGTGCTGACATCGCATGGCTTGCTGACCCAGCTTCAGGGTTACATGCGCCAGCGGGACGTGAATGTAGACGATCTCAACGCCGACGAAATGGTCCGGCTCATGGTCGACTGGTTCCGCTTTACGCCCATGGACGCCGTCGGCGGCACGCCCTCCGCCGACGCGCTGGTGTTCCGCTACGGCGGCTGGTCCGAGGGTTGCGCAACCGCCTTCAAACTGAGCCTGCTCAGGCAGGTTACGGCAAAAGATGCGAGCGACGGCGAGGCCGGGTTGCTTGCCGGCATCACGCTGATGTTCGAACCCAGCGGCCAGGCGCAATGGGTGCCCTACTCCACGACTTCTTCGGACTGGAAATCAATCGACGTTTTTCTGCAAGCCGTGGAAGGCTCGCCGGCCTTGAAGGCCCTCGGCAATGCGAAGCCGATGGCGGTCATGATCGAGAGCGGCGGCCTGCGCTGAACGGATAAGGTTCGCACGCCGGTCCGGAGCGAACGCGCGCTTTCCCGCCCCTTTCCTTTGGCGGCATAATCCGCCTGTCAGGCGTCGGCACATGGCCCGCCGGCATTTCCCCAACGAGGGAGGAGAGATGAAGAAATTGCGCTGTGCCGCCGTGCTTGTCGCCCTGACTTTGCTTGCAGCGGCGTCTGCCCGTGCCGGAGACATTCCCGAGTTCCGTGTCGACCCATACTGGCCGAAGCCGCTACCGAACAACTGGATCCTCGGCCAGATCGGCGGCATCGCCACCGACCGCCATGACCACGTCTGGGTCTACCAGCGTCCGCGCACGCTGACCGACGACGAAAAGGGCGCCGCGGTCGAGCCTCCCACGTCGAAGTGCTGCGTCCCCGCGCCGCCGGTGCTGGAGTTCGATCCGGAAGGCAATCTCGTACAGGCCTGGGGCGGCGAGGGCAGCGGCTTCGACTGGCCGCGCAGCGAGCACGGCATTTACGTCGATGCCAACGACCACGTCTGGCTCGCCGGCAACGACAAGGACAACGATGCCCAGGTACTCGAATTCAGCCGCGACGGCACATTCATCAAGCAGATCGGCGAAGCGCGCCACACCGAGGGCAGCAACAGCACACGCTATCTGGGGCGCCCCGCGCTGGCCATCGTCGATGAATCGGCGCGCGAACTCTACGTGGCTGATGGATATGGCAACAAGCGCGTCGTCGTGTTCGATGCGGACACCGGCGCATACCGGCGCCACTGGGGGGCGTACGGCGCAAAACCGGATGACGCCGATCCCGGCAAATACGATCCCGGCGCATCGCTGGCAAAACAATTCCGCAATCCGGTCCACTGCGTGCGCATCGCCCGAGACGGCCTGGTTTACGTTTGCGACCGTACCAACGATCGCTTCCAGGTATTCCGCAAGGACGGCTCGTTTGTGGCGGAACATGTACTGGACCCCAACACGCGCTTCGTCGGTTCGGTCTGGGACATCGGATTTTCGCCCGACCCAGGACAAGCGTACCTGTTCATCGCCGACGGGACCAACAACCAGGTCCACATCCTGTTGCGAGCCACCGGCAAGGAAGTCGGCAGTTTCGGCAGGCAGGGACGCAACGCCGGCGAGTTTCACTGGCTGCATACCATGGCGATCGACTCGCACGGCAACATCTTTACCGGCGACGTCGACACCGGCAAACGCGTGCAGCGCTTCGAACGCGTCAAATAGCCACCATGACCATGCGAACCCATCCGCCTTTTCGTGCCGACCACGTCGGCAGTTTCCTGCGCCCGCAGGCGCTGCTCGATGCGCGGGAACAACATAAGGCCGGCGGCCTGTCGGCCGTCGAGTTACGCAAGGTCGAGGACACGGCGATCCGCGACATCGTGCGCTTCCAGGAAGACCTTGGCCTGCAGGGCATCACCGACGGCGAATTCCGCCGCACCTACTTCCATGTCGATTTCCTCGAGCAACTGCAAGGCGTCGAGACCAAAGGCGGCATCGCGGTGAGTTTCCGCAGCGCCGGCGGCAATGTCGATTTCTCGCCGCCGGTCATGCATGTGACCGGCCCGCTGCGGCACGTGCGGCCGATCCAGCTGGCCGATTTCGAATTCCTCAAGTCGGTGACCAAGCAGACCCCGAAGGTGTCCATTCCCTCGCCGACCATGCTGCATTTTCGCGGCGGTCGCGGCGCCATCAGCAAACAGGCCTATCCCGAACTCGAACCGGCGTTTTACGACGATGTGGCGAGCTGTTATCGCACCGAGTTGAAATCGCTTGGTGATGCCGGCTGCCGCTACCTGCAGATGGACGACACCAACCTTGCCTACCTGTGCGATCCGAAAATGCGCGAAGGCGCGCGCCAGCGCGGCGACGATCCGGACGCATTGCCGCGGCGTTACGCACGCCTGATCAATGCCGCAATCGCCGATCGGCCCGCGGGCATGACTGTTTGCGTGCATCTGTGCCGCGGCAATTTCAAGAGCGCGTGGGCCGCGGAAGGCAGCTACGAACCGGTGGCCGAAGTGTTGTTCAATGAACTTGCAGTCGACGGCTATTTCCTGGAATACGACGATGCCCGCTCGGGCAGCTTCGCGCCGCTGCGCTTCGTGCCGAAAGGCAAGATGGTCGTGCTAGGGCTGGTCAGCACCAAGGTCGGTGAACTGGAATCGAAGGACGAGCTCAAGCGGCGCATCGAAGAGGCGTCGCGCCACGTTCCCCTCGAACAGCTTTGCCTTTCACCGCAATGCGGGTTCTCCAGCACGGTGCACGGCAACGACATCGCGCGCGAAAGTCAGGCTGCCAAACTGAGGCTGGTGGTGGAAACCGCTCGCGAGGTCTGGGGCGACGCTTGATTTGTACTGGCTAAGGATAGCTCTCACCGCGGATACCCTACGTGCGCAGCACGTCGGAGTACCCTTTCAGGACGCGGAGGAA